>NC_013960.1:1311666-1639583 GCF_000024725.1 Nitrosococcus halophilus Nc 4 | reverse complement strand
CATGCGATATTCCGCGCCATGGAAGCCAGTAAAGAAGGGGATCTTGCCCATGACCCTTCCCGGGTCTCCGATAAAGTAATAGCAGAGTTGAACCAGCAATACCCTGCTACCCACATCCCCCAAGTAGAAGAAATCCAGGATCTGGTTGAGGAAACATTGATCCTGATGGAGTTTGCCAAAACGGCTAAGGCCTATATCCTCTACCGGCATAAACGGGCTCAAATCCGAAAAAAAGCCAAAGCAGTCCCGGAAAAAGTCAAACAGCTTGCCACTGAAAGCAAGTCTTTTTTCTCCAATGCCTTAGCCGAGTTTATTTACTATCGTACCTATTCTCGCTGGCTAGAAGAAGAAAACCGACGCGAAACGTGGATAGAAACGGTAGAACGCTACATGGCTTTCATGAAAGAAAAACTTGGCAAGGATCTCAGCTCGGTAGAGTATCAGGAAATCCATCAGGCTATTCTGCAACAACAGGTCATGCCTTCCATGCGCCTGCTGTGGTCTGCCGGTAAAGCTGCCCGTGTCAATAACATCACCGCCTATAACTGCTCCTTTATCGCCCCTACCCAGCTCCAAGATCTGGCCGAAATCCTGTATCTACTGATGTCTGGAGTGGGAGTAGGTTTTTCGGTAGAAAGCCAGAATGTGCAACAACTGCCGATTATTCAGCGGCAAACGGGAGAAATACTGCCCACCTACAAGGTTGGGGACAGCAAGGAGGGTTGGGGGGATGCGCTAAAAGCCGGATTACAAGCCTGGTATGATGGCAAGGATATCCGCTTCGATTACTCTGAAGTCAGACCCGCCGGCTCACGTCTTCACACCATGGGGGGACGTAGCGCTGGTCCTGAACCCTTACGGGCCCTGCTAGAGTATGGACGTGGAAAAATTCTCAGTGCCCAAGGCAAACGGCTGCGTAACATTGATGTCCATGACCTCATTTGTAAGATTGGCGCAGTCGTGGAGATGGGGGGGGTGCGCCGGGCCGCCTTGATCTCCCTTTCCGATGCCGACGACGAAGAGATGCGTCAAGCGAAAAGCGGCCATTTTTATATCAATTACCCCCAGCGTTCCATGGCTAATAATTCAGCCGTGTATGAAACCAAACCTAAGGCCACTGATTTTCTCAGAGAGTGGCTGGCCCTGGCTCAAGGGGGAACCGGTGAGCGCGGACTGTTCAATCGGGGTGGCCTGGAAACCCAGCTTCCAGAGCGGCGGTGGCCCGGTTTTGAACCCTATTGGTCCACCAGTGGGACTAACCCCTGCGTAACAGGGGATACCTGGGTTTTAACCGATCAAGGCCCAGTTCAAGTTAAGAAACTTATTAACCAATCATTTAACCCGGCTGTTAATGGAAAGGCTTACAGCTCAGAAGGCTTTTTCAAAACTGGAAACAAAAAAATTTTTGAGGTAGAGACTAAAAAGGGATATAAGCTTAAGGCGACGAAAAATCATCAGGTACGCACAGTAGATTATGAATCCAGAAAAATTCAAAAAACGAGCTGGAAAGAACTGTGTAAGCTCAGTAAGGGCGATAGGATAGTTTTACACAATCATAGCGATTATGAATGGGAAGGAGCCGGTGATTTCCGCGAAGGATGGCTGGTTGGAAATTTGCTGGGGGATGGGAATATTGAAAAAACAGGAAAGGCAAACTTAGATTATTGGGGAAACACCAAAGAAGCAATGGCCAATCAGGCGTTGAACCTTGTCCATGAAACAGTTGGAGCGCGAGCGGATTTAGCGGGACATACAATGGAAACAGGCGTAATCAGAGTCCAATCTGTTAATCTGGGAAAAAGGGCTCAGGAATTGGGATTAGTTAACCGACAAAAGTTAATTTCGGAGAAAATAGAAGAAACCTCATCCGATTTTCATATAGGTTTTCTCCAAGGATGGTTTGACGCCGATGGCTCTGTCCAGGGAGCGCAGAATAAAGGTGTGAGTATAAGATTGGCATCCAGCATTTATCAAAATTTGCAAGCAGCGCAAAGAATGCTGGCAAGACTAGGTATTATTTCTACGATCTATAAAAACAGAAGATCCGCCGGGAAACGAATGCTGCCAAACGGAAAGGGAGGATTCAGCGAGTACGAATGTAATCCGGATAACGAATTAATAATTTCCGGAGCCAACATTACCCGCTTTAATTTTAGAATCGGATTCAGTGATCCAGAAAAACAAAGCAAGTTAAACCAAAAACTTTCCGACTATAACAGAGATTTAAACAGAGAAAGGTTCAGTGATGAAATTGTCAGCATTAGACAAGTAGGCCATGAAGACGTATACGACTGCCAGGTGCCGGGAGTGAATGCATTTGATGGAAATGGAATCATGCTGCATAACTGCGGGGAAATCATCCTGCGCAATAAGCAATTTTGTAATTTATCCGAAGTGGCCGCCCACCCGGAAGATACGGAGGAAACGCTTCTCGATAAAATCCGGATTGCTTCGATTTTAGGGACTTACCAATCCACGCTGACTGATTTCCCCTATCTCTCGCCAGAATGGAAAAAGAATTGTGAAGAAGAGCACCTGCTTGGTGTTTCCATTACCGGCCAGTGGGACAGTCCAGTGGTGCGAGATTCCCAGATTTTAAACAAACTACGGGATCAGGCCATTGCCACCAACCGTATCTACGCCAAACGCTTAGGGGTTAATGAGTCCGCCGCGGTGACCTGTATCAAACCATCCGGTACCGTTTCCCAGTTAGTTGATGCCGCCTCCGGAATGCATCCGCGCTATGCCCCTTATTACCTGCGGCGGGTGCGCATTTCCGCTCAAGACCCCTTATTTATTATGTTAAAAGAGCAAAAATTCCCTTACCACCCGGAAGTGGGGCAAGATGAGACCACCGCTTCCACTTTCGTGTTGGAGTTTCCGGTCTGCGCGCCGGAAGGCAGTATTACCCGCACCGATCTCAATGGAATTGAGCAGCTCGAATATTGGAAGATGGTTAAAGAAAATTACACCGAACACAATCCTTCGGTGACCATTTCTGTCGCTGAAGAAGAATGGATCGAGGTAGCCAATTGGCTCTACAACCATTGGGATATATTGGGTGGTTTGTCTTTTCTGCCGCGAACTGAGGCAGTCTACCAACTTGCTCCTTTCGAAGAAATTACGGCGGAAGAATACCAAAGGCGTGTTGCTGAACTCCCCAAGGCCGACTTTTCCCATATTGTGATTTATGAAAAAGAAGATACCACCCGAGGGGCTAAAGAGCTGGCTTGTGGTGGCAGTGGATGCGAAATTGATCCGGAAGAAGGCTCACTTATCAGTGGCGCTCCCAACCCCTACCCCTAGCAAGGTAGGGGTAGCGCTACTCCTATCATTGCTTGCCGCTTCCTGCTCGGACAGCAATAACAGGGCCGTCCCTACCCTAAAATGGTACGTGTTTGATGAGCCTTCGGGCGCCTTTGAGAAGGCGGCAAGACAATGCTCAAAGGCAGCTCAAGGCGCCTATCAAGTAGATATAGTGACCCTGCCCGCTGATGCCAGCCAACAACGGGTGCAACTGGTGCGGCGGTTAGCGGCAAAAGACCCCGATATCGACCTGATTGGTATGGATGTCATCTGGACCGCTGAATTCGCTGAGGCAGGCTGGATTTTGCCATGGCAGGATGAAGCGGCGGCCCAAGCCAGGCAAGGGCGGCTAAAATCCACTATTGAAAGCGCCACTTATGACAATCAGCTCTGGGCCATTCCTTTTACCAGCAATATTCAATTGCTTTGGTACCGCACTGATCAGGTGGAAAGCCCGCCCCAGACTTGGGATGAATTGATTGAAATGGCCGAATCCCTGGGAACCGGCACCCTTCAGGTGCAAGGGGCGCGCTATGAAGGCTTGACCGTCTTATTCAATTCCTTGCTGGCTTCTGCAGGCGGCTCCGTGCTAGACGAAACCGGTGAGGCCGTCTCCCTAGAACAAGAACCCACTGAAAAAGCCCTAAGCATTATGAAACGCATCGGGACTTCCCGGGCTTCCGACCCTTCACTCGCCACTGCCCGCGAGGATGAAGCCCGGCTTGCCTTTGAAGCGGGAAGCGCTTTTATGATTAATTATACTTATGTTTGGCCAAGCGCCCATCAGAACGCCCCCCGCATCGCTGCCCACATGGGATGGGCCCGCTGGCCGGCAGCCATCGAAGGTAAACCTAGCCGGGTGACCTTAGGAGGCATTAACTTAGGTGTTGGCGCCTATTCTCAATATCCCGATTTGGCCTTTCAAGCGGCTGCCTGCATTGCCTCCAGGGAACATCAACGACTTGCGGCCACCCAAGGCGGCTTATTGCCCACGCTCGAAAACTTGTATGAAGATCCCCAAATTGAAAAGGCTTTCCCCTTCGCTAATGTCCTCCAAGCCACCCTAAAAGATGCGGCCCAGCGTCCTCCCAGTCCTCTCTATAATGATATTTCCTTGGCCATCAGCCGGACCTTGCATCCCATGAGAGCCATCAATCCCCAGGAGGATATTTCCAAGTTGCGGAAGGTCATCGACCGGGCCCTTCACTCCGAGGGACTGCTGTGAACGCTCGAGGCAAAGCGGAGCGCCATTTGGGGTGGCTACTCTGCGCCCCGGCGGTGATTACCATGGGAGCCGTCACCGCCTACCCTATTCTCTATGCCTTATGGCTATCCCTGCACCGCTATGATTTACGTTTCCCCCATGACCGCTCATTCGTGGGCTTGAGCAACTACTGGAGTGTACTGAGCTCTGAGCTGTGGTGGCAAACATTAGGTAATACCTTAATCATTACCATCGGTTCAGTATCAGTAGAGCTGGTGCTTGGCTTTTGCTTAGCTTTAGTGATGTACCGGGCAATTTTTACCCGCGCGATGGTACGAGCGGCCATTCTTATCCCTTATGGAATTATCACGGTAGTCGCTGCCTTAGCCTGGAAATTTGCTTTTGATCCGACTACCGGGTTTGTCAATGCCCTGCTTAATTTGGAAGGCGCCTGGCTAACGGAACGCTGGACAGCATTTTTCGTCATTATCTTTACTGAGATCTGGAAAACCACCCCCTTTATGGCCTTACTCCTCCTGGCAGGGTTGACCCTGATTCCAGCAGATCTGCTTAAAGCAGCCCGGGTAGACGGGGCCACAGCAATACAGCGTTTTTTCAGGATCACCCTGCCCCTCATGAAACCAACGGTGCTTGTGGCCTTGCTGTTCCGCACCCTAGATGCCTTTCGGATTTTTGATACGGTATTTGTGCAGACCCGAGGCGCTCAGGGGACAGAAACCGTCTCCATTACTGGTTACAATGCCCTTATCGTCAGGCTTAATTTGGGCCTTGGCTCGGCAGTCTCAGTGCTGATCTTTATTTGCGTGATACTCATTGCCGTGCTGTTTATTAAAGGTTTTGGAACCTCTGTGGCTCAACAACGAGGTGAACGGTGATGGCTCGTGGGAAATTTAACCAAAATCTGGCAGAACGGCTTTTCTGGGGGAGCGGCAGTGTAGTGGTCATCATCTATGCCCTCATTCCAGTAGCCTGGATTATCTCCCTCTCCCTTAAAAGAGGCGCTGATCTCAATGACAACCGCTTCTTCCCACGCACCCTCAGTTTTGAACACTACCAGGCTATTTTTCAAGATCCCCAGTTTCCAGCCGCCCTATGGAATTCGGTAGGCATTGGAGCTATTTCTACCCTCTTTGCCGTTATCTTGGCCATGTTTGCCGCCTATGCCATTGTGCGGTTGGAATTCCCCGGCAAACGAATCATTCTCTCGGGAGCCCTGGCGATTGCCATGTTTCCACCGATTGCCATCATTGGCCCCCTCTTCAATTTATGGCGGCAAATCGGGCTCTTTGATACTTGGCTGGGGCTGATCCTGCCCTATATGACCTTTACCCTGCCTTTAGCTATCTGGACTTTATCGGCCTTTTTTAGGGAGATTCCCTGGGATCTGGACAAAGCCGCCCGAGTCGACGGCGCCACGCCATTTCAAGCCTTCCGCAAAGTGATCGTGCCACTAGCTGCACCCGGAGTCTTCACGGCAGCTATTTTAGTCTTCATTTTCGCTTGGAATGACTTTTTATTTGCCATTTCCCTAACTTCGACTAACCAAGCCCGAACCGTACCTGCAGCTATCGCCTTTTTCACCGGCGCTTCTCGCTTTGAACTGCCCACCGGCTCCATTGCAGCAGCCTCCGTGGTGGTCACTCTTCCTATTGTGATCATCGTTTTAATTTTTCAGCGCCGCATTGTTGCGGGTCTCACCTCCGGTGCAGTTAAAGGCTAGTTAGGGGAGTACAGAGTACTATGAATCCATTGCAAAATATTTATTATGGCAGAGATCCTCATTGACAACGTCACTAAGCGCTTTCCTGATGGTACTGAAGCGGTAAGCAATGTCAGCTTGACCATCAAAGATGGTGAGTTTTTTATTCTGGTGGGTCCTTCCGGTTGTGGAAAATCTACCTTGCTCAATATGATTGTGGGACTTGAGGAGATCACTCAGGGTGAGATTCGGGTAGATGGCCAAGTGATCAATACCCTGGATCCCAAAGATCGAAATATGGCCATGGTCTTCCAAAGTTACGCTATTTACCCCCATATGACGGTGCGGGAAAATATGGCGTTCCCTTTGAAATTAGCCAAAAGACCCAAAGAAGAAATTACCCAAAAAGTAAATCATGCAGCCACCATACTGGAGCTTACTGAATTTTTGGACCGCAAACCGGCTAGCTTATCGGGGGGGCAACGACAACGGGTCGCCATGGGGCGGGCCATCGTGCGTCAACCTCAAGCATTCTTGCTAGATGAGCCCTTATCTAACCTGGATGCTAAACTCCGGATCCAGATGCGTACCGAACTGTCACGCTTACAAAAGCGCTTGGGGACGACCACCATTTACGTCACTCATGATCAAAGTGAAGCCATGACACTGGGCGACCGAGTCGCCATACTCCGCCAAGGTAAGGTACAACAGGTGGGAACCCCCCGGGAGCTGTACACTACTCCCCGTAACCTATTTGTGGCTGGGTTCATTGGCTCCCCCGCCATGAATTTTCTCCCTGCTCAACTGGAAAGCGAATATCTTATTTTGCCCATGGCTAAATTCAAGCTTCCTGCTAAGCTACGGGACCGCCTCTCCAATCTCCAGGGTTCTGTCATTGCCGGTATTCGCCCTGAACACTTTCAAGATGTAGCTCTCGCAGGAGAGGACAAAGAGACCCTCCCGACTTTCAAGGCTACCGTCGACGTCATTGAGTGGATGGGCGCTGACGTCTATGCGCACTTTGAAATTCAAGGGAAAATAAATAACCGGCTACAAAGCTTGGCTAAAGACTTAGAGGTTGAGACTACCCAAGATAGCGCTATCCGGCTGGTTGCCCGGCTAGGTGCGTCAAGCCAAGCCACGGAAGGAGACGAATTGGAGATGCAGCTTGACGTCCACAAGCTGCATCTATTTGATACTCAAAGTGGTGAAAGTCTTACTTGCTAACATCCTTCCCTTATAAGGATATTTAGTTTTCCTATTTTACTGTGAGTCTATTCTCAACGTCCCTGACGCCTTCAATACTCCGGGCAACATCCTCCGCTTCCCGGGATTGGTCTTTAGTATCAACAAACCCGCTAAGCTGCACTATACCTCGATAAGTTTCTACCTGAATATCAAGCCCACTCACCTGTGGATCAGCTACTAAAGCGCTTTTAACCTTTGAGGTAATCCATGCATCATCAACATATTCTCCTGTACCTTCTTCAGGGCTACTCGCGCAACCTAGCATTAAAATAGTCATAAACATAATAAGAAAAATCATGTGCTTGGCTGGTTTTTTCATGTTTTTCTCCTTATCAGGGCGTATATTATTAATCAACAAAATCCAAATTTCTATTTCCTAAGATTTCATTCCTAGAATTTTAGAACAAAGAATTAGGAATGCTACTCACATTAAAAATATACCCAAAAGTCTAAGTGAATTCTTGGCTCATACGCTCTATACAAAAACAAAAACTTGTAGTTTTAAAGAAATGGGCTACTGTTCTATGTATGTCCACGATGACAAAAATGAATTTATTTAAGAAATCCATAAAAAATATGGAGGATACAATGAAAGCTAAGATTATAACGATAGCCCTATTATTAACTGGCAGCGTCTTTCTCAATGGCTGTGAACAGGAAGGACCAGCTGAAAGCGCCGGTGAGAAAGTTGACGAAACGATGGAAGAAGCCGGAGAAAAAATGGAAGAAGCAGGAGAAAGAGCGCAAGAGGCTACTGAGTAGAAATTTTAGGGAGCCCCCGGAAAAGCCGGGGGTTTTTCCCGCTTAAGCCCGGTAAATTTTAACTGCTTTGATATCACAACCACATGTGGCCGCAATATATTAGAGGATGTTGAAAATTTTCATGTCAGCGTAGGTTATATAGAACGGCTTGATGCACTTCCTCCCTGGCACACCCCCTACTAACATTTTCAAATTTCCCATTCCCATTTGCTCCTGGCAAATTGATAGATTTTGTTGCACTCAACCGTAAGAAACTAATAGAACCCCCTACTCAACATAAACTTGCTGCTCAGTTCCACTCAATTGCGTAATATAGCCGATCCTTATCCCTCTCAGACAAGTTCTCTTGTTTTTCTCATGAAATCATAAGATTGCGATAAGAAAATAAAGTAAATTAACTTATGATTAGGATTTTTGTCGCTATAAGCAAACAATTTTATAAAAAAATAGTAAGTAGTTATATATTAGGAAACTATTTGTCGCAAAAAAGAGACACAACAAAAGGGTCACGAAGATCAACTCTATATTTGATGAAGAAGATCTCTATTTTAAAGATCATGATTAAGCTTATAAAAATTACAAAAAAACGTGTAGAAATTATAGTAAATATCATTTACTCATTAATGAATTTAAATTTTTTACAGAGTTAAATTTTAAATAATAATTAATAATTATTGGTATTTATAAGCTCCCGACTACGCCAGTTGTTTCAATGCGAACAGTGGCGCAGTTTTTGCTAAATACTTAGTAATTTGGCAAAAACTGATGGTAACTAAACAGGATAATCATCATGAATAAACTTATTTTAAAACCATTACAGAAACACAAAATTTTCATTATTGTAGGCTTCTTTTCAGTTATGCTAGCAGGAGCGTCGCTATCCGCAGAGCAAGATTCCCCACAACGACAAATGGAACGTGACCAGGGAGTAGAATCAAAAAGGCAAATTAAAGAGCAAAAATCACGACCACTTTATAAGGCAAGTGTATTACGTGATAGAGAAGTTAAAAATTCAGAAGGTGAACAGTTAGGTAGAATTGCTGATTTAGTTTTCAGTAAATCAGGAAAAGTGAAATATGCTGTTTTACAGCATGGAGGAACACTCGGTATAGGAGGAGAAATGACTGCTGTTCCCTGGAATACACTTCAAATATCTGAAAAAGGAAAATATTATATCTTAAATGTTAGTAAGGAACAGCTAGCTGATGCTCCAACATTCAGTGAAGAAAATTGGCCTACCCATGCTCAGTGGACTGTTAATCAGACCTACTCAAAGACAGAGAGTACGTCACAGCAATTTACATTTATGAACCTTGACAAAGATCAAGACGGTTATGTTAGCAAAGATGAAGCTAAAAAATATCAAGTGCTAAACACTAAATTTAATCAAATAGACCAAAACAGGGATGAAAAGATTGATCGCTCTGAATTCAGCGCTTTTGAAACTATAGAAACAGAAGAACGTGGAGGGAATAAAGAAAGACAGCCTAACAAGCAACAATAACTTCAACCAATGGATAAAGAACTTGAATAGTCTCTCCTTCTAGAAACATTTTTATATTTTATATAGGGCTTACGCAAAAGGCCTGGAGTCGTCATGCCCGCAATTTTTTAGGCAGCAATTAGGTTCTCGCCTACGCGATAATGACAAACTGCGTAAGTCTATTATATTAATCACGCATTAGCCGAGCGATTTCTTTAATCGCTCGGCAGGAGAAGGTTTGTACTTTTTACGTTTTAATTCGCTGTAGAAAAAGCATTTGTTTTAGATAAGATATTATCAGGTGCACTATCACAGTGGCTTAGCACCAATTGAGGTGGATCGACCGAAAAAATGAAAGGAGCTGCCCTTTGAAGAGCGCTTAACCCTAAAATATGACGTGTTCTTCCTGGAAATACCGCAGCTTCAACATCCCGAAGCCAACAATTTTTTCCGAGACGAATAGCGCTGACTGAGTACACCGGCACTATCATTTCTCTACCATCTGCTAAAATACCTCTTAGGTCTTTTACATAACGAATGCGTTTCTCCTGCTTAAGCACAGCAAGCGTTTCTTCATTAATGGTGAGATAACCTGAACCAGTATCCACCATAAGCTCCACCGTTCCATAACCACTAATATTTCCTTGAATATAATAGGTAGCAGAATCTTTTCCTTGCATGGAGATTATGGTATCAAATTCATTAGCTTCTATATGATGAACCGGGACACCCAACCATAAAACCACAACAAGCCCGATAAAAAAGCGCTTCATACTAATTTTCTCCTCACAGCTCTGGTTGGGGCAGGTTTCAGCACCACTATGAATAATAATCAAAAACTTATAGAACAAGCACACTTTAGCAGTCAGCCCAACCTACATTCTATTTAAAAAATATCTAAAAACATAATCTATTGATTTATATAAAATTACTAAGAAAAAGCTTTGTTTTCTTGACTTTTTTTAACCAGTATACTACGGAGGTATAGGTTACTCCAACTCCTGCTAGAGGGTAGCGGCACAGGCAGGTGAATACTTATAGTGCTGAAAGAGACTAATCGTCATTTCCGATCACTGCCTCTAAATACCTATGAATAAAGTATGAGGTGTTGTAGGAGCGAACCAGTGATATTCTGAAAACCCGCTTTTCCTTCCTGAAAAAAGAGTTTGATGCGCACCCTTCCTGGCGCGCCCCCTGAGAACATCCTCCGGATGTTCCGATTTGCTCCCGGCGAATCGGTGTGGGGATTTCCCTGTCCCCTAGCTTCACGCTATTGGCTCACTCCAGAAATACTTCAAAACTTTTACTGAGATGCTTAAAAAAAGATCATTTTTTTAAGAAAAATATAAAACAAAATACTCTTTTACTTCTATACTTTAATTTAGGTAACAAGATAGGAATAGGAGGGTAGAATGTTTGGTTGGGCAATAACTTTTTTAATCGTTGCAATCGTAGCAGCTCTTCTAGGTTTTACGGGAATAGCTGGAATTGCTGTAGAGATTGCGTGGATTTTATTTATCGTAGGACTTGTCTTGTTTGTAGTCTTTTTAATTTTAGGACGACGGCGTTCTCCACCACTATAGGGAAATTGAAGATTACTTAATCACCCATGGGTATATCTGTTGGTATGTCTAGATAACGAATTTTCTATTATCCAGGGCAAATTACAGTTGAGACGAAATTTGCCCTGGATAATCATTTCTGCACTACTCTCTTAACTTTATTAAAAGATTTTAATTCAATGCTCCATTCTGTCTAAACATAATAAAGCCAATCGGATCAGATCTGCCTGAGTCTTAACTTGAAGTTTTTTCATTACTTGCGCCCGGTGATTCTCAACTGTTTTAAGGCTAATCCCTAATTCGAAGGCGATCACCTTGTTCAGCCGCCCCTTTACCACCAGTTCCATGACTTCCCATTCCCGTGGAGTTAACCGGGCCATCCGTGCAATAATTTCTTCCTGCTTTTTTTTATTTTCTCGGGCATACTGATCCTTTTCCATACATGCCCAGAGACGTTTTAGTAATACTGATTTTTGCCAAGGTTTCGTAAAAAAGTCGGCTGCGCCCCCATGGATAGCCTCTACCGCCTCTGGGACTGTCCCATGGGAGGAAATAAAAAGGATAGGCAGAAAACTATTCATATCCCGCAATTGTTTCTGAAGCGATAAACCACCCATCTTGGGCACGTGGACATCAAGTAGCAGACAACCTGGGCGCGCAGGATCAAATTCATCCAAAAAAGATTCAGCCGAAAAATAGGTTTTAATCTCCCATGCTGTCGAGGTGATCATCCGGCGCAGTGCATGCTGCGCCTCCTTATCATGATGGACAATAAAAACATTCGTCTTTTGGATATCATGCAGCTCTAGCAGTGGCTTACCAGGGTCATTAATAACATTCCCTAAACACTGATCCTTCATACCCATGCAAAACCTCCTACCTCATTTGGGGAAACCTTTTAGCATTGCATTCACCAAGAATGCCTACCTAATGATTTCAGAGCAAAATAGATGCCGCATTGATATATATCAAAATCAAATACTTATAAACAAAATAACAAAAAACATTAGAAATTATGTCTCTATAAAGAGACACTCTTAGATGAAAATTAATACTCAATAAAACAGGAAGTAGATTTAAAAAAAGGCTGGGTAGGGCTCTAACCCTTAGGGGTCTTGCTTTCGGCGAAGGGTGGAACAAGCAATGAACGAGGGTCTCACCATTAAGCGTTTAAATTTCGGTGGGTACAGCGCTAACACGCCTTAATCCCCTACTTGCAAAAAGGGTTTTCCAACAGCTTCTTATCTTCAGAGTCTTCTGGTTAGGGAAGAAGCATATCATCAGGCGGAGCGGGACAATCAAAACTTGCGCAGCCAATGACAACTTATGGATACTTATTCACCAACTGTCCGTTCAATTTCTTAAAAAAATTCTTGTCCGAATAGCGTAAACTATAAGGCTTATAACTCAATCTCTTGAACGAACTTCAAGCAAACGCCTCTGAGTTATTTCTATCTCTTCTTCAATCTGCCGTAATAACAACCTGGTCTCCTCCGGGATCTCCTGCCTTAATGCTAGTTGTACAAGTGTCTTTAATTCTTCTTCCTCTTTTTGCCGGTCATTTAATAAGATGTTACGCTCATCATCAGATAAAGCTACTTTTGTATGGGTAATAATTTCTTCTAATATTTGTTTCTCCGGATCTATGTCGCTCGGCAGCCCCCCTAACTTACGTATATGTGACTCCAAGCGTGCTACCCAGTTCTTGCGCTGTTCTGCCAACTCCTCAAAAAGATGGACCAAAAGAAGATCATCGGTAAGACTCAATACTTTTTTATAGTCACGCGCAATATCCTTGCATTTAAGAATAACTTCATCAAGAGCAACCTCTCTATCATCTAACCACATCGCTAATTCCTCAACAATGGCTCTCATTTCCTGAAATATACAGCTTTGACATCCTTCCCGCCCTAAAAGAGGGGAATTCCTTCCGCAAGACGGCGATGCCCCGCCGCGAGAATGTTCATGGCTGCGTTCACGTCTCTATCGTGATGCGCCCCACACCCAGGGCATGACCATTCTCTTATTCCAAGACCGGCCCTACCTCTCGGACTACCGTTGCTGATACAGCCACAGCACGAACAGGCTTGGGTAATGTACGCTTCGTTGATCTCTACAAACCCGGCTTGCATCGCTTTCGATTTATAATCAAGCTGAGTTTTCAGCATAAACCCGCCCGCATCTAAAACAGATTTAGCCCTTTTAGTTGTAGCAAGGCTGGAACTGCTGACATTGCCCACAACTATTAATGCATTCTCACGAACCACTTGTGTCGTGAATTTATGGAGGGCGTCTAAACGCCTATTTTTGATCTTGGCATGGTAGGAATAATCCGCCGTGATTTCATTAGCCGCATTCCAAACCTGATTGACTTCAAAGGCCATGCGCTCAAGGACTGGCTTATGCTTATCCTTGACTCTGACTTTCAGGGTTTTTATGTTGGCCTTAAGTTTCATCACTTAATATTAACAGAACCGCCCTACATCCCCTCCCTGAAGGAAGGGGCTTTGGGCGGAATTTCGGCAAATCTAGCCCCGCTCCTTCCTGGGAAGGACGTTCACCAGTCTGCGTGGGTCCACCCCGGACCCCCGGCCCCTGCTCATCCTTGCCGCCAACAGTCTAGTCACGCTGACCCAAGTCCAACGGGGTTCCTTCTAAATGGGAACTACTATAACTGATGAAAGAATACTTCCAACTCTAGTCTAAAATTTACTTATACACTTACATAATCAAACACCAAACTACTGCAAGGATTACACCAACACTCTTTCTAAGGAGGTAATTTATAAATTAATTGCTATATTAGATATGACAGCTAAAATTATTATTCTAGGATATTAGTATTATTTGCAACGCCATCTCTAATATAAGCTTAAACGGCACAAAGAATTAGGAAATATAGTTATGTCTACCAAAGAAGCCCTTATAGACAAGTTCAAAGCACAACTAAAGCAGATAGATGCGGAGATGGACAAGTTAAAGGCTGTATCCGAGGAAGCCGCCGCTGATGTCAAGCTCAGGGAAGACAAAGAAAAGCTATTGTCTACCTTACAAGAAAAGCGCAACGCGTTCGAAGCAAAGATAGAGCAAATTTCCCGCTCTTCTGAACAAGCTTCGGATGATCTAAAAAACGATCTTGAAAAAACTTGGCAGGACCTTAAGAGCGCTGTCCATCGGGCAACACAATGATGCTTTATATAAGTATTTTCAGCCATGCTTCTGTCGAGGAGGATTGATGAGTCCCTTATTCCTTGAATCGGTGATAGCTTTACTAGGAGGAATACTCATCCTCGTTCGGCCACAGATTTTAAATTTTGTGGTCGCTATTTACCTTATCCTGGTAGGGCTATTGGGTTTACTGCAACTATAAGTGCATGAAATTAAAATAATTTTTAAAAAATACTTCACAGAAGGAGAAAAAATGAAAACGAAGCTTATCATCATGACCTTTCTATTCGCATGTAGCGTTTGGTTAATCGGCTGTGAGCAAGAGGGGCCGGCTGAAAGCGCCGGTGAAAGAATTGACCAAACAATGGAGGAAGCAGGTGAGCGCTTAGAGGAAGCTGGCCAGGCTGTAAAGGAAACCACTGAACAAGCCTATGAAGCTACTCGAGAACGCTTGGAAGAAACAGGTGAAGCCGCACAAGAAACCACCGAACAAGCACTTGAAGAGGCGGGGGATACGGCAGAAAAGACCGGTGAGGCCATTGAAGAACGGACTCAATAGGCTTCCCAAAAAAATTTTATTGTGGGCTCGGCCTGAAATGGCCGTGCCCACAGGTATCACTCGCCCTAAACAATCTATGCGGAAGCGCCCAATTGGTTAGGAATGGAACTCTGCTCCAATGACCTGCAGGGCTTGTGGTCGTGTGCGAAAAACAAGTGGGGAACGTAAAGCAATAACCTCTCCATCCAGGGCTACATATAATCGTCGTTTAGCACTTCTAATAATGAGTTCCTGTACATGGCGCTCTTCAAAAGCCGGATCTTGCTGAATGGGCCGAAGAAACGCCTTTGTCGCCATCATGATAAGGCTTTTCCGGCTAACTCCAGGGGTAAATAAGACGCTGAGGCAACCCTGCGCTAGGCCATTCTCCCGAACCAAAGGTAAGGGTTTAGAAGTGTAAGGATTATTACCAATAAACACAAAGGGCACCCGAACCGATTGGAATCCCGTTGGCAGAGAGGCCAGTCGTAGATCGAGGCGAGGCAAACGCCACAACACGGCCAAAAGAGCATAAACCATTGCCGGCATCTTGGGTAATCCTAACCGGCGTCGTAGCATCTCACGCAAGCGCACCGCGCGGACGTAGATCCCTACGGAGGCGTTATTGATAAAGGTATATCCATTGACTTCAGCCACATCGACGAGTATTCGAGCACCTTTCGCAATGACCTTAACCGCCTCATCTAATATGAGAGGAATTCCTAAAGTACGGGAAAAATGATTAAACGTCCCTAATGGTAGTATTCCTAGGGTTATAGAAGTCTGGGAAAGAGCGCTCGCTGCTGTTCTAAGTGTTCCATCACCCCCCCCAACAACTACGGTAGTAAACTTCCGACGACAAATCTCATTCAACACCTCTGTCAACTGCTCAAGATTCACCCAATAAAACTCAGCCTCTAAGTGGTGTATAGCAAAGAGCGTCTGCAAATGGTCTCGGAAAGAATCTGAAGATAAAGATAAACCCTGTCCAGAAGAAATATTAATGACTACCGCTAGCTGCGAGTGCATAGAAATATAACATTTCCTCGTATATAATTTACAAAATTATAGTGCCCATAAAATAGATCGCGCTGAATTTAGTGCTTTTTAGACCCAATCAAAAAATCAAACGACTGTACGCTTTCCCAGGCTACTAGAGAGAGCTTTAATAAAGAAGTTATAATGTCTTTCTACTGCCTCAAAGTCATCTCTTTCCAAAGATAATTTTATACAACTTGCACGCACCCTCTCAGCCTGTAGGTGCAGCGCTTCACCATCTTCTCTACGTTCAATAGTAAAAGCTATTTTAGTTATCGTTTTCAGAAAATGAATCACAACAGGGACACTATTAATTCCCGATTGACGAATCGGATCAAATGCGGAGGCACTGATGGTGGAAAAGTTAGGTCGATTAAGAACTAGGCGGACTGTTCCCTGCCCATCCCGAAGGTAAGGTTCTGGAAGGGCTCTTTTAGCTAGTAACGCCAATCCAGCTCCAAGGTGATCCAAACAAATGTTAGCGGTAAAGGGATCATTAATCCCAGGCGAAAGTGCCCGAACAGCCACTTGTACCAACTGCCGAATCTCAAATTCTACATCTTGCTCAGATAGAGCCCGCCTGCCAATAAAAATAGCAGTATGCACCTGTTCTTCTACCTTCTTATCGGGGCACTTGGTTGCCCACACTTTTGCTACAAGGGAACCTTCAACTATAAAATCCCCTGGCCGATGTTCAACTTGGATTGTAACATTATTATGAGTAGCCAACTCTACTAAGCCATGCTTATCAATGCCTTGTATATAGCCACTATTTGGGGCCATAACTAAATAGCATTCCTCCGGATATTCAAAAACATCTTTAGAGTTGTTTGTAGCAGTAGATATTGGATCAGGAAAGTGACGCTCAATACTCTTACATAACCCTAACCCCGCAGTTGCGATGATATTATCGATCCGGATAGAAGCAGTGGTATTATGTATAAATATAATGAGTAGTGCTACATCAAGAAGTGCCCATGCCACAGCCAAAGTTACTGAAAGATTAGGAACATAATCAGATTTACCTTCCACATCTCGCAACACCAACAGGCAATAGATATATGTTGCAATAAAAGCGCCTAAAACAAACTGATTAAGCATATCCTGAAGAAAGTTCCGCAGCAGACTTGGACCAAACTGTGATGATGCTAAACTTAATGTCAGCATTGTGACAGAGAATAATACGCCTGCTACTGTAATCATAGAGGAGGCGATCGAAGATAACACTGCGCGGGCACCATCCACATCCCCAACGTAAATCCAACTAAACCCCCACCAAAATTTATTGATATCAAACACCCTATCCAGCATAAGTGATGCAGCACTCAGGCTAATAGCTAGCAATAACATCAAGATAGGAATAAATAAGTAGCTATCCCGTAGCTTTTCTAACAAATTCAAAAGATATGTTTTCATCTTAGTTTTTTATTCCTTAGAGTAGAGTCCTTAAATCCTTAAATCCTTAAATTTTTCCATGGGTTTAGATTTGTAAAAATTGCTAAGGTATATACCCAATTACAATACGACGAAAAAAGAATATTGCAAGTTTAGCTTACTCATAATTCCGCAAAACCAAAAATATCAAACCCTTATAGATTCCCAATCAGATATAGTTATCCCTTCCCGGCAATGGCACTGTTTTTGCTCGCTATCAAATAAAACAAAATTTGAACAGCAGTAAGGTTAAGAGAAATAGTTTATGAATATGAATATGAATATGAATATGAATAAGTTAATTTTTAATATCAAGCCACCAGGAAAAACCATAATTTTTGTATCTAGCATTGCCTTATCCATAGCCCTGCCAGGAAAAGTTCTGTCCGCAAATCAGGATTTGGAGCAACAACAGAAAACCAATACCCAGGAGCAAGCTCCTGAACAAACGTTACCGAAAGACGCCTATAAGGCAAGTGAATTGATTGGAAAATCGGTGAAAAATCGGAGGGATGAAGACTTAGGAGAAATTAATGAATTAGTTATTGATGAATCGGGCCAAATAAAGTATGCGGTCTTATTCCATGGAGGAGGACTACTCGATATAGGAGCAAAAATGACTGCTGTGTCCTGGAAATTGCTTCAGCTATCTCCTGAAGGAGATCACTATATCCTGAACATGGATATAACTAAAGAACAGCTATCTGATGCACCTACCTTTAATGAGGATAGTTGGCCCACAGAAGCGCAAGTAACTGAGTTCAGCGCTTTCGAGAGCCAAGAAACCGAAGAACCTGAAACTCAGTAAAGTGTCTAGCAACCCCAAATAACGGAAATTACGGTTGTGCAACGTAATATTCAACACTAAAGAGGAATAAATCCATGAATAGGAAAAAATTATTTAACCTTATTTCGATTTCTGCCGCTGCTCTCTCCTTTATGCTAGCAAATACGGCATTCTCTGCCGGTCAGGGAATGGAAGAAGGCCAGCAACAACAAACATTCTCAGGGCTAGACCAAAATCAGGATGGTTATATTAGTGAAGAGGAAGCGAGAGATTGGCGCACACTAAGCTCAAAATTTGATGAAGCTGACAGGAATAGCGATCAGAAAATTGATAGATCCGAGTTTAGTGCCTTTGAAATCATGGAGGAGGAAAAATCCATGCGCCCTCAGGAAGAAGGCCAGCCTAGTGGAGGAGGCTATGGAGGTAATTAATTAACAATTATATTTATTTGTGTGACAAGGAAGTCACACAAATAAATTCCATAGCTATTTATTTAGATCTTAAGGTCTTAAAGTAAAAAAGGAGATAATTATGGCTATTAATTGGGATCAAATTAAAGGTAATTGGAAACAATTCAGTGGAAAAATTAGACAACAATGGGGTCAATTAACCGATGATGAAATTGATGAAATTGCAGGTAACCGAGATATTCTTGTAGGCAAGTTACAAGAACGTTATGGCATTGGTAGGGAGGAAGCAGAACGCCAGTTAGAAGACTTTACAAACAGCTTATAGTGGAAAGTATGGAAACTTTATTACTCATCTTGATAGTGCTATTGATTGTGGGTGCTGCTCCAGCATGGCCTTATAGTAGAGGCTGGGGTTATTATCCGAGTGGAATATTAACTCTTATTTTGATTATATTGCTTGTTTTATTATTATTCTAGCGAGCTGCTATAAATTTCACCCGCAGCCTCTCTATCTCTAGAGACTGTTGGAGAATCCTTTATGACTAGGGTGAGCTGAGTGCAGCGAAACTAACCACTTAAGCAAACGAGGATATCCGAAGAATACCCGCAGAAGGTGCACATCGCTGCGCTCTGCCCACCCTACAAAACTCCTGCTCAAGTAAGGAAGTGGATACGCGTAGCAAAACCCCCCGCTAATTGTTATTTCCCCTAAAACAAAATATTTAGCCGCGAATTAACGTCTAAGAGCGCAAATATTTCAATAGCTTAAAGACAGGAAAGCGTTGGTCCGTCAGAAAATCATTCAAGTTTGTTCATTCACTCCACATCTGGGGGTAAACCCTTATTTACTTCTAAACTCCACCCCCTAAGATTTTAATCATACAGCCTGCACTTATCTCTGAGCCTGTAAGTTTATTTATTATAGATAAACTAAGGATCAATCGCGTTTTCTCCCGAAACATCTATCGACAGACACCTAGTTCACAATGAAATATAGTGGAATCAAACAAATAGTGGGAACGTCCAAAGGGATGCGCAGCTTGTATAAAGCTATAAAGAAGGTAGCGCCTCTGGATGCAACGGTATTACTATATGGTGAAAGTGGTACAGGAAAAGAATTAGTTGCACGCGCAATACATGGTCTCAGCAATCGCCATAAAGGGCCCTTTCTTCCAGTGAATTGTGGAGCTTTGTCCAGTGACCTGTTAAACACCGAGTTATTTGGCCACGAAAGAGGTAGTTTCACAGGAGCTGTCCGCCAGCATCAGGGATACTTTGAGCGTGCTAACGGCGGGACTCTTTTCCTCGATGAAATTACAGAAATGCCCTCTAACTTTCAGGTTTATCTGCTACGCGCCCTGGAAACAGCCACTTTTATACGAGTTGGAGGCTATCGGGAAATTAAAACAGACATACGATTTATTGCCGCAACAAATATTGATCCCTGGCAAGCGGTCGAGGCAGGTAAACTACGTCATGACCTATTTTTCCGATTAACAGAATTCCCAATCCATCTTCCTCCGTTACGTGAGCGAGAAGAAGACGCTATATTACTGGCACAGTATTTTCTTGAGGGTTTTAATGAAATTTACAAAGAGGATAAACGGCTCACAAATGATGCCTTACAATACATTTCTAAAAATAGTTGGCCTGGGAACATACGAGAATTACGGCATGCTATTCACCATGCTTTTATTCTGGCAGATGATGAAATAGATGATAAGGATTTTCATAAGAGGCCATTTCAAGATAATAACGGCTACCAGGAAAATTTTGTTCACTCCTTAGTAGGCTTACCCATTGAAGAAGTGGAAAGAAACCTCATACTTGCTACACTAGAGCATTTTAAAGGGGATAAGAAACAAACAGCGCAATGCCTTGGTATTAGTTTAAAAACTCTTTACAACCGCCTTAACCTTATTAGAAATACCGGCAGAGAAGAAGACCAAAATAAAGTAGTCAATTTTTTCAATTAAAGCCCTTACCTACGTGCATTCACCCTGTACTAGTCGCAACAGCCTCACCTCGGCTCCGTCCTTGTGCTTTAACACCTTTAAAAATTCTTTTTATTTCATCGGCATCAAGAGTCTCCGTTTCGATAAGCGCTTTAGCTAGCGCCTCCAACTTGTCACGATGTTTTTGCATCAAATTCTCTGCTTTTCTTTCTACTTCATCGAGAATACGCCGAATTTCATCATCAATGAGTTGCGCTGTCTGCTCACTAAAATCCCTCTGTTGGGTCAGCTCCCGGCCCAGAAAAACATGCTCCTCGCCACGCCGAAAAGCCGCTGCCCCAAGTTTGTCGCTCATTCCCCATTGACAAACCATGCGGCGTGCTAGTTGAGTGGCTTGCTTAAGATCAGATTCAGCGCCTGATGTCACATCGCCAAAAATAATTTTTTCCGCTACGCGTCCCCCCAACATCACCCCAAGACGATCAAGCAAATAACTATGTTTCAAGTTGTGCCGATCCTCTTCCGGGACCTGTTCCGTTGCCCCTAAAGCCATACCATGGGGAATAATCGTTACCTTATCCAAGGGATCGGCCTCTGGCAATAACCAGGCCATCAAGGCATGACCTGATTCATGGTAAGCAACAAGTTTTTTCTCCTCCTCACTCAGTATCGTCTCTCGCTCAGCGCCTAACACAATTTTATCCCGGGCAAGATTCAGCATATCCATATCTACTTTTTTCTTCCGCTCCCGCGCGGTCAATAAGGCAGCCTCATTGACTAAATTGGCGAGATCGGCGCCTGAAAAGCCTACCGTGCGCTTAGCGATAACCTCCAAATCCACATCTTCCGCTAGAGGCACTTCCTTGGCATGGACTTCCAGAACCTTTTGGCGAGCTTTTTTGTCGGGAAGTTCAAGAATAACTTTACGGTCAAACCGTCCCGGCCGAAGCAAGGCTGGATCGAGCACGTCAGGACGATTAGTAGCAGCCAAGACCACCACATTCTCCTGGGCTGCAAAACCATCCATCTCACCTAAGATCTGATTTAAGGTCTGCTCCCGTTCGTCATGGCCACCCCCTAGTCCTGTTCCCCGTGCTCGTCCCACAGAATCAATTTCATCAATAAATAAAATCGAGGGAGCCTCTTCTTTGGCGGCCTTAAACATATCCCGTACCCGGGCTGCCCCTACCCCCACGAACATCTCTATAAAGTCTGATCCGCTGATACTATAAAAAGGCACTCCCGCCTCGCCGGCGACTGCCTTAGCCAAGAGAGTTTTTCCCGTTCCTGGGGGACCCATAAGAAGAATACCTTTAGGAATTTTGGCGCCTACTTCTTTAAATCGCCCTGGATCTTTCAAGTAATCGACGATTTCGTGAAGATCGCGCTTAGCATTTTCCACCCCCGCAACATCCTCAAAGGTAATACCTGTACTCCCTTCACGAAAACGCTTTACCGGAGCCTTACCAAAACCAAAAGGCCCACCGCGGGCCCCTCCTCCCATCATCCGTTGCTGCATCTTATAGGAAGCATAGAAAATTAGCCCCAATATTAAGAGCCAAGGCAACATTCCAATGATAGCCTGCGCCCACAAGGAGGTTTCTTGGCTCTCTGCCCGCACTGTGACCCCTTGCTGTTCCAATAAACTCATTAGCTCTGGATCCTCAAAGGGTGGCCTCGTCGTGGAGAATTTTTTCGCTCCTATTCCTTCACCCTCTGCCTGTGCATCCCTATAGGTTCCGGTATAGGTTCCCGCAATTCGTTGCCCCTCTAGGGTGACCTCTGCGATCTGCCCTTGGCGCAAGGCTTGCTTGAATTCTGTATAGGTGATCTCATCCACTGCTTGGCGATTCGCACTACCCAACCAGTACATGAGAAAAATTATCACCAAAATCATCCAGAGCAGATAACGCCAGTTAAGGGAGGGCTCTGGTTGAGGTGGGTAGGATTGCTTTTCATTATTCATAAGCAACTCCTATCAGGAATAGGGAAATAATTGTCACTGGACGCTGCCCACAAGCTTGTTGCAAATAAACTTTCAGTCCCATTCATTATAAACTTAGCATATTGTAGCCACCAGGATCGATGAATTCATTCTCTATCGCTTTAAACCTTAAAGAGTATAAGGAGTACGCTGCTTCAAGACAGAGTTTGAAAGATAGCCATAAAAATGCTACAACCTAATCGATGGATTTTGCCCCATTCCATCCACTCTACCCACAAAAGGACGCCACAACAAACCCTTAGCAATGACGCCGAGGCAAAGCCAACTAAAAAGAATTACCCCATGAATAAACGTTTTACCCGAGTAATTGTCCTTTGGTGCTTGATATTATTAACCTTATGGGTCGGATATGACTATGTCTACCTGGCTCTTTCCAGATATACTGCTGAACCTCACCCCGTAACCCCTCGGGCTCCCCTGACCGAAACGGAGCAAACTACTACCGAAATTTTTGAACGTACCTCTCCTTCAGTCGCTTTTATCATGACGGAAAGGCGAGAGGGTGGCTTCTTTCCCTTTGCTCCTGGCCCAACCCAGGTAGGAACTGGTTCGGGATTTGTCTGGGACAAAGCCGGGCATATTGTGACCAATCACCATGTGGTTGAAGGCGCCCAAAGGATGGGAGTTCGCTTTGGTTCTGAAGAACTATTAGAGGCAAAAATTCTGGGCTCGGCACCCGACTATGATTTAGCGGTACTCCGTATTTTACGCCCCCAACGCACCTTTTCTCCTATCCCTATTGGGAGTTCTGAAAACTTGCAGGTTGGCCAATTGGCCTATGCCATCGGCAACCCCTTCGGTCTGAGCCGGACTCTTACCAAAGGGATCATTAGTGCCCTCGATCGACGCTTGCCAACCGCTTCAGGTCGAGAGATCCGGGGAGTTATTCAAACCGATGCGGCTATCAATCCAGGAAATTCAGGAGGCCCACTCTTGGATTCGGCAGGCCGTCTGATTGGGGTCACGACTGCCATTATCTCTGGGACCGGCTCTTTTGCTGGCGTTGGCTTTGCTGTTCCGATTGATATTGTTAATCGGGTGGTGCCGCAACTGATTAAAGAAGGTAGAGTCCCACGCCCTGGCATCGGCATTGCTGCCTTGCCAGAAGAGGCTGCCGCCCGTCTCGAGATTCAAGGAGTCATTGTCGCCGAAGTGATAGCTGGCTCACCGGCAGATAAAGCGGGGCTGAAAGGGATGAATTTATCCACAGGTGAACTGGGAGATATTATTACCCACGTTAATAATCGGAGAGTAAGGTCGGTACCAGAGCTGGCTGCGGCATTGACAGAAATAGGCATTGGCAACAAAGCGGAATTGACGCTATTACGGGAGGGGAAGACCCGCAGGGTTGAGGTAGCCATAGTGGATATTTCCGGATAAAGTTCCTTCTGGAAAGCCCCACAAAACCGCTCCGCTTAATTTGGAATTTAACTCAGCTGATCCGAATCAATAATCTTGACATCGCCGGCTATCAGTTCCTGTCGTACCTGGTCATCGGTGGAAGGCTCTACGGGACGGGTAAGATCCCAGAGCACGTAAACATTAAAACCGGCCGCGGCACCATCTTCAGCGGTCCATTTGACACAAACGTCCCGAGCAAGACCGCAGATAAATATTTCTTCCATGCCCCGCTCTCTCAAATAACCAGCTAATCCAGTGTGAGGGCGCTCACCTGCGGGGTTCCAATTATTACGAAATCCACTATAAGAATCGCTTTCTGGATCTATCCCCTTGCGTATGATAGCCGCCACCTTCTCCCAGGGCAGGCTGCCATGGAACTCAGCCCCCGGCGTTCCCTGGACACAATGATCCGGCCACAGGGTCTGGGGATGATTATCGATCTCGATGATCTCCATAGGTTCACGCCCTGGATGGCTGCTAGCAAAAGAGATATGACCGGATGGATGCCAATCTTGAGTCGCCACATAATGGCAGAATGTATTTGACTCCATCAGCATGCGTATCGGCTCGATAATCTGATCACCTTCGGCCACAGGCAGTGCTCCTCCCGGTAGGAAATCCGGTTGGATATCCACTAATAATAATACAGCACTTTCTCTATTAAACGTAATCGTGGGTCTTTCCATCATTAAACTCCCTAGAACTCGGAAATCAGCGTCTCTACGCTGGCGTTCTTTAAGTAAAGCCAACAGAAAAGAAGTTTACCAGACCACAGGAAGCCATTTTTATTACCGTTAAAAACAGCGAAAGAAGGATGAAAAAATTAATTCAATGCTATTTCTCAACGACTATCCTAAGTTACAGCATGGTAATTATGGGGGGCACAGTGCTTTTTATCGCCCTTGCGCAGCAAGTCCATCAGTATGGAGAGCTGTGGTTTGATACTATTATCCTCACCTTCTTTGCTGAACACCGCACATGGGTGCTGGACAATTTTTTTCTCTGGATAACCTGGGCAGGTTCTGGATTTGTTCTTCTACCTCTTGGCATTGTCATTCTAGGTATCTTGATTCGCTACCGCCATTATCCGGAGGCCATCCTTATAGGGATTGGTTTTAGCGGGGCCAGTCTTATGAACCTGGCCCTGAAAGCCTTCATCGTTCGGGAAAGACCCCTATTATTTCCTCCCTTAGAAGAATATGGTGGGTTCGCCTTTCCTAGTGGGCATACTGCCCAGATTACCGCCTTTGCCCTTTCCGTCTTCCTCATCATTCACCGCCTCCGTCCTCGCTGGCAATGGCCAACCGCTATACTCTTAACCATACTCGTTCTATGTGTATCCACTTCCAGGCTCTACCTACAGGTCCACTATCCTTCCGATATCCTAGGAGGGTTTTTAGTCGCCTTGGTATGGGTTTTCAGCACTGCTGCCCTCATCCGCATAACTACTCAACTGGAATAGCCAGAAAAATAGGGGGATAACCATGAATCCGCTTTTAAAGCTGCTCGAATTTGGACAAAGTTACTGGCTTGATAACCTTACCCGTCGCATGATCAAGAATGGGGATTTGAAGCGCCGGGTTGAAAAACAAGGTTTGCGCGGCGTCACTTCCAACCCGAAGATTTTCCATGAAGCGATTGCTAAAAGTGATGATTACGATGCCCAAATCGAAACCCTGATCGCAGAAGGTCGTTCTAATATCGAGATTTATGAAGCACTGGTGACCACCGACCTCCAAGATGCCTGCGATATTCTACGCCCTGTTTACGACGAACTGAAAGGCCAGGACGGATTCGTCAGTCTTGAAATCTCCCCCCATCTCGCCCATGACACCCCGGGATCCATCCAGGAGGCACGACGGTTATGGCAAACCGTGGATCGACCTAATTTGCTCATCAAAATACCCGCTACCGCCGCCGGTATTCCCACGATTGAAGAATTGTTATTCGAAGGGATCAATATCAACATCACCCTCCTGTTTTCCATCGAACGCTACCAAGCCGTGGCACAGGCCTATCTTAAAGCCCTAGAGCGACGCCTTGAAGCAGACAAATCAGTGGCTCATATTGCCTCTGTAGCTAGCTTCTTCCTCAGCCGGATTGATGTACTGGCAGACCAGCTCCTAAGCCATCGCATTCCTCTAGAAGGAAGATCTCATTTAGAGCCCCATCCAGAGGACTTGCAAGGTAAAGTGGCCATTGCCAACGCTAAGCTAGCCTACCAGTATTTTAAGCACATCCTCCAAAGTAATCGCTGGAAAGCCTTAGAGGCTAAAGGAGCCCAGGTGCAGCGAATGCTATGGGCCAGTACCAGCACCAAAAATCCGGCCTACCATGACGTGATGTATATTGAACCTTTGATTGGCCCCCGCACTATTAATACCATGCCGGAAGATACCATTGAGGCCTTTGCCGACCATGGTACGGTTAAAGAAACAGTGGAGAAAAATATAGAAGAGGCTCAAAAAGTCATTACTGAGCTGGAAAAAATAGGGATCGATTTTCAACTAGTCGCCTCACAATTGGAAAATGAGGGCATCCAAAAATTTATCGATCCCTACGATGAACTCTTAGAAACATTGGGTATCAAGTGCCAACAATGTAGAAACCGCCAACAGGTGGAGCCACTACAAGACGTAGCCCAACAACTCCGCCGCCTTGTTATCCAGATGACCACCGAAGCCGGTTCAGGCCATCCCACCTCCTGCCTCTCCTGTGCAGAGATTGTCGCTGCCCTGTTTTTCCATGAAATGCGTTGGGATCCCAAGGATTCCAACGCTCGTAATGTGGATACCTTTATCCTTTCCAAAGGCCATGCCGCTCCCATTCTTTGGGCGGCCCTGTGGGAGGCAAAAGCCATTGACGAAGATCCGCTCTCACTTCGCAAATTGGATAGCACTCTGGAGGGCCATCCTACCCCGAACAATCCTTGGGTCAAGGTGGCCACCGGATCCCTAGGTCAGGGTCTAGCCGCGGCAAACGGAATTGCTCTGGCCAACCGGCTAGATGATATTGATGCCCGGGTCTATTGTCTGCTAGGGGATGGGGAATGCTCAGAGGGATCCGTTTGGGAAGCCGCCCAATTTGCTTCCTTGAATAAGCTCTCCAATTTGGTAGCCATTGTGGATGTCAACGCTCTGGCTCAAAGCGGTCCGGCCCCCTACCAGCACGATACCCAGGTGTTTGCCCACCGTTTTCAATCCTTTGGCTGGGAAGCCATAGAAATTGATGGCCATGATCTAACGGCTATCCTCAACGCCTTTGAGCAAGCTAAAAAGGCAGGGCCGACGGCCATCATAGCGAAGACTGAGAAAGGAAAAGGGGTCTCTTTCTTGGAAGGCAAATATGGCTGGCATGGTAAGGCCCTAGATCAGGAAAGCATGGATAAGGCTCTGGCAGAGCTAGGAGAAAATCATGCTAACGTTACCGTGGAACCTCGGCGTATAGGTACTTACAACGTTCCCCAAAGGAGGCCAGCACCTGCGCTCTCTATTGACTATTCTATAGGAAATCAGGTCGCCACACGGGATGCCTTTGGTGCGGCGCTGAAAAAACTAGGGGATTTTCTTCCCGAACTCGTGGTCCTAGATGGCGATGTCAAAAATTCCACCCGAACCGAATATTTTTCCGAAGAATATCCCAATCGATTTTTCGAAGGCTATATTGCCGAACAGAATATGGCGGGCACCGCCCTAGGACTGGCGGCCTGTGGCAAAATTCCCTGCGCCGCCAGCTTCGCTTGTTTTCTGACCCGAGCCTACGACTTTATCCGGATGGCTGGCCATAGCCGTCCCCCACATCTCATTTTTTGCGGCAGCCATGCCGGCGTTTCCATTGGCGAGGATGGCCCCTCCCAAATGGGACTGGAAGATCTAGCGATGTTTCGAGCTGTCTCTGGCAGCACGGTCCTGTACCCCTGTGATGGTGTCAGCGCTGAGCGCTTGACCGAGCAAGCAGCACAAATCCAAGGAATTGTCTACATTCGCACGACCCGACCCAAAACCCCTGTAATCTACACCAGTGATGAAAAATTCCCGGTTGGAGGAAGTAAAACCTTACGTACTTCAAAAGAGGATAAATTTACTCTGGTAACAGCGGGTATTACCGTGCACGAAGCACTTGCCGCTTACGATAAGCTTAAACAGAATGGAATCTCTACTCGAGTCATCGACAGCTATTCGATAAAACCGATTGATGTAGAAACCCTTTCCAAAGCAGCTCATGACACCCAAGCACTGGTGGTCATCGAAGATCATTGGATCGACGGGGGCCTCGGCGATGCAGTAGCCGCCGCCGTCAATTCCCTAGCGCCAGTACACCGTCTTGCAATTACAGAAGAACCCCGTTCTGGAAAATCAGAAGAATTATTAGACCGATATGGGATTTCTAAAAAAGCTATCGCACAGAAAGTCCTGGAACTTATCGGGTAAATCTTCTATACCTTACAAAATCATCAGT
The DNA here is from genome assembly GCF_000024725.1 of Nitrosococcus halophilus Nc 4. Lineage (NCBI taxonomy): Bacteria > Pseudomonadati > Pseudomonadota > Gammaproteobacteria > Chromatiales > Chromatiaceae > Nitrosococcus > Nitrosococcus halophilus. The sequence goes on along the minus strand of NC_013960.1, from coordinate 1,611,104 downwards.
TAAATGTGAGTGCAAGAACCATAATCCAAAACCGCTAATCCTCACATTTCGTCCGTTCATTTACATTAAAGGGTAGCGAAGGAGGAAAATAGCGATGAGTATAGTTAAAAGGTTAGACATTACTCTTCTGACGAGTCTCTTATTGTTACCAATGTATGGCTGTCAGGACCAATCAATGGAACCACCAAAGGAGAGCAGCACGGCAGGCCAAAAAGTACAGCCCCATGAACACATGTTCGAAATAACAATGAGCGAAAAGGAGAGAATGGAAAAGCAACAGCCCTCCTTCTCCCAACTCGATGCAGATGGCAATAATTCCATCAGCAAAGAGGAAGCTCAGGCTTTTGATGCGCTAGCCTTACACTTCAGGCAGCTGGACCAAAACAAGGATGGCAAAGTTGACCCCGATGAATTCCTCGCCTTTAAGGCCATGCAGATGCGAGGCTTTGATCACGGCGGCGACAGTACCGTGCAGTACGGAGAGCATGGCGCTCCACCCCATAGCGCTCTACCTGAGCAAAAGGAAAGCGCCGCAGGCCAAGAAATACAGCCCTCTGAAAAACGCACGCTCGAATCAATGCAGCCGCCAGGCGAGAGCCGCGCAGCAGGCCAAAAAGTACAGCCCCATGAACACATGTTCGAAATAACAATGAGCGAAAAGGAGAGAATGGAAAAACAGCAGCCCTCATTCTCTCAACTCGATGCAGATGGCAATAATTCCATCAGTAAAGAGGAAGCTCAGGCTTTTGATGCGCTAGCCTTACACTTCAGGCAGCTAGACCGAAACAAGGATGGCAAAGTTGACCCCGATGAATTCCTCGCCTTTAAGGCCATGCAGATGCGGGGCTTTGATCACGGCGGCGACAGTACCGTGCAGTACGGAGAGCATGGCGCTCCACCCCATAGCGCTCTACCTGAGCAAAAGGAAAGCGCAGCAGAGCAACCATCCAAAGGCGAGAGCGAGAAAATGGAAAGACAGCAATAATTTTACCCGATATATAAGGGGGGCTATCGAAGATAGGCACTCAGTAAGGCTTGCTTCACCTCCATGGCAAAGAAGCGACTCAGATAGCCCTCCTTAATATTACTACCATTCTGCTGATTACATGACTTTAATTTCAGACTTTCCAATCTCTTGGTCCAGTACTGCTTCCCCCAACTCACCCCTTTTCTAGCTATTACCCCTATATATCAGGAATGACTCCCTGGATAACTTTCCTCAAAATAAACAATGCATTGCTTTAAAACCAAATAGGCTAATTTTTAGTTAATCCTTAGGAACACTACCATGGAAAGAATATATAGGATGATCCTAGGCAAAACCTTTTCCTTTATTTTTATCGGGATTTCTGTGGGGTTAATCGGGCTTGCAGCATATCAGTTCATTCAAGGGGTGCTCGCAGGGGAAGAACTTATCAAAATCATCATCCAATCCATTAACACAACAGTTATTTCTTTGGCGATGTTTGAATTAGGGATAGGGGTTAGTGAAGAATACTCGGTATCTAATCAACAAACCAACATATTTACGGTATTCAGACGCACCATTACTCGCTTTGTGGGTTTAGTTTGCATTGCCCTGGTCCTAGAGGCACTCATTTTAGTCATTAAATACAGCCAGCTTGAACTTGCAGGAAACCTGTATTACCCCGTCGGAATCCTTTTCGGTGCCAGCACCCTGCTTATCGCACTTGGCGCTTTTTTAAAACTCACGAAAATATCACCTTGAGCCCACGGATCAATTGCTATGTTTTTTTGGCGTTTGCTGACTTAATCAAAATAAACCATGAGTATTCGCAATCTTGAACATTTGTTTCAGCCCCAGTCAGTGGCGGTGATCGGCGCTTCTATTAAACCCCATAGTGTGGGGAACACTGTGATGCGCAATCTCCTAGAAGGGGGGTTTGGTGGCCCGATTATGCCCGTCAACCCCAAATACAAAGCCGTCGCCGGGGTTTTAGCCTACCCAGATATTGCCAGCCTGCCAGAAACTCCCGATCTGGCTATCATCGGCACCCCGCCTACCACAGTACCAGGGATCATCGCCGAGTTAGGCGAGCGCGGAACGAAGGCAGCTGTTGTGCTTACTGCAGGCCTGCCCCAAACCAAAGATGAACAAGGACAAAACCTCCAGCAAAAAATGCTGGAAGCCGCTCAGCCTCACCTTTTGCGTATTCTCGGCCCTAACTGCGTGGGCCTAATGATTCCTTTGCTGGGGTTCAATGGCAGTTTTGCCCATACTCAGGCTATGGAAGGTGAAATCGCCTTTGTTTCCCAATCAGGAGCCCTCACCACAGTGGTGCTAGATTGGGCCAAATCTAAAGAAATTGGCTTTTCCTATTTTATTTCCATGGGAGATAGTGCGGATATCGATTTTGGGGATGTGCTGGACTACCTGGGAGGTGAACCCAATACCCACGCTATTCTCCTCTATATCGAATCCATCAAAGAGGCCCGGAAGTTTATGTCCGCAGCCCGGGCAGCGGCACGCAACAAACCGGTACTGGTGGTCAAATCCGGTCGCGCTCCAGAGGGAGCCCAGGCCGCCGCTTCCCATACCGGTGCCCTGGCCGGTGCCGATGATGTCTATAGTGCCGCCATTCGTCGTGCAGGCATGCTACGTGTGGTCACCATTGAAAACCTGTTTGGTGCCGTAGAAACCTTGGCCCGGGCTTTGCCTATGAAAGGCAATCGGTTAACCATTCTGACCAATGGGGGCGGTCCCGGCGTAATGGCGACCGATGCTGTAGCCTTAGCCGATGGCCAACTCGCCACCCTCTCCGAGAAAACCATCCAGCAACTGGACCAGGTGCTCCCCCCCACCTGGTCCCATGGCAACCCAGTCGATATCATCGGGGATGCCCCCGCGGAACGCTACGTGAAAGCCTTAAAGATTTTACTTAACGATCCCCAATCCGATGCTATTTTGCTTATTCATGCCCCTACCGCCATCGTACCCAGTGACCATATTGCAGAAGCTATCGTCACTGTTGTGAAAGAAGCTAAGCGCAACGTACTGACCTGCTGGCTAGGGGGTGAGGCGGTTGAAAAAGCACGGGATATTTTTGCGAGGGCCGATATTCCTACCTACGGAACTCCTGAGGAAGCCGTTCAGGCCTTTCTAAATATGATGGAATACCATCGCAATCAAGTGCAATTAATGGAAACCCCTCCTTCTATCCCTCAGGAGTTCACTCCCAACCGAAAGACAGCGCAGCAGATCGTGGAAAAAGCCCTCGCTTCCCCCCACCGTTTATTAAGCGAGCCCCAAGCTAAAGAGATTTTGGCTGCCTACGGCATTCCAGTGGTCGCCACCCGGGTGGCCAAAACTCCTGAAGAAGCTCAACAGATGGCCCAAGAACTAGGTTTTCCGGTAGCGCTAAAGATTCTCTCGCCTGATATTTCCCATAAATCAGACGTCGGAGGCGTCGTCCTGGATTTAGAAACCCCCGAGGCCGTCCAGTCAGAAGCTGAAAGGATACTTCGCCGTCTTCAAGAATTACGCCCTGAAGCCCAATTGGAGGGGTTTACGGTACAAGAAATGGCCCATCGTCCTGGCGCCCATGAACTTTTGATCGGTGCAACCACAGACCCCATTTTTGGTCCGGTTATTTTATTTGGCCAAGGAGGCACTGCCGTCGAGATTATTCAAGACCGAGCCGTGGCATTGCCTCCCCTCAATATGCGCCTGGCACAAGAACTGATCTCCAGAACCCGCGTTGCCAAATTACTTGCGGGTTATCGGGATCGCCCTGCCGCCGATCAGGAGGCCATTGCCCGGGTTCTGATCCAGATTGCTGAACTAATGGCTGATATTCCAGAAATCACTGAACTCGATATTAACCCGCTCCTCGCCGACGATAAGGGAGTCTTGGCCTTAGATGCCCGTATGGGGATAGCACCTGCTAAGAGTTCGGGTCCTGAACGGCTTGCCATCCGCCCTTACCCCAGGGAACTTGAGAAATGGAGCGACTTTCAAGGAGAAAAAGTGCTGTTACGTCCCATTCGTCCTGAAGATGAACCCCAGTACCGGGAATTTCTACAACAACTGGACCCCGAAGATATCCGCTTTCGTTTCTTTGACATGATCAAAGAATGGCCCCATTCCGAACTAGCCCGCTATACTCAGATTGACTATGACCGAGAAATGGCTTTCCTAGCGATTACCCAAGATGGAGACGATTGGCCCAAAATTCTAGGAGTCGCCCGAGCAATCACGGATCCCCTAAACATCCAAGCAGAATTTGCCATCATCGTGCACTCGGCACTTAAAGGCAAAGGGCTGGGCCATCTTTTGCTGGATAAAATGATCCGCTACTGCCAATCCTGTGGCACTAAGGAGCTGATCGGCAATGCACTTCGTGATAATAAGCGGATGTTGGCCCTAGCCAAAAGCCTCGGTTTTGAAATTCAGCCTTCTCCCAATGAGGCAATAGTCCAGGTTCAACTTTGTTTACAGCCGAAAAAAAAATAGCGGTACATCCCTGTACCGCAACGAACTAAAGGGAGAGTAGAGAAAAGCCAACATTGAGCTCATCTTCTGACAATAAACAATCAATATTGGTGATGGGCGATAACAATCAAAAGAGATTAGATCTTCGGATTACCACACCTCTCTTAGTGAGCCTCTCGTTAGTAGCTCCGGATGTGGTCGACCAGGTTTATCATCTCTCACAACAATTGCCTCAGGCAGTTCAACGTCTTGAAGCGTATTTTGCCCAGTATGAAGGGGGCCGAGAGATCCTGGCTCAAAAAGGAAGCTCTACGAATAGTAAAAGCAACATAAAATATGGAGACCCTAGGAGAAAACTATGAATCGCCTAGACGGAAAAGTAGCTCTCGTCCGCTAAGGTTCATAAAATTTTCGGAAAAATCAATGTGCTGGTCAATATGGATAGCCTCCACCCTATTGGCCATGTGGGAGCCCCCGAAGATATTGCTTATGGGATTCTTTATCTTTCCTCTGGTGAAGCTAAATTTGTGACAGGGAGTGAATTAGTCATTGATGGCGGCTATACGGCCCGATAAGAGCACAGAGACAAGATCATTTAAATATCCAAACTAGCGAAAGTGTTTTATATATACTAGAAAGTTAATTAAGAAATCATTGTGTGAGAACAACCTGCTGTACAGCAATTTCTTTCGTAATAGGTAAAAACCAAATACCTCTTAATGGAGGAAAATCCAATGAAACATGAGTTACCTCCTCTTTGATTATCGTAATGAAAAAGCCAAGTATTTGGACGCTTTCTGGAATCGGGTGAATTGGGATTTTGTCGCTAAAAATTTTCAAGGCAAGTAATGAACACCATTGTCACCATCACCATGAACCCTTCCCTTGACCTCTCAACCGAGATTGAGGAAATGCTCCCTGGACGAAAATTGCGGACTGCTCCGCTTCGTCGAGAACCAGGTGGAGGGGGTATTAACGTGGCCCGTGGGATTCAGACACTCGGTGGCCAGGTCACTGCCCTTTATACCGTCGGTGGTCCAACAGGGCAAATGCTAAAGGAACTGGTTGACCAAGAAGATATTAATCATTACCCCCTTCCTATCCAACGTCCCACTCGGGAGAGTTTTGCTATCCTGGAAAGCTCAAGTGGTCATCTTTTTCACTTTGTCTCACCCGGCCCGGAACTGAGCCAGCAAGAATGGCAGCAATGCTTAGATCAAATCGACCAATGGAAACCTAAACCCACCTATCTAGTTGCTAGTGGCAGCTTACCGCCGGGAGTTCCAAACGATTGGTATGCCCGGCTAGCACGAATTGCGAAAAAACAGGGGATGCGCCTGATCTTGGATACCTCAGGGCCACCCTTACAGGCTGCTTTAGAAGAAGGGGTTTATCTGGTCAAACCCAATCAGCATGAGTTTCAAAACTTAACGGGACATTCAGTAGACACTCCGGAAGAACAAGCCACACTGACTCGAGAATTTGTTGAACAAGGGAAAGCCGAGGTCGTTATTTTGACTCTAGGGGATAAAGGGGCCTTGCTGACCACCCGGGAAGAGCAGCAGCGCGCCCAACCCCCAAAAGTAAAGAGCATTAGTCCGGTCGGCGCAGGAGACAGCTTCGTCGCGGTCATTACCTTCAATTTAGCCCGCGGTCGTGCCCTTAAAGAGTCTCTGTATTACGGTGTTGCCGCTGCTGCGGCGGCGCTTTTGACTCCTGGCACAGAGCTTTACCGCACTGAAGATATGGAGCGTATTTATCAGCAAATGTGCCGCGAACAGCACTGAATTTAGAAAATCCTATTCCTTTAAATTTTTTTTAGTCAAGGTTATGGCATGTACTCGAAGTTAGAGATCCCTACGGACATTTCTATAGTTTGGGAGAAACTTGTTCAGCCCGGCGGGCGGATTGTTTACCTCATCCTGGATGGCGGAGGTGGATTACCCCATCCTGAAACAGGGAAAACTGCCTACCAAGAGGCTCATACTCCGAATCTGGATCAGTTGGCTCAATCCTCAAGCTGCGGCCTCCTAGAACTCGTTGGTCCAGGCATTACCCCTGGCAGTGGACCCGGCCATCTTGCCCTTTTTGGCTATCATCCCTTGCGCTATACCCTCGGTCGCAGTGTGCTCTCTGCGCTCGGGATAGATTTCCCCTTGCAGGAAGGAGATGTGGCCGCCCGGGTAAATTTTGCAACGGTGGATACCGAGGGTCGGATTACTGACCGACGCGCTGGTCGGATTGCCACTGAAACCAACCAACGTTTGTGCGAAAAAATCCGGCAAGCAGTCCAACTAGATTTTGAGGGGGAATATTTTTTTGAAACCGTCAGTGAACACCGGGCGGTATTTGTCCTACGGGGTCCGGGGTTAAACGCAAAGGTGCAAGATACCGATCCCCAAAGCACGGGGGTTTTCCCTTACCCCGCCAAAGCAGAAACAGCAGACTCTCAGCAAGTTGCAACCCTGATCAATGCCTTTATTGAACAAGTTAGAGAAGTATTAAGTAACGAAAAATCTGCCAATGCTATTCTACTAAGAGGTTTTGAGCGTTATGACCTCCTGCCCTCCCTCCAGGACCGTTTCCAATTGAAAGGACTCTGCCTGGCAGGCTATCCCATGTACCGTGGTGTCAGCCGTTTGCTTGGAATGGATTTAATCGATCCCCCCACCAGTATGGAGGCTGCCTTCGAGGCGCTAGGGAAGCACTATGGAGATGAACATGATTTTTACTTCCTCCATGTCAAGGGCACGGATAGTCGGGGAGAAGACGATGATTTTCAAGGCAAAGTGGCGGTCATTGAAGAAGTGGATGGCTTACTGCCAAAAGTCTTAGCCCTCGATCCCGAGGTATTGGTGATCACCTCAGACCACTCCACTCCAGCGGTAATGGCACAGCATAGCTGGCATCCGGTACCGGTGCTAGTCCACTCCCGGTATGCTCGAGTTGACAAATTACCCCAATTTGACGAATACCACTGTCTTCGGGGCTCCCTGGGATTGCGGCCTGGCGTCCATTTGCTAGGGTTAGCGCTGGCCCATGCGGGACGCCTTAAAAAATTCGGCGCCTAGCAACCTCAGAAATTGAGGGAAAACACCTTTTTAAGTAGGAGGAATTAAGACGTGTTAGCGCCGTACCCACCAATTTTATAGCATTTCTTCTTTAAATGGGATCAGCTTCCCCCAAACTCTCGTTAATGGGCGCCACTAGCATGGCTCTAGGGGTCATCATAGGAGGGGGGTTCTTTGCCGTTCTTGGCCCCGCCACGGAGACTGCAGGAAATGCCGCTTTTATCAGTGTGGGACTTGCGGGCCTTCTCGCTCTGCTTACCGGTATTTCCTACAGTCGGCTGACATTGCGTTTTAATGAACCTGGCGGTAGCTTCGTTTACATTAGTCCTCTGTTGGGTACTGAAATCGCTGGAACCCTCAGCTGGTTCTTAATTCTAGCCTATCTATTCACTACTGCCCTCTATGCCTCCACTTTTGGTGCTTTTGCCACCCTATTACTTGATATAAGCTGGCAGCATGCTCCTTCCCTGGGCGCCCTAGTAATTATTCTACTCGCAGTGGTTAACCTAGCAGGCATTCGTTTTTCTAGTTTCTTTGAAAATTTTCTTATTTATAGCAATATCGGCCTTCTTCTCTTCCTGGCTGGGAAAAGTTTACAAACCATAAGCCTGGAAGAGGCATTGCCCGTTTTGGAAGTACCCTCTAAGGAAATCATTTTCGCGGCTGCTCAAATGTTTGTTGGGTTTGAAGGATTTCAGTTACTTACTTATAACTACCATGATATCGACAATCATAAAAAAAATTTCCCCCGGGCCATGCGAACAGCTATTTTACTTTCTATTGCTCTTTATATATTACTCGCCTTCGTTACTACAGCCGCAGTTGGCAATAAAGTAGCAGGGGAACAACCTCAGACTATACTTATTGATCTGGCTGGTCTGGTGTTGGAACAACAAGGTTTGACATTGGCTCTGGTTATCATCACTTTATCCATGACAGCAGCTATCAATGCCACCATGTTTTCCCATGGACGGCTGGCAAAGCGCCTAGCCCATGAGCATGAAATCCCTCCAGGGTTAACTCGGAGGCAATACAGTGGCGTTCCCCTGCTATATCTTGTCTTTATTGTGGCGGCAGTCATAGGAATCATATTCACCATTGATCTCGATGAGCTAGCAGCTTTCTCAAGCCTAGTTCTCCTCTCCACCTTTGTATAGTGAATCTGGTTGCTGCCATCTACAGTGTGTATCCTGGTTGGCAACTCATCTTTCCCTTACTTGGCAGTGCTGGCTGCGTCATCGCTGCCGCGGCACTGGTTAATCAACTCCTTTTAAATGATCCCCAGTATTTCTGGAAAATAAGTGGTGCAGCTGCTGTTCTCTTAGTTTTTCGATTTGTTTACCTTTACTGGCATCGTTCAAAGCTTCCTCTACCTCCAAGCATATGGAAACGAACACCTCCTGAAGCACAAATATTGATACTGTCCCAGTTAAGGCGATTGGGAGAGTTGGAAAAAGAAGAAAAAAAACTAAAAGCACAACTTAAGCGAAATTCTAACAATTAATTTTAACTCTCTATATTTCAAACATCAGACTAATAGATTCATTAGAGGGCTATCCTCCTATTTTCTTACGGCGCTCATCTATTGCCTTACGATGTTGAGCCCGAAAGGCATCTCGCTCTGACTTAGTTTTCATGCCATCTAATTTAAGGAGGTATTCACAGCGTTCCTTTTCTGTCATAAACTCCGCGCCATAAATATGGGAATAGACAGGGTTTTTTGCCGCCCTTCCCGTAAGTTTCTGAATGGATTGGCTGAATACCTCTTCTTGTTGTTCGGCCTCCGGTCGTTCATTTCCACCTGCTAGAGTAACAGAGGTAGTCAGTGAAAGGGCCCCTACAAATAAGAGTGCTCTCAATATAGACCTTGATAACATGGCAAATCTCCTTAAATTGAGTTACGCAACGGCTTATCTAGAGAGTAAATTCATAGACCAGATTATTTACAGTTCCTAAAAAATATTAGGATTAAGCTTTAATTAAGCAGGATACATATCTAATATAGTAATTGAATTATCCTCAACTAAAACATAGAAAACGTTCATGACTCAGTTAAATGAAGCACAAAGCCGCTACCGCAAAGCCTTTATTCTGGTACTGCTGACAGCCATCTTAGCGGCCTTTATAGCCATCATTCGAGAGTACCTAATCGCCCTACTTTTGGCAATCATTTTTACTGCCCTTCTCTATCCTGTTTATAACCAAGTTCTAAGGATATTACATGGACGTCGAGCACTCTCATCAGTCATTGTATTGGTGCTAGCTATTTTTGTGATAGGCCTGCCATTGCTGGGGCTGCTCGGTGCTGTAGCCGCCGAAGCAGTTCAAATTAGCGAGAGTGTTGAACCTTGGCTAGAAAAAAAATTGCCTGATCAACATGATCTCTCCCGCGATATCCCAGAGTGGTTCCCCTTTTCTGAGCAACTTGAGCCTTATAAATCGCGCATTATAGCCAAAGGTGGCGAACTTGCCGGTAACGCAGGAGAATTCCTTGCAAAGAGTATTTCTGCAGTTACCCAGGGCACGATCAATTTCATCGTTAAATTCTTCATCATGTTATATGCGATGTTTTTCTTTCTAATGTGGGGACCGGATTCGCTTACCGTTTTGATGCGCTACATCCCCCTTACCGAAAAGGACCGCTCTCTTCTTCTCGAAAAAGGACTTGCAATCACCAAGGCCATTTTGAAGAGCATTCTAGTCATTGGCGTATTACAAGGCATACTTGTGGGCTTAGCTTTCTGGGTAGCTGGACTCAAAGGCGCCATCTTTTGGGGCGCTATCGTTGTCGTACTTTCTGCCATTCCCGGTCTTGGTGCCCCCCTCATCTGGATTCCAGCGGTAATTTATCTTGCCCTAAGCGGGCAAACGGGTTGGGCCATTGGCATGACTTTATGGGGCTCCATTATCGTAGGCTCAGTGGATAACATTCTACGTCCCCACATTGTTGGCAGCGAGGCTAAAATGCCAGATTTATTGATTCTATTAGCGACCTTAGGCGGTATCCTTATATTTGGCCCTATTGGCATTATTATTGGCCCAATTATCGCCGCATTATTGGTAACCGTTCTCGAGATTTACAGAAAAGTATTTTCCGATCTTTATTTCCATTCAAAATAATTGATACTAAAGGATAATACCTATGGATCTCATCCGTGTTTTGTTTGCAATTTTACTACCGCCCTTAGGTGTATTCTTACAGGTTGGCCTAGGTGGCCAATTCTGGTTGAATATTTTACTAACGCTGCTTGGCTACATCCCCGGCATTGTCCACGCCGTGTGGATTATCGCAAAACGCTGATAGCTAGAAGCTTGGCTTATGCTAATTAATATTTAGTTCCAGATGTCTGCTTTTCCAAGTACAAAATAGGCACCATAATTGATATAGCCTTGGGTATAATCTGTATCTCTATGCTGGATCGGCCAATAATTTCGCCATCACCTCGCACAGGGAGACCCCACCTTGTACTTGCTTTAATGTTTTTTTGGGCACGTAAATAGAGAATATGAGGAGACTGTTTATGTTGCCCCCTTAATATATGCCATATAAACGATAGATAATGGGGTAATGTCCGGGCCCGTACAATACAAATATCCACCTGACCATCATCAGGTTTGACATCTGTGCCCCACCGTAATGAAGCAGCCCCCATCTCTCCTACGTTAGCAATCATAATAAAAGCTGCCCTCATACGTTGCTCTCGATTATCTATGCTGAGTTTAAAGCGCCAGGCATGGGTTCCAATTAATTCTGCTAATGCACTCCAAGCATAAGCAAGTTGACGAAAATACCGTTTGGCATGGATACTCGTTCTTTCCCCAATACGGGCATAAGATCCCACGCTAATGTTAGAAAGAAAGCTTCGATCCCCCACCTTCATAGCATCAATTTTTTTTATCCTCCCGCCTTTGACTACTAACTGGCAAGCTGCCTCTAATTCCAAAGGAATTTTTAGCTCGCGCGCTAATAAATTAGCTGTACCCACAGGAATGATGCCCAAAATGATTTCGCTCTGGATTAATTCGCTAGCTACTGCAGAAATGGTTCCATCGCCTCCCGCAACAACAATCCTTCTATAACCCTGTGTTATAGCTTGACGTACGATAGTTGGGATATGTTCTCGACCGGTAGTTTCATAAATCTTATAATCTGTATTAAACAGAGCACATTGTTGCTTCAAAATTTTCTTGACCAATTCAGCTTTACAACTCCCAGCGACAGGATTAAGTAGAATAAAGAGAGATGAGTTGGCAGAAACTAAGTCATCGATCCTAGTTCCTTTTGTAGTTTTTTCACCCTCATTGGGTAAATATTCCATAAACCTACCGTATAAAAACTTCTTAATTGATAATCTAGGGGATATACCCACTTTTTGTGATCTTAGACTGCAATATTAAGGCAATAATTATGCCAAAAAAAACAACAACGGGTATTATCTTAATTTAAGTAATAAAAAAGTAATCTAGATTTCTTTCGTTTACGTGATAAGCTATTATTCAATATAAGCAATTTTCACAGTGATTTTAGAGTTTTTACCCACAACCAAATATAACTAATTGAAATAATAATATTTTTATTTAAATAGAGGCATTTTACAAATGGCGGATAATGCACCCAAAAAAGAAATTGAGGAGCTGAGAGAAGAGCTTAGCCAACTTCGTGAAGACATGGGAAGTCTACTTTCAGCAGTTAAGAACCTTGGTCAAAGCACAGCCAAAGCGACCAAAACAAAAGCTGAACAAGAATTAGATGAAATGATGGAGAAATTAAATCAAGCTTATATCTCAGCTCGAAAAACTGGAGAACAGACAGCCGAATCAGCACAAGATGAGATTGAGAAACACCCTCTTGCAAGCCTGGCCATCGCTTTTTTAGTTGGTTTAGTAGCAGGAAAACTATTTTCACAAAAATAAATCGTGACTGTACTCGTTAAAGTTTTATTCGCTACGATTGAATTAATCAAAGCTGAATTGCAACAATCAAAAATAAATCTTTTTTATTTTTTTGTTGCTTTAGCTTTTTTTCTAGTTGGAATGTTCTTCTTGGCGGGGGCGTTTGTTTTAATCCTAATATCCATTGGCTTGGCATTAAGTGATCTAATTTCAGTACCTGCAGCTATATTAATTACTGGAATTATAGCAATATTTTTTGGCATCATATTAATTTTCATTGGAAATTCAAAAATAAAACAATGAGAAAATATTTAACTCCAGAGAAAAGAGTAAAACAGGCACGTTTACACCTGTTATCATTAGCAAAAATAGAAAACGAAAATCAATATTTAAAAAAAACTATTGGAATACCGGCAATTACTTGTGCTTTTATAGCTGGATTTATCACTAGTTTTTCTCCATCATTATCTAAGGCAATCTCCCGTGAAATAATTTCACATTCACGATTCTGGGCTACTAACCACAGGGGCCATTGAATTTTTCTTTATTTTCTTACACTTACAAACCCTGAATTTGCTATAAAACCCTGGTGCTAGTGTCTTTTTCTATCCTCAGACTCTACCACCACATTGGGCGGTGATTCTTTTCTGTTTTTTTTCCCCAGAGTTTCTTTTAATTTGCCACGTGCTAAAGCCTTTTGGGTATCCTGTGAAGTTAACCGTTTTACCTTGCGGGTTGGCTTTAAATCCAGGTCTCCCTGCTGGTGCTCACGCTCCTTGAGCACCTCTGATACCGCCTCCGGTGCGATGAGGCCATGCTTGACGGCATGCTCTGCCATGGCAAAGCTGTCCGCAGCAAGTAGTAAAGTGCTACCGGCATTGACTACTTTCTTGGCTAATATCTCAATCTCACGATGCCGTTTCTGGTTATGGCTAACATTGCGGATATAAACTGCGAGAACCCGCCCTGGGTGTTCCTGGACCACCTGAGCATAAATTTCTGGATCCCGCTGTCCGTTATCCCCAATGAGAATAAAAGGTTGGTCGTGGTAGAGAGCCAACATGTCACGGATTAGTGCAAGCTTGTGGCCCTTCCGCTGCCGGGGGAACGGGTGCTTGGGAGTAAGGCCCCAATCGCGCAGGAATAAAATAGGGCCTACGGGGATACCATGGAGGTGGAAAAACTCATCAAGGATTTCATAAAGGCTCCACGGGCCCCGAGAGACGTACAACATCGGATTGCACTCAGCACCAGCAGCGCCCGAATGCAATGCCCTGTAAAATGCTGCTACGCCGGGAAAAACTACTCGACTTTGAGGTCCTTGAATAAATAAGCGCCACAACATCTTTACCTTGTTAGCGACCCCTGTATACATAATGGTGTCGTCAATATCGCTGATCACGACGTAACGGGCGGTATTTGGCGGTATGAATAGATCACCCTTGGTCACAGCACCGGCTGGTTCAACCGATTTAAGGTCCATGTGGTGCCAGAGACGGTCTGCTGGTGGTGGCTGCATGGGTTGCAGATGGATGCGAAAGTAGCCGTCCCGATCTGTCATCACTTGCTGTTCCTTCCCACCGAAATGGACTGATAGGACCGCACCAGCAATCCCTCGTCTCAGGAGCCGTCGAGCAATGTCGATTAGATCGCGCCTCAGCGTCGCCTCTCCTGCTTTTGAGACCCTCCTTCGTTGTCTAAAAACTCGCCCCATCAGGAAGACCTCCTTAGGAGAGCCATAACCGCGATAGGGGTGGATAACAATGCCCCCCCGGCCGCGATCGCTTCTAACTGGGCGGGCCAACAAATGAAGAGCCCTGCGCAACGCTTGGGCGATGTTTCTTAACATGCAATGAATACTCATAGAGGCCTCGTAGAAGAAGTTCCAGCAAACTAGATAATCGCGATGTTGATTAACCACGGTGCCCGGATCTAGCCTATAACTATAGACAAAATTGAACTATAGTTTAATTTTTAAAGCCATATAATCTATTAGCCATTTTTGGATATATTCACAAAGCAATGCCACTTTCCAAAACATGAACCGTTACTGTTTTTTATTAATATTAGCTCTCATTCCAACCCTACTCCTCGCCTCTCCTAATAAAGATCTTCCCCCTGATTTTTATAGACAAATCGATTGTTTCCTTGAAAGCCACCAAAACAGGAGCGAATTACTTGCTCAAGAGGCTCACCAAATTGTGGAGAAACTTACTGAGATTACCGAAAACCGGGAGGATTTCGTTCAAAAAGTAAAGGAACTAAAGTCTTATCTTCGGCTCTCATACGATTTTTCCAAATCCCAAACACTTCAACGAACCCTTCTCCTAGAAGAAGAAATTAATGCCCATGTGGTGTCTTGGAATCAAGAAGCAAAACAAAAGCGCAGCACAATCACATGGATAGCACTTGCAGTCGGAGCTCTTGCCGGACTCTTCGTTGCTATCGTTAGATCCGCTCAAAAAGAGAGGTTTGATATGAATAAAATTCAAAAAATTAGTATCAATATCCTAATCTGGGCACCTATCACCATTGGCGGAGGACTGAGCTTGGGAAATCTGATTGCTGCAAAAGAGGTAGAACAGCGTCAAGTACTATTAGTACATCCCACTGAACTTATTAGGGCCCATTCTGGAGGTGTAACAATGTATGAAATTGAATCTTATTTGAAAGCATTTCTAACGGCAGAGAAGGAATCCTCCCGCTCGCAAACCAGAGAAGAACTCCATAAGCTTTATTCTAAAGCACCTGAACAGGTGGAAGCCCGGATCCGATACATGAAAGCTGTGTTAGAACATGCGCCACAAAAATTAAGCCCTTCCAAAAAAGAACAGCAAGAACAGCTAGCGGCCCTTCAAGAAGGCCTTTCCTTACCGTTCCCGTCAACTTCTTCTTGGGGCGAAGTGCGCTATTTTCTCAGCGACCACCTGTATGAGGTTGCTGTGGCGGGTGCTATCCTAGGAGTCATTATTTTTATTCTTTCCTTACATCTCAGCGGAGGGTGGTCATGGCCATATGCAGCCCTAAGTTTTTTGATTGGTCTTAACGTAGGTTTTGCACTGGGCCAAATGGCAGGAGAACTCATAAAAAAGGAAACGCCCCATGAGATCCTTCATTATGAAGTATTCTTTTAATATTATGTCTGCAGCTTTACCCATAGCATTACTATTCTAGTTTATAAGTTAGGGTAAACCCTCATTTATTCTCAGCTCTACTTTATCTATTTTGGAGGATGATTGGGGGAAAACCCAAGCCCAAGGGCGCTTAAGCTGTCACCTCTTTATCAAGAGAAGATAACTGGGCATTAGCCAAGCTGTAAGAATATTAGGAGCAACTATGATGGCCCGTTCTAGACACAACATTCACAGCTATCCCCGATCCACTCATAGCTACTCTGTCCATAGGCGTTCAAAAAGCGATGGACAGGTTCTGTCTGTGGTCATTGTACTTTTATTGATCGTAGTATTAGCAGGAGCTGCGGTGTGGGTATATCTCGGCCGTCAGGATGAAGAAGTAGAGATAGCTAGCAAGGAAAGTGAAGCACTCGTTCCACAAGCGACTGCACCCAAATCTGCAGAGCCGAAGCCCACTGAACCCCCTGTTGAAGAGGAAACGGCTCCAAGAGAGGAAAAAGACGAGTTTGCCGCAATTTTGGAAGAACTAGGCATAAAAGAAGAGAAGGCCGAACCCGAGGAACCAAAAGAGCCTTCCGAGAAGTTAGCACAGGAGGAGGTTACTGCCCCACCTCCCCCTGAACCGACTGAACCACTTCCAATCGAAGAGGAGAAATTTGAACCGACAATTAAAGAGCCCAAGGAGGGTGGTAAAGTCCCAACAGCGGAGGAATTAGGTGCGCCGCCAGAGGAAAAACCTGTATCTACAGAAAAACCAACGAGGGATAAACCAACGGAACGCCCTCGTGAAGAAGCTGAAGCCCTAGTTCCTTCAGGGCCAGAGCAGAGAGCAGAAGAAAAACCGATGGAAGGCGCTATTCCAAAGACAGTTACTGTTCAGCGTGGCGATTCCCTCTCTATTATTGCTGAACGTGTCTACGGTGATCCTGAGAAGTGGCACCTGCTCTATGAAGCTAATCAGGACAAAATCAAAGATCCTAATCAATTACTAGTTGGAACAAAGTTGACTATTCCCAGCCCGAAGGAGTAAGTACTTTTTCTCAGCACCCATGACTGGGCTTCTTTCCTCAAAGGCTTTAACAGGGCTTTTTATACTGGCCCTGTTTTTTTCTTTATATGTCGCCCGAAGCTTTTTTTTGCCCATTATTATAGCTTTTCTGTTAAATCTTCTTTTGGCACCTTTCGTCCGCTCTCTTAAAAAAATAGGCGTTAACGAAAAACTTACAGCAGCTTTCATAGTTATCGCCTTACTAGAAGGTGTAACTTTTAGTGTTTTGACATTAGCTGAACCCGCCTCTCAATGGATGCAAAAGAGTCCAATATTACTGCAACAAGCTGAACGAAAATTATTTCCCCTAAAAAAAGCAATCGAAGAAGTAGAAAAAAAAGCTGAAGAGGTGGAAGACCTCACAAAGGCAGATTCAAAAAATAATTCAATAGAAGTCGAACAAGGTTCCCGACTAAGAAATATACTCTTCACTAGCACTTGGGGGTTACTCACAAATCTGGTATTTATCTTCCTTTTGTTATATTTTTTTCTATGCTTATGGAGACTTATTTTTACATAAATTAGTAAAAATAATGCCTACTTGGACACAGAAGCGGCAAACTCTAGAAATAGTAAATGAAGTGCAAACCAAGGTGTCGAGGTATTTGCTCACCATCACTTTAATCAATGCGGGGCTAGGCGTTGTGGTAGGTACAACCATGTATTTTGTTGATCTTCCTAATGCGTTACTCTGGGGGGTCTTAGCAGGATCATTTAATTTTATCCCTTATTTAGGGCCTTTAGGGGTTCTTATAATCCTCACAGGTGTAGCCATTTTATCTTTTGAGGAACTTAACCAAATTCTTCTAGTACCAGGAGTGTTTTTATTCCTAACTACACTCGAAGGGCAATTGATTACACCCCTAATTCTCGGTCGCAGTCTTTCTTTAAACCCCCTAATGATCTTCTTAGGGATTGCGTTTGGAATATGGTTTTGGGGGATTCTTGGTGCCTTTATTGCCGTACCTTTATTAGTAATTACAAAAATCATTTGCGACCATATCCCTTCCCTTACGCCAGTAAATGAGTTTTTTGCTAGATCTTGGTTAAGTTGAACATATCCATTGACATACCCCATACCCGGCTGATTTCGCGCCAAGCGGAACTAGCCTTGCTAACTACTCTCGCCTATCCAAGTGAGCAGAGAAGGGCAAATGCGGTACGATACACTTTAATCGGATTCTCCATCACTCAAGCGATGCTCATAGGGTTTACTCGGAGATATTTCTTCAATACCTGTATCCTCCGGTGTATCCTTTTCTAAACCCAATTCTTTAGCTGTAGCTTCTACCTCGGTTTCCTCCGCCTCCTTCCCTGGTTGTATGGAGTGACTAAACTTGA
Organism: Nitrosococcus halophilus Nc 4; assembly: GCF_000024725.1. Lineage (NCBI taxonomy): Bacteria > Pseudomonadati > Pseudomonadota > Gammaproteobacteria > Chromatiales > Chromatiaceae > Nitrosococcus > Nitrosococcus halophilus. Next base: position 1,593,164 of record NC_013960.1, on the reverse strand, counting down.
TAAGAGCTACGAAAAGTATCCCTCCAACCGCGTTTCCCAATGTGGCCCACAACAGAAAGTGCCCAAAATCACTAAAACTGATCCCCTGACCGGCAAAAATGCCCGCTAATACTTCTACTGTTCATAAGATACAGTGGGGTAAGTGCCCTAGACCAATAGCGGACGTGACTAACCATACGATAAAAATTTGGCTTATGGTATCAGTAGTAGCTTTCACCAGCCATGAGAGAAGCCCCATTAACCAACCTGCCAGGATTCCACTAAGCAGGAGCACCGCCCCGTTATGCTGCACTAGCTCTCGAGCAATGTGTCCGTACGCCTCCGGTGAAACTACCCCTAGCCCAGGACCAACTAGAGTGGTAAGGGAAGCGAACATTGCCGCACCCACGAGGTTTGAAAAGTAAATCAGGACCCACAGCCGTAGCAGAGCAATTACTGTCACCTGCTTAGCTAACACGGGAAAAACAGTCTGCAATTATTTGCTCAGTAGCGCCACGACCAATCCCCACACCCAAAGCTTCCCGATTTGAAAGACCACATCCATATGCTGGCAGCCCCTAAGGACCTGATCGCAAATCAATCCCTTGTCCCTAGCCACGCTACGTGGCTACCTAAACATAAAACGCTATTGTTGTAATAATGCTACATATGGTGGTCTATTTTTTTAATAAAACTGGCATTATGGTTGTAATTCTGCTACACAATGTGTGTTCCTTCAACAAAATAGAGAGGAAACTTTATGAAGATTAAACAAATTGCATTAGTATTAAGCATGATTTTTTCTTTCTTTTATTTCCCCGGTGCCAGCTATGCTGAGCAAGAAACCGGGGACCGAGAGTTGATCCTATCAGGCTCGGGTATTAGTAGTAGTGGTTTTGATACCACAAGTGTGGCAGTAGACGCTCAGTTTGGCCAATTTTGGAGCAAGGCACTGGAGTTTGGGTTTCGGCAAAATGTAGGTTTTGCAGACACGGAAGAGACTTCACGTCTTAACGGTGCAACCCGAATATTTAGCGATTACCACTTTGACTTTAACGCCTGGCAACCCTTCATCGGCGCAAGCTTGGGCGTTCAATACGGCGCCGGGGTTAGCGATGCATTCATCATTGGTCCAGAAATCGGGGTAAAGTACTATGTGAAGGAAAAGACTTTCATTACTGGACGGGTCTCCTATCTATTTGATGTAGATGAAGACGTAGATGACGGCTCTACTTTCTATACATTAGGAATTGGTTTCAATTTTTAGTTTCTCTATTAATATTAGTCTGGGTCACAAGCAAGTGGCCCAGGCAGCTTACATTCAGATTCAAAAAAGACGATATTCAGCACGAACACATAAGCGCCAGCCCCATACCCTTGAGCTCCACAGCTACAAACTCCTTCCTGCTTCATTTTCCTTACTGTCAGACAGACTATAGCGATTGACTGAGAAATAGCTAGAAACACCGCAAAAAAATAGTCTAGGGTTTGCGAGGCCCTGGTATTACCGACTACACTATGTTTTTCAACTGGAAAGACCTTTTCTCAACCTAATTGCCATTCTTAAAATAGTTGCATAAACCTGTCAGGAGAAAGCGATGGCCGAACGGTACGTCAGATGGTTAGAAAACCTGGGCTCTAACGATGTCCCCTTGGTGGGGGGCAAAAATGCCTCTTTGGGAGAAATGATCCAGCATCTCCGGGAAACAGGCATTCGGGTCCCTGAGGGTTTTGCAACCACGGCCCAGGCTTATTGGGATTTCCTAGAAGCTAACCAGCTTAAGGAGAGAATCGCTCAGCAGCTTGAAGAACTTAGGAAGGATCAACAGAAATTAGCAAAGGTCGGAAAAACCATACGAGAGTGGTTCTATGAATCCGACTTCCCTCCTTCCCTTGCCCAGGCCATTACCCACGCCTATAGTCAATTAGCGAGTCAAATCGGTCATCAAAATCCTGATGTGGCAGTGCGTAGCAGCGCCACGGCCGAAGATCTCCCGGAAGCCAGCTTCGCCGGCCAACAGGAAACCTTCCTCAATATCAGTGGAGAAAATAGCCTGATCGATGCCTGCCGGCGCTGTTTTGCCTCCCTATTTACCGACCGAGCCATCATTTACCGGGAAAATCACGGCTTTGACCACCTAAAAGTCGCCCTTTCAGTCGGTGTCCAGAGAATGGTCCGCTCCGATCAGGCCGGTGCTGGAGTGATGTTTTCCATTGACACGGAGAGCGGATTTCCCGATGCGGTACTGATCAATGCTGCCTGGGGGCTTGGTGAGAGCGTGGTGCAGGGGATGGTGGATCCCGACGAGTATATGGTCTTTAAGCCCTTACTAAAAAAACCATCTTGTTGCCCCATTATCAAGAAAAAAATAGGCAAAAAAGCCCAAAAGATCGTCTATTCTACAAAGGACGGGGAACCAACGAAAATCCTCGATACCCCTGCGGAAGAGCGCCCTTATCCCGTATTACAGGATACAGAAATTCTCACCCTGGCTCGATGGGCCGCCGCTATCGAAGACCATTACGGCCTTCCCATGGATATTGAGTGGGCCAAAGATGGTCTCACCGAAGAGCTTTTTATTGTCCAGGCCCGCCCAGAAACCGTTCAATCCCGCAAAAAAGCCTCTTTGCTCAAGACCTATACCTTAAAACAAAAGGGAAAACATTTACTCAGCGGGCTCAGTATTGGCAATGCCATCGCAGCAGGCAAGGTCTGCAAATTGCTTAGTGCCTCTGAGATTGATCGTTTCGAAGAAAATGCGGTGCTAGTCACCGAAATGACCGATCCGGATTGGGTCCCCATCATGAAACGGGCCGCCGCCATTGTGACCAATCATGGAGGGCGTACTTCCCATGCTGCTATTGTCAGCCGGGAATTGGGCCTTCCCGCCATTGTCGGGACTGGGAACGGCACAGAGATGTTGCAAGACGGCCAAGAAATTACCGTCTCCTGTGCCGAAGGAGATGAAGGCTTTATCTACGAAGGCATTGCCGATTACGAAACCCAAGATCTTTCCTTAGAAGAAATTCCCAAAACCCGAACCCAAGTGATGCTTAACCTGGCTCATCCAGCGGGAGCACTTCGCTGGTGGCCACTGCCAAGCGATGGGGTAGGACTGGCCCGGATGGAGTTCATTATTAATAACATCATCAAGATCCATCCTATGGCCCTGATAAGGTGGAATGAACTGGAAGATCAGGAAGCTCGCCAAAAAATTGATGAGTTAACGGCGACCTGGGAAGATAAAACCCAGTATTTTGTGGATACCTTGGCCCATGGAATCGCCCGGATTGCCGCTTCCCAATATCCCAAGCCTGTCATCGTACGCATGAGCGATTTTAAAACTAACGAATATGCGGAATTAATTGGCGGCCGTGCCTTTGAGCCCAAAGAACCCAACCCCATGCTCGGGTGGCGGGGAGCGAGCCGCTACTATAACGAAGGGTACCGGGAGGGATTTGCGTTGGAGTGCCGGGCCATTCGAAAGGCCCGGGAAGAAATTGGGCTGGACAACATCATTATCATGATTCCCTTCTGCCGGACTCCAGCAGAGGCAGACAAGGTCTTGGAAGTCCTGGCGGAAAACGGGTTAACCCGAGGGGAACAAGGGCTTCAAGTTTATGTCATGTGCGAGATTCCCTCTAATGTGATCCTAGCCCGTCAATTTGCGGACCGCTTCGATGGATTTTCCATTGGTAGCAATGATCTGACCCAACTGGTTTTGGGAGTGGATCGGGATTCGAATCGGCTCGCCCCCCTCTTTAACGAGCAAGATGAGGCTGTCAAGGAAATGATTGCCACCGTGATTCGCTATGCCCATGAGAAGCAGCGCAAGGTAGGACTTTGCGGCCAGGCCCCAAGTGACTATCCGGAATTTGCCCGTTTTCTAGTAGAGGCAAATATTGATTCCATTTCTGTCAATCCGGATAGCTTCGTTAATGTCAAACAACAAATCGCCGCCGCTGAAGGCAAAAAGGGTTAGTCGCGATAGCAGGAAGCGCCCTTTGCAGTAAAGGGCGCTCCTATCGAATCCCCTCCTGAGAAACCGCAAAACCCTCTTAGACATCTCCAACCCTAAGTCTCTCGGCAAAAAATTTAAGAAGAATGCGGTCGGTTTAGCGTGGGTCAATCGCCCCTACAAGCCGACAAGTAGCGTGCGCTATGCGCACGAGGGGAAATCTGGTCTATTATTTTTATTATACCAATTTAACAAAAGAATGCAATTTATTAAGGTTGTAAGTGTTTGTTTAAATTAGACCTATACAGTGCAAAATTATATGAAATTGGTACTAAAATGTTTCTTTCAGATTATGAGCCCCTTAAAAAACTCTGCAAACTCTTTATTTATAACGCCGGAAAAACTTGGACAAGGGGGAAAAGACAATGAAACCCGATGAAAAAAAGATGGTATTGAGCACCACGGATACTGCCAATGCACAAAAAGCATACAACGCCGTGGTGGGAGATTTTCTAGATCCCCAGAAGCAACTAGCCAATGTGGTCGGCATGGGAATAGGTGTTAAATGGACCAAGGGAGAGCCAACGGGAAAACCCGCCTTGGTGGTGCTGGTCACCCAGAAGTTAGCAAAGAGTGAGCTGAGCCCCTCTAACCTGGTTCCCAATAAACTCCAGGAGTTTCAAACCGACGTCCTTGACATAGGATACCCTTTAGCAGGCCAGACAGAGACGGGTACTCAGACCTTGGCGAGCCGAGTTCGTCCAGCAAAGGGGGGCTATAGTGTGGGACATAAAGGTATTACGGCGGGCACTATCGCCACCTGTGTCTATGAGATCCTGCCGGAGGGCAGCGTCAGCCCGCCACGCCATGGGATTGGTATTCCCTCCAATTACTACCTCCTCAGCAATAACCATGTGTTAGCCAATAGCAATGCCGCCTCTCTAGGTGATTCCATTCTTCAGCCTGGTCCTTACGATGGAGGAGCGGATCCTGCAGATCGCATTGGGGCTTTAAGCCGCTTTATCCCTATCACCTTTGAGCCTACCATGCCTCGGCGAGACCACAACAACCTTGTGGATGCAGCCATTGCGCAAGTAGCGTTTCATGAGGGAGATCGGGAGATTTACTGGATTGGCAACGTCCGAGGCTGGCGCCAGAAGCGTGATGTGACAGTGGGCATGCCGGTAAAAAAGACGGGCCGTACCACTCATTTCACCGTGGGCAGAATAACAGCGATAAACGCCACTGTTGACGTCGGTTATGGCGGTGGCAAAGTCGCCCGATTCAAAGACCAGATCATCACCACTCCCATGTCTGCAGGCGGCGATTCCGGTTCTTTGGTGACAACCCTGGATAACATTGCAGTCGGTTTACTCTTTGCAGGTTCCTCAACAGCCACGATTGCTAACCAGATTGAGAATGTGCGTTCACTGCTGAGAGTAGAGGTGGCAGAACAAATACTGTGAAATACTAAAGAGTACTTTAAATATGACTTAGAATCTGTTGCAACCCCCCTTTTTAAGTAGGGTGGGTGAAGGCGTGTTAGCGCCGTACCCACCAAAATTTAAACGCTTAATAGTAAGACTATCTTTCGGCCTTGATTTGCCCTTCGCTGAAAACAAAGTTTTCCAATAGCTTCTTAGGCATGAGTATGCGTAAACTACTCAGGAAAATAAATACTACCTTGGTGGTGCTCTTGATCATTCTTAGCTTCGATTATGGCAATCTCCTATTTTCTTCGGAGGATATTGCAGCGGTCAAAAACCGGCATGAGACTTGGATTATGAATCTTCCCGGTGTAGTGGGAACCGCAATCGGAGACTGTCAAGGAAGCCCTTGCATCAAAGTCTATATCAAAGAGAAAAATCCGGAACTAGAACGGCAGATACCTAAACAACTTGAAGGGTTTAAACTGGATATAGAAGTGATCGGTCCCATCAAAATTCTACCGAATTAAAATTTTTCAACCACCTTTCTCGATATCAATTTTTTGAATATGGAGGTAAAGAAAATGGGCCTTGAAGCCCTCATAAAAAAGCATGAAGATCAACTCATGGGATTACCCAATGTCACGGCTATCGGTATCGGAAAAAAATCAGGAAAAGACGTTATCAAAGTCTTCGTAACACATAAGGTTCCAGAAGCTACTTTACAGCCCCAGGAGATCATTCCCAAGACATTGGAAGGATATGAGACTGACGTGGAAGAAAGTGGCATCATTATAGCCCAATCTGATCCTAGTGCCTGACCAAAAGGATCATGCGATGGATGTACCAGAGCGGCAAGGTCCTGCCTTACCTCTTTCGGGGGTGGTGCTCTTATTGGCGATTATTAGCGCAATCATCTACCAAGAGAGACCCTTAAAAGGCTCACGCCCAACTTCAGAATTTCAGGAAGAAACAGCTGTCTACGGGATTGAAGATGTACCGGCTCGTCTCTGGCAAGATCCCTTTGCTGCGGTAAAACGTAATCCTATCCGCCAGGATGACACTTATCAATCAGAGGAGATCTCACCCTGTCAGTTTGATAAACCCATTCATCGACATACCCTTTCCGAACTTCAGTGCCAGATTCAAAAAGAAAGGCAAGCTGCTGCTACCTCGGTTCCTCCCATCGTGATGGCAGTGATGGTATTCGGCGGTCCCTATGCCGAAAGCAGTGAATGGCGGTTGCGTAGCCGCTATGCAGTCGTCTCCGCCCTAGGCAGAGCGGATTATGTTCCCAAGGATTCGGAACACATTGGTTTCGTAGATTTACTGAAAGATCACCATTGCTCAAAAACCTCTATGGAAGATTGCCCTGCAGCCAAGCTTCCACGGATTATCCCCTATGAGTGGTTTCATTCTGTTGACAAGGGGAAGAGTTCCCCTCTACTAGTACTTTGGCTTGATGATAATGCTTTCAGCGAAACCCCCTTAAAAAAATTAATTACCCTAAGATACCTTCTCCAAGCGGAAGGTAATCAAAAGCTCCATTTCAAAATCCTAGGGCCAGCAGGTTCCACCAATCTGCTCGCCATGGTCAAAGAGCTTGAGAATTTTTTGTGGCCAAAAACTTCTGTTGACACCAACCACAGTCCTTCTCAAGAAAATACACCGAAAGATACGATAAAATCACCAGCGCAACCCGAGAACTCAGAACAGTTCACTGATAACCCCCTTAAGGACGCCTTCGAGATCTATTCCTCTTCTGCAACCGTTTCAGCAGGCATTGCAAATAAGCCTTTTTCAATGCTTGAAGTCAAGGAACCCCTTACCCATCAATTTCAACGCATTGGAATAGAGTTTTATCGGACAATCAATAACGACTGGGACCTTGCCCTAGAGCTGATCTGCGAATTAGATCGTCGAGGAATCAATGCTGTTTGTGGTCCCGAGGAAAATGACTGCCAAGCAATGCTCAATGAGCAATGCAAGATAGGAAATAAGCTTGATTTTACAACTTCAGACAATAACAAAGGCACCCCTAGCATACACCCAGACCACATTATATTAATTGCTGAATGGGACACGTTCTATGGACGATCCCTCCCCAAGTCCTTTGAATGTGCGGTTAAGGATTGGCATTCTCATCTAGTCACAAAGACATCATTAGAAAAATTACCCGCCAATAAGAATTGCGAAACACAGTGGATCCATCGGTTTAGTTATCTCCGTGGCATCGATGGACAACTCTCCGGCAAGGGTGACTCAAAAGACGCAAAAACTTCTCAATCATCTGAAAAAAATAACCAAACTAGAAAGGTTGCTATTGATAGGGAAAAGCAAATTGAACAAATTGAGCGGCCAGTGGGAAGAGGTCAATTCGACTATTTACATAGACTTTCTCGGCAAATTCACAGACTCCAAGAGAAATTACAACAGGACAATGAAGAGATCAAAGCCATCGGCGTCTTGGGCAGTGACGTTTACGATAAACTCTTAATATTGCAGGCCCTTAAAAATCGCTTTCCAAATGCAATCTTTTTCACTACCGATCTCGATGCCCGCCTCTTTCATCCTGCCGAGTATGAATGGACCAGAAATTTGGTTGTGGCCTCCGGTTTTGGCTTGCAATTAAACCCGGAATTGCAGCGAGATATTCCTCCTTTTAGGAGTGCTTACCAGACTTCACTGTTTTATGCCTCCTTGCTGGCTATCACCCATGATCATCCTGACCGCCAGGATCTTTTCAAAAAACTCCTCGGGCCTGGCCATGAGCAGCTTAACCAAGCAAGACTACAACAATTATTCAAACCTCGAATTTTTGAGATCGGCTATAGTGGCCCTGTAGATCTTAGCGTGCAAGATTCTCACTTACATATGCCACGGGAAAACCCCTTTAATCAAACCCGCTCCGGATTTGGCATGGCCGTCTTAGTGCTGTTGCTACTTCTGTTATATTTATCTAGCGATCCGGTCGCAGATGGGGTTAATGCTGTTTTTAAGGGCTTCAAAGCCCATCCTGTCAGTTCCTTCCTCGGCTTTATTCTAGTGGCCGCATTCATCGCCGCCCTTATATTCTGGCTGGTACCCACTATCCTTAAGGAGGATTGGTGGCGGGCAGAAGATCCAATACAGTGGTTTGAGGGAATCAGTATTTGGCCCAGCGAACTACTTAGAACCACTGCGGCTCTACTCGCCCTCCTTTTTATCCGCAAAGCCTCGCATGATATCCAAAATAATCATAAGAACCTAGCCCAATCATTTTTTTTACCAGAACAATCCAACGATCTACTTACCAAAAATATCTTTAAGAAGACCTGGGCGGGGATTTTAGTTCATCGATGGAGGCAAGATGACACTTCAAACCAACGAGATGTGGGTACCCTCTGGCAAGAATACCTTGCCCTTAGCGCCAAAGGGCCCCGCCTAACCCGGGTCGTGCTCTATGTGCTTCTGTTTCTTGGATTTGGCTTTCTATTAATGGAACTGCTTGGACAGCCGAATCATCCCTATCGAGGGGATTTCAGTCGCTGGGCTGAATATTCAATCTTAGCATTCAGTGTTGGCCTCATGTTATTCCTCGTATTTTGGGTAGTGGATGCCACCCGTCTATGCGCCAAATTTATCGAGCAACTCTCCACTATGGAACTCCCCTGGAATTGGGAAAAGCTAGCGTTGCTTTCCCAAAAGCATAATACCCCTGAGGATTACCTTGGACCGGCGCTCAAAATCCGATTAGTGGCAGACCAAACCATCGTAATTTCACAGCTCATCATCTATCCTTTTATTATCTTGGCCATCATGATTGTATCCCGCCTTTCCTATTTCGATAATTGGACCATTCCCCTTGGGCTGATTATTATTTTTACGCTTTTATTCATCTATGCCCTTGCCTGCGGCATCACCCTGGAGCGGGCAGCAGAAAACGCCCGTTCTCAAATTAAGGGCTGGCTCACTGAGAAACAGATTAGCGTTAAAGGAGATCCTGACGCTCCTGATTATTACAGCGAGCAAATACAACTTCTTATCGAGGATCTCAAGAATATTCGCAGAGGCGCCTATGTGCCCTTTATTCGACAGCCCGTGGTCAGGGCTGTTTTATTGCCTTTTGGCGGAGTGGGGGGAATTGCATTGATTGATTATCTCTTCAGCATCTTTGGATAATCCCCTTTTACCCCCTTTTAAAGTCGGGTAGGTTAAGGCGTGTTAGCGCCATACCGCCCTACCCACCAAAATTTAAACTACCCCACCAACTGCTGATAAAGCATGGGCAGGGCCTGGGGAAGACAATCAGGCCGAGCCACAATGGCATAGCCCCCACGGCCAAACAAATAGGGAAAGTAATCCTGGGCCTTACGATCAATGGTAATGCCAAAGACGGCTAACCCTGCTCGGCGAGCTTCCAGAATCGCCTGCCGGGTGTCTTCGATACCGTAGCGGCCTTCATAGTGATCCAGATCATTGGGTTTGCCATCACTTAACAAAAGTAAAAGACGGTGCCGCTCGGGACGTAGAGCCAACTGCTGCTGGATATGGCGCAAAGCCGCCCCCATGCGGGTGTAGTAGCCGGGGCGCAAAGCCGCGATGCGCCGCAACACTTGGCTGCTGAAGGGGGCCGCAAAATCCTTGACCGTGGCAACCCGGACAAAATGCCGCTTGCGCGAGGTAAAAGTATAAATCGCAAAGGCATCCCCACAGGTGGCTAAGCCAGAGGCCATGGCGGTCAGGGCCTCTTTTTCCACCTCAAGGACCTGACGGTTATCGACCCAACTGTCGGTAGACAAGGAAACATCCACCAGCATGGCCACAGCCAAATCCCGGGCCTGCTGGCGCGCAGAGAGATATACTCGATCGGAGCCACTGCCGCTGGCCACTAAATCACAGTGGGCCCGCACCAAGGCATCCATATCGGGCTCGGTGCCATCAAGCTGGCGGCGCAAGCGCTCACGCTTGGGACGCAATGCCTCGAATTGGCGCCGGATCCGGCGAAGACGGCGTCTGGCTTGGAGATTAGGCTCCCACAGCTCCCCCTCCTCCCCAGCCACCTGGGAAACGACTCGGCAGTGATCCTCGTGGTAGCTCTGACGGCGGTAGTCCCACTCCGGATAGGCAAGCTCAGCAATTAAGGCGGAGGGATCCACATCATTGGGGGCCAGATCCAGATCAAACTTGAGTTTAGTAGCCGCCCGCCGCTGATGGGAACCCAGGGCCAACTCCTCCATGGTATCGGCAACCTCCTTCGCGGCATCTTCATCCTCATCTTCCACCGCCCGGTTAACATTGACCATCTCAGCCCAACTGATAAGCTTCTCAAAGCGATTCAACAACAGGGGATCGTCACGCTCGCTTTGCTCATACTTTCCCCGCTGGGCCTGCCTTCGACGGCTATCCTCCCCCTCCTGGTGGCTGCTGCCATCGGCCTGTTCGGAAGGACTTGATGAAGCGCCTGGGGATTTGAAGTCCCCATTAATTTCTCCCCATAGGGGCACAGGAAGAAAGGGATGATAGCCCTTGGAAGCACGCCAACTACTGAAATCGGGCTCCGGCGCCATGGCAGCCGCCAGAAACGCGTTGCCCAGGGGATTTGAGCACTTAGCCCCCAGTAGGGCTAGGATCACCGCTTCCACGGCTTGCTCTTGGGGGGGTAAGGACCGTTGTGGCCGCAATTCCCTCAGCGCCGCGCAGAGTATCTGGTAGCTCTGCGCCAATCCGGGATAGCGACGGCAGACTCTGAGGCTGGTCCCATAGGCCTGATGTAAAAAGGCCAGATCCGCCTGGAGTGGATCCGACGGGGGCTGACCAGAAGACTCCTCTGCTAAAGCAAAAAAAGCGGCCAACCAGAAGTAAAGGCGCCGGTTGAGGGAAGCTGATGGAAAGCAGCCAATAGCAGCGGGTAGCAGCAACCGCTCAGGATTGCGCGCTGCCTGTGGCAGGCGCTCTTGATCGAGCCCCAAGCGCTGCCGCAGCCCCAGGCGATGCCCCGAGGACTGGGGCAACCCCGCCGCCAGCTCCAACCCTGGCGTCCCTCCCAGCCCCCGGAAGAAAACACTCAGGGAGGCACGAACTGAATCCAGGGTCACCGCAGCCTCTGGATGATAAGGATAGCTGGCTGCCTGCCCCACAAGCCGGTGCCAATAGCGGCCAATCTGCTCTTCCAGCTCCAGAAATTGCCACATGGGGACTAGCCGTAGGTAGCTCGGATCAGTTCCAACAGTCCTTCCTTGACCTCAGTCTCATCGCAAAGGGGTTCTACCAGGGCCACCTGGGCCGCTTGAAAAGGATCTAGCCCTTCCCCCATTAAAATGGCGCAGTAAACCAATAGCCGGGTAGAGACTACTTCCTCCAGATCCACCCCCTTCAATCCCCGCAACCCGTTTGCCAAGTTAATAAGAGGAATACAGCGCTCCCGGGGAAGACCGCTTTCACTAGCAACGATTTCCACTTCCACCTCCGGGGGAGGAAAATCAAAACTCAGGGCCACAAAACGCTGGCGAGTGCTGGGTTTTAGGGATTTGAGGATATTCTGATAGCCCGGATTATAAGAAACCACCAGCATAAACCCCTCAGGCGCCTTCAAAGTCTCCCCGGTCCGCTCCAATGGCAGGATGCGGCGATCATCGGTGAGGGGATGGAGCACCACGGTGACATCCTTACGGGCCTCCACAATCTCATCCAGATAGCAGATCCCCCCTTCCCGGATAGCCCGTGTCAACGGTCCATCGACCCAGACGGTCTCCCCTCCCTTAAGGAGATAACGGCCGGTGAGATCGGCCGCCGTCAAATCATCGTGGCAAGAAACCGTAAATAGGGGGCGGCCCAATTGGGCCGCCATATGGGCCACAAATCGGGTTTTGCCACAGCCCGTGGGCCCCTTAAGCAAAAGGGGAAGCCGATGGCGATAAGCGGCCTCAAACAAGGCACACTCATTGCCAACGGGGAGATAAAAGGGGACCTCTTCGGCCGAGTGAGGCGTTTGAAACCCCTGGGGGGAACAGGAAATATTCACTGTCCCTGCCTCTATTTAGCGGTCGGTTGGGCTTTCAGGGATGCCATCATCTGCTCCCGGACAGGGCCTAGCGCTGCAAAGACATAAAGCAAGGCGCCGATAACAAAAAAGGCGCCCGCGCCCAAACGCAACCAATAGAAAAGACTGATTTGCTGCTGAATCTCCATAAACCCCATGCCGAGCACTCGCTGGAGATGAGTCTGAACTACCCCGGCAAAGGTGAGGGTAAAGGTCATAAAAGCCATGGCCCCAGTCATGATCCAAAAGCTCCACATATTTAGAATCTGGTTGAAGGGCTGCAGACCCCGCAGAGCCGGTAAAGCATAGGTAAAGAAGGCCAAATTCAACATGACATAGGCCCCATAGAAAGCCAAGTGCCCATGGGCAGCAGTCACCTGGGTGCCATGGCTATAGAAGTTGACCGGTGAGAAACTGTGCATAAGCCCCCACACCCCGGCGCCAAAGAAAGCCATCACGGGACATCCTAGGCTCCAAAGCATGGCAGCTTTGTTCGGATGGTCACGCCCGCTTCGGTAAACCAGATAAAAAGCCCACAGCACCATAGCGAAGAAGGGAAGCACCTCCAGTACCGAGAACAAGCCGCCTATCCATAGCCAATAGCTAGGGGTACCAATCCAATAATAGTGATGGCCGGTGCCCAAAAGGCCACTCACGATGGAAAGGCCCACAATCACATAAAGCCATTTTTCAATGACCTCACGGTCCACGCCGGTCAACTTGATGAGGAGAAAAGCCAGCATCGAGGCCATGATGAGTTCCCACACCCCTTCGACCCAGACATGCACGACCCACCACCAATACATTTTATCGAGAGCTAAGTTACTAGGGTTATAAAAAGCAAAGAGAAAGAATAAGGCGGCGCCCCACAGCCCTATGAGCAAAACAGTGGAAACCACGGTTTTTCGTCCCTTCAGCACGGTCAGGGTCACGTTATAGAGAAACAACAGAAAGGCAACCACCAAGAGAATCTTGATCCAGAGGGGCTGCTCTAGGAATTCACGACCTTCGTGGATGCGAAAAAGGTAGCCAACCACTGCCGCTAAAGCCGCAAAGACAAAGATCCCGAGCTGTAACCAAGCCACCTTCGGGCTATGGATCTCATGCTCACTTTCCTCGGGTATCAGAAAATAGCTGGCCCCGAAATAGCCGAGCAAGAGCCATACCAACAGGGCGTTGGTGTGGATCATCCGGATGATATGGAAAGGGACCGACTCCGAGAGAAAATTCGGGAAGACATAAACACTACCGGCTAGCACGCCCGCCATGACCTGCACGAGAAATAAGGCCAAAGCGGCTATAAAATAGGGATAGGCAAGTTTCTGGGTCTGATATTTCATTAGGAAACTCCTTAGTCAATTAGCCGGCAACATTCGGGGGCCAACCCAGGGTATCGATACGGCTGGTCCATTCGAGAAAATCAATCAAATCGTCCAATTCCTGCTCAGTCAGGTTAAACTGGGGCATTTGGCGTCGCCCTTCAATCCCCAAGGGCTGCGCCCGCATCCAGGCTTTAAGGGCCGCCCGCGCTCCCGCCGGGTCCTCGCGCCCCCCATAGCGAACCCAGACATTGCCCAGCTCCGGCGCAAAATAAGCGCCTTCACCCAGCAGGGTATGGCAATTAATGCACGCATGGCGTTCCCATACATGTTTGCCCCGAGCAACCGCTTCCGTCAGCGTTGATTCATCCGTTGAGGTATTTTTAATATACAGGTGGCTGTGTATGGTCAGAATCACAAAAACCCCTAGAAAGAAAAAGGAGCCGCCGTAGAAAATATTGCGTGCGGCTGACTTGGTTAAACGCTCTGCCATGATTCCCCCTTTTGCTCCTGAGTCTTGGTCTTCAAAGTTAAAAAAGTTCTTTACACATAGGATACATTAAGGCGTATTCTTAGCTGGGTAGCAGCCATACCCACTCAAAAACGAGAAGCGGTCAAGGCCACGTCGGCATATTGCCAAGCGTCTTCAAAACGCTTTTGCACCGCTGCCGCCGCTTCGGTTTGGCCCTGTTCACGGAGGCTTTGGGCCAGTCCAAAGAGGGACCAACCATTATGGGGATATTGTTTCAAATCTTCCCGGTAAACGGCTTCCGCCTCTGCTGCCCGGCCCGCCTCCAGTAATGCCGCGCCAAGATGATGGCGTACCGGGTAATACCAAGCCGGTGGCTCGATATATCTTAGATTATCCTGAATCCCCACCGCTTCCTTGAACTGGGCGATCATCTCCCCGGTCTGGCCCCGAACGCCCGCTAATTCTCCCGCCAAAATATGGGCTGCGATCTCCAGCAGGGTTGATCCGGATGAAGCGGACCAAAAAACCAATTGGGCCATGGCTGGAGTCTGACCGATTTCGATGAGTTGCTCATATTCTTGGGCCGCTGAGTCAAGTTGGCCAAGCTTGGTAAAAGCCATCCCCCGGGCCCAGTGCCACATTCCCCCGGTGTACTGGAGTGGGGCAGCCGGCTTAGGCTCACGGAGAATCTCGGCCCATTTTCCAAACCGCACCAAAGCATAAAGGGGCATGGGCCTGAACTCCTCCAATTGGGGGAAGGTTGGGTAGGTTTCCTCTGGGACGCTAGCCACCAGTTTGCGTGCCGCTTCCAAGGCCAACTGGCCATTGCCTTCCATCTGCGCGGCGGCAAAGAGAAAATGGATGTTGTGGGGGTAATAACCAAGGCGGTACAAACCCTGGGCACCCCGGTCAGGGATATATTGTTCATCCGTATGAATAGCATGTTCATTGGCCACCACCGCCTTATGGTAACGCCCCACCCGCCAGTAGATATGGGCCGGCATATGGACTAAATGGCCGGCACCCGGCGCTAATTGCCCTAACCGCTCCGCGCTGGGAAGTGCCCGCTCCGGCTCCGGTGAAGCCTCAACACTGTGAATATAATAATGATTGGCGCCAATATGGTTAGGATTGCGTTCCAACACCGACTCCAAGGTGGCCAGGATCTCCTTAGTGTAGATGGTCGGCTGTCCCTCCGGGGTCCAGTACTCCCAAGGAGTGAGATTCATAAGGGCCTCGGCGAACAGCACCGCCCCATCCAAATCATCAGGGTAACGGCGGGACAGTTCCCTCATGGCATCGGCATAGGCCTGATCCAGTGCCCCCCGGTCGGCAACCGGAGTGGGTCCATAGCGCTGCGCCAATGCCTGGATATAGGCTTGCTCCGCTTGGCTTGCCTTGGACGCCAACGCCAGGGCCTTTTGAACCGCTTCATAAGCTTCTGGGACCGCCCCCGCCTCCATGGGAGCATTAATATTCGGCCCCAGGGCGAGGGCAATACCCCAGTAGCACATGGCGCAATCGGGATCGAGCTTAGCGGCGTCCTTAAAGGAACGGATGGCCTCGGCATGGTTGAAGGCGAAAGTGAGGGTTAAGCCCTGATCAAAGTAACGCTGAACCAGGGAAGAAGAGGTGGTAATGGGATGATGATGATCGCCTAGATTATCAAGAAGGGGGGCAACATCCGCGGGAGGCTCCACCCCTGCCTCGCCTGCCGCCATGACCGGGGTAGCAGCGGCGCTTTCCTGGGAGGTATTATCAATTTTTGAGGTGGAGGATGGCTCACAAGCCATCAACAATAATAGGGTAATCGTCAAGAGCAACACTTTATCTAGCGATATGGGATTCACTTTTTTGTTTCCTTAAAAGTTTAATGAGGTCCTCACGCCGAAAACCCATACAGTGTCGGTACGAGGTAAGGCGGAGTCAATAATCTGGGCATCGAGGGTAACGTGGAACCAGGGCGTCACCGCAATGTTGTAAAAGATCTCGCCCCCGATTTCATCATCCACTCCCAAACCACTCAGCAGATCTTCATCGCTCATGTCAATATAGTACACTCCCGCACCCCATCTATCCTGCTGACGGCCGGGGAATAGTCCCTTGCCTCCCAGTCCACCAGCTCCGTGCCATTTCACTGGATTCGGATCGCCATCAGAAACTCCGAACCGGGCAAATAAGCCCCAGCCCCTTTTGGAGTCTCCCCAGATATATTGATGGGCATTGTAAAAAAACGCCCAAGTGTCGCTGTCAGTTGTAGGAATCGGCCGATCCAGCAAAATGCTGCCAATGAAGACCCGGGGGTCCTGAGCAATCTCAAGGCGATTCCGGTCAATCCCATAGAGAAATCCGAAGCGTTGTCCACCGGGGCGCTCCCCCAAGGCGTGTTGGATACTCCACTCGGTGGCGATGGTCGTCCCCTGATCCCGGTCAAAAGGGTTTTCGCCGGCAGACTCTTCGCTGTTATAGGCCGATAAAGCACCCATGATATTTTCTCGGGGAAGAAAGAGCACTCCCCCGCCCAAGGTCACAGTGGGGGTAGAGGCAGCCTCCACCGGCGACATCAGGAAAGCAAGATTTAAAAAATGAGCATTGGAACGGGCAGATCCAGCGATTTCATTGGCATCCCCATCGAGGGTGTTAAGTAAACCTCCAAAGAACGCCCACTTTTCGCTCAGAAACTGGATAAAGGTTAGCTCAGTCAGGCCCCCCGCCTCCTCATCAAAGCGGTCCTCCACATTGGGAAACACGGCGTCATTATTAACCGGCGAGATGGTGCCGGCGCGCTGCACCACGGAGGTCCCAGAGCGCCCTTCCAACCTCGCCTTCAAGAACCCGCCCGGCCACCAACCGGCCTTGCCGGTATCCAGTTGCAACACCAGATCTCCAGAAAAAGTGTGGCCGGTATCATCTTCGTCTGAGAATCGCTGAAACAACGGCCCTTCCAATCCTCCATCGGCAACCCCTTGGAAGGTGTAAACGCCATCTAAATCCACCATAACTCCCCGACTAGCCCATTGGTCGCGCAGCCCTCCCCAACTACCGGTAAGTTTTGGACGGGACCACAAGCCTCCCCCGAATGTGGCGCTGGACGCGGCTGGTGCATCCGGGGCCGACATCTCATCCGTTGGAGTGGCTGACGCCAGCAAGGACGGGTCAGCAAATACTGGCAGCGATGCGACTATCATCGTACTACCCCACATAAACATTGCGATGGCGTGCCTCATTGACTGGCTTTTTACACTGGCAAAGTGCAGGTTCTCCCTGCTAGATAGCAGGCCATAAACCAATGCCAGCGATCGACCCATTAAAACTAATAAGTGCATTGTGGTTTACCTTTGAAAAAAACTGGGACCGTCAATTGATCATCATGTTCTGGACGGCCAGAGGGGTTGTCTTTCTTGAAAACCAGCATCCCTCGAGAATCCGAACGGGGAGGTTTGAATTGCAGGGTGCCTTCAAACGGCACGAATTTCTCGGTCATCCATTCGCCTTGGGCGGTAGCAAAGCTTTTCCCAATCACTTGCCCCTTTGAATCAGTGAGAATAAGGGGAAAATCTCCCTCGAAAAACCACGTGCCTCGGGCTTTCCCCTTGATCTTAACCGGCGAGGCAATCAACGCCCCTGGAACAGGTGCCTCCACGACGATGAACTCACTCTTGCAATTTCCCCTGGGAGACACCTGCACCAATTGGGTCGCCAATAATGCCCCCTCGTACTGTGCCCCGAAACCTTCTCTTGGCCCCTCGACAATTTGGCCGACAAGCACCATAAACAGGGGCGTATAGGGCCGTGGGTGGGGCAACGCTTGGTCATAAGCGGCTATGATCTCACTAAGGGCCGGGGAATCCCCCAGGAGCCAAAGGTCAGTCTTGCCCGAGCACGGCCAAAAGGATCGCGTTTCATGGCCGATGGTGACCCAGCCCTCTAGCACTTGCTCGTCTTTTCCGAGCGGCTTGATCGCGCTTAATCGGTCTTTCTCAAGAGTCAAATATTTCGATTTGGCCACAGAGGGTGTAACCGTCATCGACTCTTCTACTTGGCGGTCAACATAGTTGGCGATAATCACTCTGTTTCGTATCGTGACCTCCTGGGGCGCAATCCGGTCACCAAGCAGAACCCCGTTGCTTCCCCGATACTGACCATCCAGGTTGCGCGCAGCCGCCACATAATAAAAAGTCCCGCTGCCGCCGGGAGCATGCGCCAGCAACAACACCGCATCCTCATCCTTATCCTCACCCAGATCCCCATAGACGGGCTCACCAAATACAGTGGTCTTGACTTGGGTTGCCGAACCAGGAGCGGCTTGTACCTGGTAATGACCATTGCGCAAATGTATCGGGCGGCCCTCAATCCCATAACTAGCATTCAAAGGATCAGGGGCCAACTCCAAATCTGTACTGATAGCATCGCTGGCAGCTGGGTGGGCGTATCCTATGAGCGCGAGGATGGCGACCAAGCCGATATAGGAAGTGATCTGCATCTTCTTGCCTAGTTTCCCTTTCTTTGGGAATTCATTTAATTCCTTACTTCATATTTTTGTTGCACTCGCCCTATCAATGTCCTAAATATAATTATCAGTGGATTAAAGCACCTCCGATAGTTAGCCTTTAGTCCAATGGGGGTTGACCTTTGGTTATAGGTAACCCATCCCCCACTATGGGCGCTGATGATGGAAGAAACTGTATTCATCGTCGACGACGACGCCTCAATAAGACGCTCCTTAGAACGGCTTATCAAGTCAGTCGGATTTCAGGTTGAAAGCTTTGCTTCGGCGCAAGAATTCCTACGCCGAGAGCCAACAATTCGACCGGCCGGTCTTGTTCTTGATGTACGAATGCCTGGACCAAGTGGATTTGATCTTCAAGATAAGTTAGCGTTTTTGCATTGCAATTTGCCGATTATCTTCATCACCGGGCATGGAACAATCCCCCTGAGCGTGCGGGCCATGAAGGGCGGTGCCATTGAGTTTCTTACTAAACCTCTCGATGAACAGTACCTTTTGGATGCCATCCATAAAGCTGTCGAGCTGAACCGGCAGGCGATGCAGGAGCAAGTCAAAATCACAGAAGTTCAACAGCGCCTGACATCCTTAACGCCGCGCGAGTCCGAAGTATTCAAATTGGTCATTACGGGACTGTTAAACAAACAGATCGCCTTTAAGTTAGGAAGGAGCGAAAAGACGATCAAAGTGCACCGTGCTCGGGTCATGGAGAAAATGCAGGCTAAATCCCTTGCCCAGCTAGTCAGGCTGGCTGAGAAAATGGGAATTCAATCATCAGAAGACTAACCATCCACCCTTTTTAGAACACCTCCAGAGGACAAAACCTTTACCCTTGAGCCCAATCCACATTAGGCTAAGGTCTAATTGTAGGTTCCCTCCACCCGTCTTTAAATTTGTATTATCAACCATTTTTTCACTCAGCGGCATAGCCTTCCCTAAGAGGGCTAAACCAATCAAAAACTCCCTTGGAACTAAAGGCGATGGAGAATCAAGCCGTCATCTATATCGTGGATGACGATGACTCGGTCCTCAGGTCATTAAGAAGACTCATCAAATCCGCAGGCTTTGTCGTAGAAACTTTCACCTCGGCCGAGAGTTTCTTGCAAACCGGACATCCTCGCGAAAAGGGTTGTTTAATTCTTGATATCCAATTACCTGGGATCAATGGCCTCGATCTCCAGGAAAAGTTAGCCTCCGCCCACTGCAAGTTACCCATCATCTTCATCACGGCCAGGACAGATACTGCAAGCCAAGTTCGGGCCCTAGCAGCAGGAGCGGTGGCATTTCTCTTCAAGCCTGTTGATGATCAAGTGCTCCTGGATGGGATAAATGCCGCGCTTAACCCCAGCACCCCCATAAAACTAGAGAACGGCCTCGGGAAAGAGTAAGCTCAAAAACCATTAATGGCAGCCCCTTCGTGCCCACAGCATACGCGACTTGCCAACTCGTAAGGTCAGTTGAACAGCGCGAAACCGCCCCCATTCTTCTCAAATGCGATTGTTTTATTCCCCTGTTTAATCTAAATTTTTACTAAACAAAGTATTCACTTTCAATTCCGTGTCGGATCAAGATAAAAAAGAACCCCGAGCACCCCCTATCAAGGGTACGGCTAGGGCACAACAAATACCCGAGCACAGGTTTTCCAAGCAGTCGCAACACAAACCAATACCAAAAAGTTCAGCGATAGCCTTAAGTCCCCCCATGACTTTTTGATTCGGGTAGCTGGATAAAGGCGGTTGCAAGCCCAAACTCCCGCCGTTTGGCAGAGGCATGGCTTCGACTGCAAGCGATCGCGATGGGGGCGGTGAAGAAATGAAGAAAAAAGGGTCAGGTCTTGTATGGTGACAAACCCTTCTGTACCGCACACAAGAAATGAAGAAAAAAGGGTCAGGTCTTGTATGGTGACAAACCCTTCTGTACCGCACACAATGATACTTGACCATACGACACGGCATCCCGAGTCCCCGCTTGTTGCCCATCAAGGGGACGCGATAAAGGAAGCAGCTGTTAAAGAAAAAGATAGATAACCCGATTATTAAGCAGGAAGGCGCCGAACTGCCGGAACTTGAAACCACGCCGATATGGGTGAAGAGCATTTACGCTGAACGGGATTTAGTTATTTATCCCATCAACGCCGCAATGACTGAAGCGAAGTCCAACACTATTACTTCAAACTGGCCTGATATAGGATTTCATGAGAAAAATAGCAATTACTTTACTAATGGCTATCATAGTAGCACTGCCTGCGCTGGTACCTGCAGAGATAAAATTCACGGAACGCGCAGAGTTACGGCCGCTACAAGATGGTCACAGCACCTGGCTTACTAGCCGTGAAGCACGCATCCAAGCACTAAAAGCCAGAGGCAATAGAAGCAGAAACAAAAGCAGTACCGGATTAGATGGCTATGTCTACGTTCGCATTGACCGTACTACTGAGGCTGAAACGCACACAACCAATAATGGCGTAATGCTGGATAATCTCTCTGCACTGGATAAGCTCTCCGAGGTGACCTGGCAAGGCGTAACCGGCCAGCAACTCACCGGGCCTGGGCAATTGGTGTGGTTAAAAGGGGATGGCACCGAGGTAGTGCTTTACGACTGCCCGGATGTCGCCCTAGGGAAGCCTGCCTGCATTCCCTACGACCCACGTGTGAGTCTGGACGGGACTAAGGTCGCTTTCACCGTATTCAAGAAGAAAAAAGGGTCAGGTCTTGTATGGTGACAAACCCTTCTGTACCGCACACAATGATACTTGACCATACGACACGGCATCCCGAGTCCCCGCTTGTTGCCCATCAAGGGGACGCGATAAAGGAAGCAGCTGTTAAAGAAAAAGATAGATAACCCGATTATTAAGCAGGAAGGCGCCGAACTGCCGGAACTTGAAACCACGCCGATATGGGTGAAGAGCATTTACGCTGAACGGGATTTAGTTATTTATCCCATCAACGCCGCAATGACTGAAGCGAAGTCCAACACTATTACTTCAAACTGGCCTGATATAGGATTTCATGAGAAAAATAGCAATTACTTTACTAATGGCTATCATAGTAGCACTGCCTGCGCTGGTACCTGCAGAGATAAAATTCACGGAACGCGCAGAGTTACGGCCGCTACAAGATGGTCACAGCACCTGGCTTACTAGCCGTGAAGCACGCATCCAAGCACTAAAAGCCAGAGGCAATAGAAGCAGAAACAAAAGCAGTACCGGATTAGATGGCTATGTCTACGTTCGCATTGACCGTACTACTGAGGCTGAAACGCACACAACCAATAATGGCGTAATGCTGGATAATCTCTCTGCACTGGATAAGCTCTCCGAGGTGACCTGGCAAGGCGTAACCGGCCAGCAACTCACCGGGCCTGGGCAATTGGTGTGGTTAAAAGGGGATGGCACCGAGGTAGTGCTTTACGACTGCCCGGATGTCGCCCTAGGGAAGCCTGCCTGCATTCCCTACGACCCACGTGTGAGTCTGGACGGGACTAAGGTCGCTTTCACCGTATTCAAGAAGAAAAAAGGGTCAGGTCTTGTATGGTGACAAACCCTTCTGTACCGCACACAATGATACTTGACCATACGACACGGCATCCCGAGTCCCCGCTTGTTGCCCATCAAGGGGACGCGATAAAGGAAGCAGCTGTTAAAGAAAAAGATAGATAACCCGATTATTAAGCAGGAAGGCGCCGAACTGCCGGAACTTGAAACCACGCCGATATGGGTGAAGAGCATTTACGCTGAACGGGATTTAGTTATTTATCCCATCAACGCCGCAATGACTGAAGCGAAGTCCAACACTATTACTTCAAACTGGCCTGATATAGGATTTCATGAGAAAAATAGCAATTACTTTACTAATGGCTATCATAGTAGCACTGCCTGCGCTGGTACCTGCAGAGATAAAATTCACGGAACGCGCAGAGTTACGGCCGCTACAAGATGGTCACAGCACCTGGCTTACTAGCCGTGAAGCACGCATCCAAGCACTAAAAGCCAGAGGCAATAGAAGCAGAAACAAAAGCAGTACCGGATTAGATGGCTATGTCTACGTTCGCATTGACCGTACTACTGAGGCTGAAACGCACACAACCAATAATGGCGTAATGCTGGATAATCTCTCTGCACTGGATAAGCTCTCCGAGGTGACCTGGCAAGGCGTAACCGGCCAGCAACTCACCGGGCCTGGGCAATTGGTGTGGTTAAAAGGGGATGGCACCGAGGTAGTGCTTTACGACTGCCCGGATGTCGCCCTAGGGAAGCCTGCCTGCATTCCCTACGACCCACGTGTGAGTCTGGACGGGACTAAGGTCGCTTTCACCGTATTCAAGGGCACCATGATCGAGGGCCAGTATCCGGTCATGCGAAAAGTAAATGCCACCGAGGCGCAAATCCACATTATTGACCTGGCCACACTAAGCATGACCCAATGGCCGCTCATCCCAGGGCATTTCGATACTGCTCCGAACTGGTTACCTGATGGCAGGATCGCGTTCACATCTACTCGCGCCAATATCTACCCAGGTCCAATTGACGGCTTCAGCCCGGAAGGCGTCGCCTTTCAGCTATGGGTTGCTAATGAAGATGGCAGTAACGCCGTCAATTGGTCCCCTCACGTGATGCGTGACGTGCTGCACCCAATACTACACCCGACGCTCGGCCTACTTTATTCCCGGTGGTGGATTGACAAAGAGCGGGTAGACGGGAGTACGGCAGACAATTTCTGGCATTTGGAAACCGTCAACGCAGGCGGGGGTGACCCCAAAGCATTACTTGGCGCTCATGCTCGATGGGACGGGGATTTGCTAACATTAAAGGCGCTACATTTCCTAGGTGTTCGTAGCAATGGTGATGTATGCGCAGATAATTATTACCGGGGAAATAATCTAGGAGCAGGTAATATACTTTGCTTTACTGTTGATCCTACAGCAATGGAAGCCCCATTTCCATTCAAGCGACATGCGAACGAGTACATAGCACTCAAGGGTAAAGGTGGCGACATTGATGCAGGCACAAACGGCAAAGCTCGCGACCCTATGGGCTTGCCTAACGGCGATATGGTATTTGCTTGGGGGCAAGGGTTTTGTAAGCGTCACAACGAAGGTAACATGGAAACACGGGTTGGCCAACTAGGGTGCGACTTTGGAATCTACACACAGACCGCCGCCAATATCCCAGAAACGGACACGGCCACACGCACACTTGTGGTGGATAGCCCGGAATGGCACGAGATTCAACCTCAGCCAGTGATGCCGTACGAAGATATTTACGGGCAAGAGCCTGTATTGCCTCAGATGGCGACGACCGGGGGTGGAACTTGCATATTGGGTTCGGCCTCTATGCAAGGGCAGATCGATCCAGAGAATGGGTGGCAGGGCCCGGATAATCCTAAATGGTGCAAACACCAGGGTTGCAGTTTGCAAGGCGTTGATAAGTCGAGCCTAGTGGCAGCTATCAAATTTTGGCGTCCGATAGCTTGGAATCAGGTTACGAAGCATTCAGACTTTGATGGACTGCACAATCACAAACTCGAAGTTCTTGGGACCGTCCCGCTGCAAAGAGATGATTCTTTCGTGGCGGAATTACCATGTGATACACCACTGCTCATGGCTAGTGTGGACGCAGAGGGCCGTTCTCTTGCCAGAGATAGATTACCGATGTCGCTACGTCCAGGTGAGAAACGCACTTGTAGTGGTTGCCATGATCACGACAACCCAAACCCAAAAGACTTCGATATTAGCGTAGCAGCAACGGTAACTCCTACTATGATACCTGCAACCGGAACGCTCTATGAATGGAATTCGGATATTTGGCCGATGTTGGACACAAATTGCAGGATCAATATGCCTTTCCCATGGGACTCTGGTGAGAAAGCAGTGTACGACTACATTACAACGGCCAGAGCATTGGGTGTTACTATTAAGCCACCACAGCGCAGTAAGTACATCAATAGCTTATTTGCGCGTGAATCTTTGCTGTATTGGCTGGCTATTGGACAGAGAATGGACGGCAGGACAGATACGGATAGAACCGATGATATAGACCTCGGCACGCCACCCCCTAGCGCCTGTCTCAATGCTGCTCAGCTACAGATTCTCGCAGATTGGATCGAGGCTGGTGCTTATCGTTTTAACGGTACTCACTAACCTCAGGTATGGGGGGCTGCTGGACGACTCCTCGGCATTGGAGGGGCAGCCCCCGAGTACCCCCTGTGTGATTTATAAAAAAGGCAATCAAGAAGTCTACCATCGGATTTTGCGGGTAGCGGGTATTTCATAGGCATACCCTTCTAGAGGCGGGCGACATGTCACCGCTCACCCTTGACCGGCGTATACCAGATCGGCGAAGTATAAGGGCGCTCCTGGGTCGTCATGGGAACCTCTTTCGGCATCTGAAGCCCATAACGCTGGGCATCGTAGGCTGTCCACTAAGCGGGAATAGGCCCACTTTGCCCCTGGTATTATCCGCATGCCTGGAGGGTGTCAAGTTTTTTGTGTAACTAATTTTCACTTGGGCATCCGCTCAGCGAAGAGGATGACGAATTGATTGAGGGCGGCCTTCCAGTCCCGAATGGGTTGAGTCCATTTTTTGGTGATATTGTTCAGGGCCAGATAGAGCACCTTGAAAATGGCTTCATCCGTGGGAAAAGCGCCCCGGTTTTTCAAGACTTTTCGTAGTGAATAGTTCAAGGATTCGATGGCGTTGGTGGTATAAATGGCTCGCCGGATCTGGGGTGGGTAATCAAAGAAGACCGTCAGCCGTGACCAATCGGCCCGCCAGCTGGGGCTGATGGCCGGATATGTCTCATCCCAACGCGCTGAGAAGCGCTCTAGGGCCTGTTCGGCCTCGGCCAGGGTCGCGGCGCCATAGATGGCCCGCAGGTCGGCCGCCACGGCCCGGCGCTGTTTCCAGGGGACATACTTCAGCGAGCCGCGCACCTTGTGCACGATGCACAGCTGAACCTGGGCCTGTGGAAACACCGCCTCGATGGCCTCAGGCAGGCCCTTGAGCCCGTCCACGCAGGCAATAAAGCAATCCTCGACCCCCCGGTTTTTCAGCTCATTGAATACCGACAGCCAGAATTTAGCCCCTTCGTTTTCACTCATCCACATCCCTAACAGCTCTTTCTCTCCCTCTAGATTGACCCCCAGGGCTAAGTACACTGCTTTCGTTTTCACCATGCCCTCCTGGCGTGATTTCACAAACAAGGCATCAAAATATAGGATGGGATAGACGGCCGATAGGGGCCGGCTTTGCCAGGCCCGCACCTCCTCCAACACCGCATCGGTCACCTGGGAAATCAGCGCCGGGGAGACCTCCACCCCATAGAGCTCTTCCAGCTGCGCCTCAATCTCTCGGGTCGAGAGCCCCCGGGCATACAGCGCTAGCACCTTCTCATCAAAGCCCTCCAGCCGACGCTGACGTTTCTTGACCAATTGCGGCTCAAAATTCCCATTGCGGTCCCGTGGCACCTCGATTTCCAATTGCCCCGCCTCGCTCTGAACCCGCTTCTTGCTCTTGCCGTTGCGGCTGTTGCCACTGCCCCGACCTTCCTGAGCATGGGGCGCGTACCCTAGGTGCTCAGTCAGCTCAGCCTCCAAAACCCGCTCCACCAAGCGCTTGCTCAGCTGCTTCAATAACCCATGCTCGCCCAGAACCTCTTTCGGGCTATTGCACTCCTTCAGAAGTTCATCCAGCAACTCATCGGTCTTTTTTTCAATACTGGTCATCAGTGCTTTCTCCTTGTTGTTAATTACAGATCACCAGTTACACAGTTATTTGTACACCCCCTCAGGCGTGGTATTGCGTTTCGCTTACGGATCCCGAATAACACCCAGACCCATAACCGTCAGCGTAATGCTCGTTTGCCCGTCACCCGGCTGTTTAGCATTCAGAGCGGCGAGACGATGATACTCAACCGGCCACGGCGCCTGTGGGGGCATACCTTGTATCTCGTCGGTACGCGCGCACCTAGTGGAGAACACGTTATCGTCATCACCACCCACGCCCCAGAGCAGGCGCTCGAGGACTATCGCCAACGCTGGCAAACGGAGTGTCTGTAGTGTGATCCGTTTGGGGTTGGATACGTTGCGCCGGGTTTTGCTCAATGGCGCTTCACAAACACCCCAGATACGCTACTGGATTCACTTCCTTTTCGATAAAAAGGTCATCATAGCAAGCACTTAGGATAACCCTGTGTTTTTGTACCGTACTGAGCATTTCTCGTTTAAATGAGACCTAAGGCGTTTGGTGCAGGCGTGACCAGACACGCTGTAAATCTGTCCCTGGAAGCTCGACGCCGGCGGTAAAAAGGAGGTCGCAATGAGAAAGATGAAAAGTTTTATCCTTATGGGCATAGCTATGGGGGCACTAGTACTGGCCACAACCAATGCCTGGGCCCTGGAAAACATCGCCAATTCTGTGAAGGAAGGCTGTAATAAGGAGCTTGAGAGTTACTGCAGCAATGTGACACCCGGCGAGGGTCGGGTGCTTGCCTGCTGCCTTTATGCCCACGAAGACAAGCTCTCCGGCCGCTGCGAATACGCGCTATACGATGCCGCCGCCCAACTTGAACGGGCAATCGGAGCGCTAACCTATCTGGCGAATGAATGCAAAGCTGACCTGCAGGAACACTGCGCGGATATTAAACCGGGCGAGGGACGGTTGGCTGCATGCCTGAAGAAAAACGAGGAACAGATCAGCCCCCGCTGCCAACAAGCCATGGAGGACGTCAAATTGGAGCTTAAGTAGGCCACAACACTTGTGGGGCGTCCTCTGCGGCGTCCCCAGCCACGCAAACCCTAATACCAATTCGTACTGACCCCGCATGTTATAATGAGGAGGTTTGAAAGCGAGTTTATGGGGAGGAGCGAGGTTGATGAGTCGCCGCCTAGAGCTAGAAATCACGGAGAGTGCCGAGGAATTAAAAGCGCTGCTTCACCAGCAGAGCGAGGTGAAACTCAAAGAACGAGTTCAGGCGTTATATTTGCTCAAGAGCGAGCAGGTCACCGAACTCAAAGCTTTGGGGAAAGTGCTAGGGCGCAATCCCTCCACCCTTTATCGCTGGTTTGAGGGGTATCGGGCCCGAGGGTTAGCAGGCTTGCTTGAGCTTGGGACGGCGCATAATGGGCGTGCCCGAGCTATACCGCCGGCGGTGGAGCAGGCCTTAAAGCAGCGTTTGAAAGAACCGCCGGGTTTTAAGAGCTATGGGGCGATTCAACAGTGGCTGA
Source organism: Nitrosococcus halophilus Nc 4 (assembly GCF_000024725.1). NCBI lineage: Bacteria > Pseudomonadati > Pseudomonadota > Gammaproteobacteria > Chromatiales > Chromatiaceae > Nitrosococcus > Nitrosococcus halophilus. The sequence continues at coordinate 1,565,258 of NC_013960.1, read as the reverse complement.
GGGAAGAATACGGGTTGCAGATTAAGTATAAAACGGTACATCAGACAGTACGTTACCGGCTCAAAGCCAAGCTCAAAGTGGCGCGCCCGAGCCACCTTCATCGAGAGGAAGCGGCGGGGGTGGACTTTAAAAAAAACTCCCGCGGCGCCTAGAAGTTTTGCCGGTCCTCTACGGGGCGGAAGACCCCGCTTTAGCGGTGCGGTATTGGTGTTACGATGAGACGCGCTTTGGGCTTAAAACCATCCCTCGGCGACTGATTACGTTGACCGGCACCAAGCCCCTAGCGCCGGTGCAATGGCAATTTAAAGCCTTCTATCTCTATGGGGCAGTGGAGCCGCTGAGCGGGGAAAGCTTCTTTTTGGAGTTCTCTCATCACGATAGCGACTGTTTTCAGATTTATTTGGATCACCTCGCTCAACGCTATCCCCACGCTCTCCATATCGTTCAACTTGATAATGCCAGCTCTCATTGGGCCAAGAAGCTGGAGTTGCCTGAGAATATCGTGTTGATGTTCCAGCCTCCCTATAGCCCCGAGCTCAACCCTATCGAGCGACTTTGGCAACACATGAAAGATCAGCTCAGTTGGGTTCTCTTTAGCACACTGGACTCCCTTCGACAGACTGTCGGGGAAATCCTCCAGGACCTCACTCCACAAACGATTCGTTCTTTAACCGGTTACCCCTTTATCCTCTCCGCTTTAAAGCATGCAAATATTTAAAGAAATGGTATGACCCTATACCTCAAACAACCCCCCTCCCCCCCTTGAAATGTACCCGAGTCCCTCCCATGATCCCGAGGGCTAGTGGAGAGATCTATGCTTATCAACTACCCTGTCCTGAAGGGGGAAGCTTGAAGGGAAAAGCGATGCAATCCAAAAAATTAGCTAAGACGGCATTAGATACGCTGATCCAAATCCTGAAAGAACAAGGTTACCGGGTCTTGGGTCCACAAATTCGTGCCGATGCGGTTATTTTCGATGAACTTGCCAGCGCGGAAGATCTGCCTCGGGGGATCAAGAGCATACAGGAACCGGGAAGTTATCGCTTGATCGATGAGGGGGATGAACGCCTATTTGATTTTGTTCATGGCCCCGAATCCCTAAAGCGTCTGCTCTTCGCCCCGGAAGAAACCCTATGGACCGTTTCCACCGATGGAGAAGTCCGCTTTAATGACAACTTGTCCGAGGCCCCGCCCGTGGCCGTCATCGGAGCCCGGGCTTGCGATATCGCCGGCATGCAGGTCCAAGACCGCACTTTTCTCCAGGGAAGCTATGCCCAATATACCGACCCCTATTATGCCTCTCGCCGTGAAAACTTGTTTTTAGTCGCTGTCAACTGTACCCGCTCCGCGGCCACCTGTTTTTGCACTTCCATGGACACTGGCCCTCGGGCGCGGGAGGGCTTTGATCTGGCCTTGACCGAGTTGGAAGATGAATTTTTAGTAGAAGTGGGCAGCGCCGCGGGCAAGGCGGTCGCCGCCAAGCTTCCCCTGAAAGCAGCCACTCAACAGGACACCCAAACAGCGGCAGAGGCAATTCAATCGGCAGCAGACAGTCAGGTGCGCCGCCTGGATACGACCAACATCTACGAACTGCTTTTTGATAACTTGGAGCATCCCCGCTGGGACGATGTGGCTTCCCGCTGCCTTTCCTGCGCTAACTGCGTCATGGTGTGCCCCACCTGTTTTTGCCACCGGGAATATGACGAGATGTCTTTAGAAGGGAATCACAGCCAACATAAGCGGCAATGGGATGCCTGCTTTACCCTAGAACATGGTTCAGTTCACGGCGGGCATCTTCGTCCCCAGATAAAACAACGTTACCGGCAATGGCTGACCCATAAACTGGGCTCTTGGATTGAGCAATTTGGGGTTTCAGGGTGTGTCGGCTGCGGCCGCTGCATCACCTGGTGCCCCACCGGGATTGATCTCACCGAAGAAGTCGCCGCCATTCGCAACCAGCCAGGGCTTAAATCCCATGACTAAAATCCCCTCTTCCAATCCTTACCTTCCCCTAGTCGCCGAGGTGGTGGAGCGTATTGAAGAAGCCCCTGGAATTTTTACCCTTCGTTTGTGGCTACGGGACCCCGAAACACGGACGGCTTATCAATTCCAGCCTGGTCAATTCAATATGCTTTATCTATTCGGGATTGGCGAGGTAGCCATTTCCATTGTTTCTGACCCCAAGGACCCGGAAATCATCGACCATACCATTCGCGCCGTAGGCCGAGTGACCAAGGGCTTGGTCCGGCTTGGGCGTGGCGATACCCTGGGGCTGCGGGGACCCTTTGGCCAGGGCTGGCCCATGGAGAAAGCCAAGAACAAGGGGCTTTTGATGGTTACCGGCGGAGTGGGCTGCGCCCCCGCCACCTCAGCTATCCAATATGCCATCCAACGCCGAGCTGACTATGGCCCCTTGGCCATCGCCCATGGGGTTCGACGTCCTAGTGAGCTTATCTACACTGAACGGTTCCGCTCCTGGGAATCCGCGCCTCAAACCCAAGTCCTGCTAGCCGCAAGCCACGCCGAACCAGGATGGGGATGGCGGGGTGAAGTGGGCCTGGTGACCGAAGTTTTAGACGATGTTCATCCTGAGGTGTTTAAAGGGATCGCCATGATGTGTGGACCGGAGGTCATGCTCCAGGCGGTGGCCGAGGAACTTATGGAAAGGGGCATCCTCATTGAAAATATCTATGTTTCCATGGAGCGCAACATGCAATGCGCCCTCGGTCATTGTGGCAATTGCCAGTTCGGAAAAGAGTTTCTGTGCAAGGATGGTCCTGTTTTTCCCTATCCCCGAGTCCGCCCGCTATTAACAGTAAAGGGCTATTAACGCAATGAGCAAATTACGAATTGCAGTGCACAAATTCGCCTCCTGTGATGGCTGCCAACTCCAATTTCTCAACCTGGAACAGGAGTTATTAACTTTGGCCGAACGGGTTGATATTGCCTATTTTGTGGAGGCCTCCAGTGATCTGGGGGAAGGCCCCTATGATGTCTCCTTTGTGGAGGGATCGGTCTCTACCCCCGAAGAAATCAAACGTATCCGGCAAGTCCGTCAACAAAGCCGGCAGGTCATTGCCATTGGGGCCTGTGCCACTGGCGGCGGCATCCAGGCCCTACGCAATTGGGGTCAACATGATGCTTTTCTGAAAGCGGTCTACGCCAGCCCTGAATATATCGACAGCCTGGAGCATTCCACCCCCTTCTCCGACCATATTCGCCTTGATGCCGAACTCTGGGGTTGTCCGCCCGACCCGGGACAACTCAAACGGATGCTGGCCGATCTGATGGCGGGGGTCACTCCGTTTGTGCCGGGGGAATCGGTTTGCCTAGAATGCAAACGAAAAGGCAATGTGTGCGTGCTGGTAGCCAAGGGGGAACCTTGTCTGGGACCAGTGACCCGCACCGGTTGCGGCGCCCTTTGTCCCTACCAGGAGCGCGATTGTTACGGCTGCTTCGGTCCTCAGGCCGGCGGCAATACTACCGCCCTGGGCCGGCGCTTTCTGGGTCTAGGGCTCTCGCCGGAGGCCATTAAGCACCGTTACCGCTTTATTTATAATTGGGCTCCTGCCTTCCGGGAAGCTTCCCAGGAATGGGAAAGCAAAGAGATTACCTATACCCCTCTACCTTCCAAAAGAGAGGGAGAATGGCCATGAGCACCCGCCGCATTGAAGTTCCAGTACTCACCCGGGTGGAAGGAGAAGGCGCCCTTTATGCCCGCATCGAAAAAAAGCAGGTTACGGATCTGCGTTTGCGGATTTTTGAGCCACCACGCTTTTTTGAAAAATTCCTGCAAGGCAGAAGTTGGAAAGAAGTTCCAGACATTGTGGCCCGCATTTGCGGCATCTGCCCGGTGGCCTATCAAATGAGCGCCACCCATGCCATTGAAAGCGCCTTTAAGGCCACTATCACCCCAGAGATTCGGGCTCTGCGCCGCCTCTATTACTGCGGCGAGTGGATGGAAAGTCACAGTTTGCATATTCATCTACTGGCCGCTCCGGATTTCCTAGGCTATCCCAGCGCCATGGCCATGGCGAAGGATCACCCCGATGAGGTCAAACGGGGGATGCGCTTGCAAGGGCTAGGCAACCGAATTCTGAAAATCTTTGGCGGCCGCCCAGTCAATCCAGTGGGCGTGCGGGTGGGCGGCTTCTACCGCGCTCCGAGTCGACAAGAGGCCAGGGAGCTGCTGGAACTACTCCAATCTGCGCTACCCAACGCTGAAGCCTTGGTGCGTTGGACTGCCAGTTTGAAGCTGCCGGAAGTGAGCCGGCCTGCCCCCTTTGTCTCCCTGCGCCACCCCGAGGAATATCCCATGAATGAAGGCCGTCTCGTTTCCAGTCAAGGCCTGGACATCGGGGCGGCAGAATTTGAGCACCACATGGTCGAATATCAAGTTCCCCACTCCACCGCCCTCCATGCTCACCTCCATGGTCAACCCTATTGGGTCGGTCCCCTAGCGCGTCTGAATAACAATTTGGATCGCCTGCCTCCAGAAACCGCCACCCTGCTCCATGAAACCGGGATCGGCTGGCCCAGCACCAATCCCTATCACAGCATCATTGCCCGCGCCTTAGAAGTCCATTTGGCATTGCTCGAAGCCATCCATCTCCTCAAGCACTATCGCCGTCCTCAGCAAGCTTATGTGGCTATCGAACCCCGCGCCGGTATTGGGATGGCCGCCACAGAGGCCCCACGAGGAATTCTTTGGCACCGCTACGAATTGGACGCCCAGGGCTTTGTGCGCCAAGCCCGGATTGTGCCCCCCACCAGCCAGAACCAAGCCCAAATGGAAGCGGATATGCGGGCCAGCATCCTAGAATCCCTGGATTTTGATGATGAAGCTTTACGGCTACGGTTGGAATCCGGTATCCGCAATTATGATCCTTGTATTTCTTGTTCTACCCACTTTCTTCGGCTGGAGATAGAGCGCAAGTGAATGAGGTCCATCCCAATCAATAACGGGCTGCTTGCTGTCTCCTGCTCCCGCCAGAGGGAGATGCAAACGGCGACTCAATTGGGAAATTTCAAATTGCAGGGCAATAATTTTGTATGACTAACCCATTCCCATGGAACTATTCTACATACTGCTGGTTTTGCTGCTGACGACACGCCTGCTCGGTGAGCTTGCCAAGCGGATAGGCCAGCCCCCCCTTATTGGCGAGGTGATAGCCGGGATTGTACTAGGCACTCTTGCCGCTGAGTATCCCAACATCTTGCCCAAATTGGACAATATCACAGAGGACAAGGTTTTCATTGCCCTCACCGATCTTGCCATTTTCTTTCTGATGTTATTAGCGGGAATGCATTTACGTCTGCAAGAACTGGCTAAAGTCTCCGGCAGCGCTTTTTTTATCGCCGTGGGCGGGATGGTGGTACCCATGGCTGTAGGAGTGGGGCTAGGATGGCTGCTTGTCCCCGACTCCGATTACAAACAGGCCCACATCCTGTTCCTTGCCACTACCCTTTCCATTACAGCGCTCCCCGTCGCGGTGCGCATCCTCATGGATTTGGGTAGCCTCCATTCACGGGTGGGTCAGGTTATCGTCTTGGCAGCCTTCATCAATGAAGTTCTGGGTTTGTTCCTCCTCGCAGTGCTGATGGCCATGATCAATACGGGTGAACTCCCCGACCTCGTCTCGTTCATGTATTTGCTCGGTCAGGCGTTGCTCTTCTTTATGGTGACTGGCGTGGTGGGTTATTTTACGCTCCCCTTCATCGGTAAATTCATCACACTGTTTCGCCTTGACGAAATTAACTTCAGCGGCCTGCTCATCATTGCGCTGGCCAATTCCGTGCTCGCTGAAGTGCTCGGCATGCACTTTATCCTCGGGGCTTTTATTACCGGTGTGCTCTTCACTCCAAGCACTATCGACGAGGCGGCCTATGAAGAAATTAGACGCAGGCTCAGTGGAATCAGCGAGGGCTTTCTCGCTCCCCTATTCTTCGCTTCCATTGGCATGTACCTCGATATCAGTACCATCACCGAAGATCCCATCTTCATCCTCTATTTCATCTACGCGGCTTTCGTCTGCAAGTTCCTTGGAGCCGGACTGCCTGCTTATTGGATGGGATTTTCTTCCCGCGACGCCGCGGCCATAGGAGCAGGCATGAGCGCCCGTGGCGCCGTCGAACTCATCATTGCCGACATTGCCTTACGGGCGGGGCTATTCCAACGACCGGAACCCACCCCCCCCTTCATAGAAAACTTATTCTCAGCCATCGTCATTATGGCCCTAGTGACCACCTTGATGACCCCCTTTTTCCTCAAAATGCTGTTAGGGCATGCCACAGATAAAGAGCCTGCTAATCAGCACGCCCCTAACGATAAAAAGTAATCCCAAAAGGCCCCTCCAATTTACGAGCTTTCACCCATGGCTTCTATGCGTTCTTTAAGCTTGATATAGGCGCCCATCAAAGTGGGTTCCATCACCACGAACTGGCCGTCACTGATGATAATGCGCTGCAATTGGGGGATTTTTACCTCACCTTTGAAGGTAAGGAAAACAGGTTGAATATAAAGCACCACCTGGCCAACCGGCATAATGATCATCGCCCCTAAAGCAACCTCGGAGTCATTTTGACTCCATAGGGTAAATTGGGCAGAGACCTCTGGGTTCTCGTTAATTAAAGTATTGATTTGAGAGGGCCCAAACACCAATTCCCCTTTGGGAAAGCTATAAGCAATGAGCTTACCATAATAAGGCTCATCACTACCTGCCGCCATCATGGCCCGCATATTATCCTGTCCTTCAATAAGCATGGGCAAAAATAAGAGAAAATCAAATCTATTCTCTTTGATTAAATCTAGGGTCAAATAATAAGGTCTTAAACGAGTTTCTGATTCTTTGTTATATTTTTGAGCAAAAGACCACACATCTTCTTGTTGATAAAAGACTTCCACGTCAGTTTGGTGGTATTTGGCATAAATACCCATTTGTATCTCGAATAAATCTTTAGGATAACGGACATGAGCGCGAATATCAGCGGGCATCTGCTCTTTGGATTTGAAAAGACCCGGATAAATGCGGCTATAGGCTTGAATGATGGGATCACTAGAGTCAAAGACATAGTAGTCAACCGTACCGTGGTAAGCATCCACCACGATTTTTACTGAATTACGAATATAATTGATTCTTTCGTTTCCCTTAGGGGGAATAGGAAATTCAAATTTTGCCAACCCTAATCGGTCGGCATTAGGGTACCAGGTTGAGGCCGTATAGGCATCCTGAATCCAATAAAGACCTTTGGGGGTAACAGCCAAATAAGGAGAAGCATCCAGAAGAAGATAGGGAGTCAGCGTTTCAATCCGCTCAGTGATATTACGTCGAAACAGTATTTTGCTCTTGTCATGGGTTTGGGTAGTAAAAAATATATCGCTATCCTGGAAGTAATAATAAAAAACAAGTTTTTCAAACAATGAGGATAGGGAGACCCCTCCTCTTCCTTGATAGTCAGTCATCACATTAGTGTTTCCCTTCGGGTAATCCAATTCCCTATTTTCATTAGGTGCGATGGCATAACGATAGGGTCCTAGGCCATAATAAATACCGGGCTGCTCAGTATTAAACCCCTGGTCGGACTCCGGTGGGATTTCACGAATAAACCAGTCCATAGACGCTTCACCCCGCCCTTGACCAGCCGAGGTCATGACAGGTCCATAACCATGAGTATATAACAAATGTTCATTGACCCACTTCCGGGCACCGCTTGGAAGTTTCTCGTAATTTAATTCCCGTGCTCCTAAAAAAACCTGATGTTTTTTCCCGTTAACCATATATCGATCAACATTCGTCGACGGGAAGCTATAGTAGGTACGCAGCTGCTGGAGTTGACGATAAACTTGGCCGACGAGCTCCTTATCCCAGACAGGAATATTGCGAAGCAAGTCCTGCACTTTAGTATTAAGAATATTTTCTAAAATTCTTTCTCTTTCAAATTCTCTAACTTCTACATCGCTAAGATTATAGGCATCCAAAGTGGCTTGAATACTGCCTTCTATAAAAGGTTTTTGCAAGGATAGCTCATTAGGTTTAACGATATATTCCTGGGTAGCCCAATGTAGAAAGTGAAAATGACGAGCACCTAAAGAAAGCATAAAAAACAAGGAGAAAAAAACCAGCAACTTTATTCCTTTATGTCTATTAATAAAGTAAACAAGGGAGAGTGCAACCCCCAATAAAAAAAACAAGGACAGCCAGATGAATGGCAAAATAACCCGCATTTCCACAAAGCCGGGGCCGGAAAATAGCGGCTGGTGGGCTTCACTATAGACCAGCTCATTGCGTTGTAACACAAAGTCCCAGATTTCTATCAAAAAGGTGAAAAGGACCAGTATACTGAGATGCCATCTTGCTCCCAGCGGCAAACGCTTACCATGTTGAGAGAGCAAGCGGTTTTCGATCCAATAGAGCAGCGCCAACCCAAGTAGAAGCAACAAAAGAGCAATTAACAGTCGTTGCAGGATGAGTACATAAATGGGAAAAGAAAAAAGATAGTAAGAAATATCCTTACCATAAGCCGGATCTTGAACCCCCATATCCGGCGCCATAAGATAAAGCAGAAAAGCCTCCCATTGCTGAAAAAGAGGCCAAGCAACCAGAATACTGAGAACCACTGAAAAAGGTGTGTAGACCCAGAGTGAACCTGTTTGGAATTTATTAAATAAACGCTTAAAGCTTTTCCGGGGCGTACCGGGTGGAATCTCAGCCGGCCGTTCTGTCCCTAGGTAATGGGAGGCAATCCAAAAATTGAGAAAAAAAACGAGAAAAAATAGAATACCTACTTCTATAAAAACAACCGATTGATAAAGCATCCGTTGCCAGAAATAAAATCCATAGCCCTGGGCATCAAACCACCAGAGATCTACTAAAAAAGGAATACCTTCGAATCCGGCAAAAATCAAGAAAATAAAGAAGGCGATAATGCTGAAGCCGAGAATAAATAACCTGTGCTTCCAACGGGACATTATTTTTCCTTTTTACGACCGATAATATCTATCTTTATTTAGCTCTAATAAAGCTCTATTTCAAGTTGTTAAAGCCCCCTCAACTTTCTGGGCGCGGCTGATTCTCAGGCTTGCTCGCGCTTGCCATGGCTTCACGCACCGCCCTGATCACCTGCCTACGAATACGAGTGAGATAGGGACGCTCTTCTCCACTAAATGGGATTGGACGGCATAAGCGCATAGTGATCATCCCCACTCGTGCCGTATAGATACCCATGGAGGCCCCTTGCCCCGCCTGGGCCGATAAAGATGCTAGAAAGGTACCGCCAAAAGCTTCCGCACCCGTATCTGCGATGATTTCTGAAACACCGGCCAGTGCAAGATTTCCCAGCACCCCTCGAACTAAAACAAAAGATCCAGCAAATCCAGGGCGGCCTCCATAGAGGGTTGCAATTTCTCGCACCATGCGCATATTTCGCCATAGGCTAAGAACCGCATCAAGCAAGGCTAAAGGTGAGATCGCAGTTACTAGCGCAGTCTGGGAAGCATACTTGACTACCACTCCATAAGCGCGCTCATCCAGGGAACGTAACACTTGCTTGGTGAATAATTCCAGTACTTCAGCATCGCTATGGGCATCCGTCACCATGGAATGGAAAATTTCAAGCTCTGGATCCAAATCTGAGCGATTCGAATAAAGTGTCTCGATGCGAGCGACTAAATTTGTAGCAGTACCATGGCCTCCTTCCTCAACCAGGTGTTTTGCTTCCTCTTGGAAAGCAGAAATATCTTGCATCCGCCAAATATCCCGCATCTGCTCCCGAACCCATACCACGATGGCCACCAAAAGAAGGCCAAAGAGACCCGTAAAGAAAAGGCCAAGCAACAGACCCCGTTCAAACATATCACCGAGGAAAGTTACCGTATCAAGCACCACGAGGCTTGCTAGCAAAGCGGCAGCAGCGCCCAAAAAACAGCGGAAGGCACGGCGTCGCTGTCGTAAGGTTTGCTGCCTTAGACGCTCAATATCCCTTTCCAGGGGAAAATTTTTATCTCTCTCTGTAAATTCGCTCTTGCTAAGATAGTCCATAAAAGCGCGTTCACCTTCCTCTGCAAGCACCCGGGGGGAAGAAGGCCTGCGCTTTTCTTTATCCCTCACTTGCCTTGGCTCAGACTCAATTTCCACGGGTGGAATCCAATGTTTATGACTCATATCAATTTGTCTCCTAGGAGAAACTCTAAGGCTTGGTCCAAGCGGATATGAGGCAGCGTTCTAGAAGGGGCTTCTGAAACAGGGGGGGGTTGGAAAGAAAGAAAGCGGAAACGATCCTCAACCCAATCTTCAGGGGTAGGAATAGTTTCTGGGATTTCTCCTGGAAATAACAACACCTCACGTTCCCGCCCCTCAGGCACACCCTTGACACAAGAAAGCTTGCCTCCTTCATGATCTGTGACCACAGTTTCTGTCGATTTGACCGAAGAAAGAGTCATTGTATCCATCTCCACACCACTAAAACGAACTTCTTCTGCGGCTTCCGAGATCAGTTGGTCGAGCAAAAGTCGAAGATTGTGGTGCTGATTGGCAGCCACATGGTCCGCCTTGGCGGCGGCAAATAGAACCCGATCAATGCGGGGTCTAAAGAGGCGACGAATCAAACCTGAACGGCCATAGGAAAAACTTTCCAGTGTTAAAGCTAGCGTCTCCCTCATATCATGAAAGCACTCATAACCCCGGTTGAGAATATTGAGTAGATCCACCAGCACAATCTGCCGATCAAAGCGTGCAAAATGTTCTTGATAGAACCGTTTGACCACACGATCTTTATAGGCTTCATAACGCTGGCTCATGACGCTATAGAAACTTCGCTCCGGCGGTGCTGCTACTGGGGGAAGGGGGCAAAAACCAAGAATAGGCGTATTTTTCAAGTCTCCCGGCATGGTGAAACGCCCCGGCTGAAGGAGGGTCAGTCCCCCTGCCTTACAGCGGTGAAGAAATTCGCTGTAAAGTACCGCGGCCTGTTGCATGGTTTCTTCTTCAGCGGTTTTAGTCAGGTCCAAGCTGTTGAGAAAATCAAACCACGCTTTCGATAATGAAGCTCGGGGCTCCTGCTTGCAAAGTTCGAGCACCTGCTGAGACCAATCCTCAAAAGACTTGTCTAGAAGTGTCAGATCTAGGAGCCATTCTCCTGGATAATCAATGATATCTAGATACAGGGTGCTCAATGGAGTCACTCGCCGCCGCAGCATAGTCCCTGGGCGATAACGGATAGCCAGGCGGATTTCACTGATCCGATCGGTAGGCTCCGGCCAGGAAGGAGGCCTGCCGGTCAACTTTTCAGCAAATTCCCTATAACGAAACTCCGGGAGTTCACTTTCTGCCCGTGGAATAATTTTGGCTCCCACAAGACGGCCTTCACTGGCGACTTTAAAAAAGGGTAATTGGGAACCATGGGACAAATGGTGAATTAAAGAGGTAATAAAAACCGTTTTCCCACTCTTATTAAGCCCTGTCACTGCCAACCGAACAGAACGATTAAGGGCTCGGTGAGCGAGATCACTCGCACCGCTACTGAGCCGTCGTCTAAGTGCCTCTATGTCAGCACGATCGAGGCCAATATCTACTACCATCAGACTGCTTCCAATATCAGTGGATATCCCATTTTCCAGAGAGCAGAGAGCTAAGAGGCGGACGAACTACTCTTTACAGTGGCAAAGGCTTGAACCACAGCGCACCATGCCTTGGCAAGATTATCTAGGTTATACCCCCCTCCTCCTAAACCAAGAATACGCCCTGCGCAATATTTATCCGCAATGGCGCATAAACTCTCTGCCGCATGGGCATGGGCCTCCTGGCTATATCCCAAGTGGGTAATCGGATCGGCGGCCAGGCTATCTGCACCGCACTGAAATAAAATAAATTCCGGCTGACCCTGCCTTAGGAATGCCTCCGCCTGCTCCCAGGACTCTAAAAACTGCCTATCCGTTGCCCCAGGTGACATAGGAAGGTTTAGCTTAGTGCCCACAGCAGGGCCTAGGCCCGTTTCATCGGCGGATCCAGTACCCGGATAGAGATAACGCCCATCCTCATGGAGATCGACAATAATGACATGGGGATCTTCCTCAAAACCATACAACACCCCGTCTCCATGATGGGCATCAATATCCACATACCCTATCCGCTGCACCCCATACTGTCGCCGTAATGCCTCAATAGCCACACCACAGTCATTAAAAACACAAAAACCGGCAGCAGTATCACGCCGGGCATGGTGCAAGCCAGCAATGGGGATAAAAGCACGCCGGCAGGACCCAGTGATAATGGCGTCCACAGCTTTTAGCACGGTCCCCACAACCGCAGCGGCAGCCTCATAAACACTTGGGAAAACGGGGGTATCACCATAATCCAGGTAACCTCTCCCCGCCCTGGAAAGGCGTTTAACTTTTTCGACATAGTCAGGGGTATGAAACCATTCAATATTTTCTTGGGTAGCCATACCCGGCTCCCCTATCATCACTTCTCGATCAAGCCCCTGGCGATGAAATTCATCGATAAAAGCACCTTGTCGAAGGGGACCAAAAGGGTGCCCTTCACCAAAATTATAGCGCTGGAGTAACTCCCCAATATAAACACAAACATCTTTGTCCATCAGGCACCACTTGAAGTTCAGGAATCCACCTTTAATTGCTGAAAAAAACTCAACTCACCCGACCAAAAAGAGAATCAATCCGCCGTCCAATATCATCGAAGATCGCTAGAAGGCCCGCCCGGAAATCTTCGTCCAGCCACGACTCGGCCTTCTCGAGTCGAGCTTTTTCAAGCCGTTCCTCGGCGTACCGACGTCGCTGCCTGATAGCTTCCAATTGAGGGCGTAGATCTTCTTTAAGCTTTTGATTACCCTTTTCTATCTCTACCTCCAATTGACCAATTTCCTGATCAAACTTGACCAGTCTACTTTCTAAGTTTTGGATCTCTTCTTCCATATTCATAACCCATCCCTCTTCTCATCCCAACGTAAAACGCCTATCTATAACAATAGCTTAGATTCTATGTTTAATAAACGAAAGCAAAGCATCAGTCCTGAAATCGCCATCAAGGACCATAAAAATATAGTGCAAAAAACCATTTTCTCTGCTAGAGAAATAAAGATGGTATCTTCTAAGTTATATGAAGTTTATTTTAATTATTTTCTACAACCATTTGTTTTATAGAAATTTGTTTTTATTTCCCTTTGTTTATCTGGCTATTTTAAAGCAATGGAAATGGGGGAATCGAGCCAAGTTAGGCCATCTAAACGAGATGTGTTTACCTCTCTACGGAGGAAATGCAGATGACCTCCATCCTAGGAATATCTCTAGCCTTTGGAATATTTTTTGCGAGTGCTCTAGCTATTCCCCCAGTTATCGCTGCCCGCCCTCCCATCACTAAAAATCCCCCCTTAAAGGAGGTTGTCGTGAGCTCTAACAACGCTATAGTCAGTCAAAATCCAAAACTATTTCAAATTTCAGTCTTACTCCAATTTTTCTGGGGTGGGGTTTTATCCAGTATTCTTTTATTTTGGAGTTCTTTTGCAGTAGGAGCACAACCCCCCACCATCCGCCTCTTCCCCACCACTGTGATAGAAAATGTCAAAGAAGCAGGCCAAGTGGCTAGAGATATGGAAATAAGTCTGCAAGATGTGATTGCCGATATGGAGCAGCAATGGAAACTTTACCAGGAAAGCAAATGTGAGGGCTACGAAGGTGACGAAGGCTGCTCCCAGATTTCCCAACAAATGGGGAATAAATACCTAGAAATGCTTTCCCTTATGGATAGTCAATTGCCACAAATTGAACACTCAGTCCAAGCCACTATTGACAGCTTAGAGAATCGTCTGCGTCAAGAACTAGGGCAAAAGCTGACTGCCCGGGATTTGCAAGAAGTTCTGGTTTCAGAGACTGCTGGCGATAATCAGCTCTCCAATAGGAAGTCCCGGAGGCATTCTAGCGGCCGCCTAAGCGAGCGATTTCGCCAATACTATAATCTTGTTTTACAAGCTAGCTCCCATACGGGGGGTAATTCTGTAGCCCTGGCGGCAGCAGATATTTATTTGGATAGCAAGGAAGTCCTGGAATTAATTCAGCTCACCCAGGGGGAAATCAATCGTGCCCGGTTAATGATCGAACTCCGGAATCAATTTGGCTCCGTAACGCCAGAAATGCATGAAGTTGTGACCGGTGTAAAAAAGATCTTGCTGGGAGAAAAGGATATGGCCACAGCCTACGAGACATTGCCTCCTGCTGGCACTTTCCCTGAAGAATATCAAAGCCCTTTGAAGTTCTGAGCCTGATTAATAATGAGAATCCGATCCAAAGACATCAATAACCAGCGCCTGGAGGTATAGGCTATGCTTCCCCAATTCATACTGCGGCTTTCCCTATATAACAGCATAGTAATATCCATGGCATTGTGGTTATCGAGCTGTCAAACCACACCTGCTCCACCACCTGAATGTACCCTTCCCCAAACAACAGGTGTAAAACAAGCCTTCACGCATACGCGAAAAGAACTCAGTCGCAGTGAATGCCATTTTCGCTTTGATGCCTATTTTGATCGTTTACTTGACACAGCAGCGGGTGATCCAAATCCCCAACACAGTGAACATTTCAGCGAGTTTCTGATCTGGGCTAATTCTCAAGACATCATTACCCGGCGTAATGCTGAAGAGTATTACAACCGTTACTTTAATGCCAAGTTTGTTTCATTGCCGAACGAGTATAGCAATTGCGCCTATACCTGCCGGATGAAGGATGAAATTGTTCATAACATGAAAGAAGAATTACGGCAGAAAGATAAGGGGTTGCTCAAAATTATGGCTAACAAACGCGCTTACGCCCGAGCTAATTCTCTCCATGATTCAATATTGACTGTACTTGAAGCGACTTGTACCGCCTGTGCTACTTCTCGCTAGGAAATCTCTCATGAATCGGCGCGGATGGCATGATTTTATCAAAGGCGTAATGGTGGGGGCATGTGGCGCCATGGTGCTTGGGTTAGGCCTTCTTTACCTTCTCAATATGACCCACGTTATTGCGCTCTCTACCCCCGCTCTCCCTGATATTCATCCATTCCTATTGTGGATCTACAATAATCTTCGGCTTTCCTTGATTCCGTTTACGCTCACCTTAATCCTTTACATCTATTCACTTGGCCGACTCAATCAATATCTAAAATTACCTCACCCTCCCCCCGATAAGGTGGCCCAAACGGAACACTTATTGGATATCTGGATTAATTTGTTTTTTGGTATTGGGGTAATCTGGACGGCTATTGGTATACGCAATGCATTGCTGACCGCATTGGGTGATCTGAATCCTGTTTCAGCAGCCGAGTTAGGCGCCTTTACCATCCTCCAGCGCCTAGTCGATGGAGGGATCTTATTGGCCTTATCGACAACGATCTTTGGTGCGGTGGGAGGTTATTTGCTCCGCTTGAATAAAGCGATAACCGTTGGGGCTCGTTTACAGACCTATTATAGAGAGTTGGCTAAGCACCAGAGCGAAGAGTTTAGAACAATATTGTGCAACATTGAATGTCGTTTATCAGAATTGGCTAATATCAATACTAGACAGAGAGAGGAATACTGATGAGCGATCTTTGGTGGACCTTGCAACCTTCCCAAACCCGAAGGGACAGTGGTCCCCACGAAATAGAAATGTTGCAGACCGATGTCATGCGATTTATGGCTATTCTCGGTCTAGTTTTAATGGCTATCTTTGCGCTCGTTCAAAGTTTGCAGATGGGACCTACAGATCATCAGCCTGAGCTTGAAGATCCGGCGCAACTAACCCAAGAAGTAGAAAGGTTAAAGAAAAAAATTCACCATTTGAAAGAAATTCAAACCCAGCAAACAGCGCAGGTCAGAAAAGAAAGGGAGCAGGTAAGCCGCTCACTGCAACAGGCTAGGCAAGCTTTATTTGAACGAGAACAGCAATTAACGGCGCTTAATCAGCAGATTGAACAGCGACAACGATCCCTGGTTGATCTCCACCAAGAAATTGAAACCCAGAATCGCGCCCTATCTGCTCTAGAAAAAGAATTCGCCGCAAAGCGTAATACCCTTTCCAAACAGCAACAAATAGCCCCAGAGCCGCTAACACCTAAGCCGCCAGCACAAGGATTTAATTTACATTTTGCTTCTGAGGAAGCGCTTGCCTTTTTGGTGAGAACCCACCAAGTAAAACTTTATGCCATGTTAGGAAAACGTGCTTGGCACTTGGAGGCCAAGCCTCAGGGAAACCATTTCCAGGCGACCAGCATGCCTGGTCAATTTTATGAGATGGATCCCCAGACGGTTCCCCAGGATTATCTCCTAGCAATCAAGAAAACCATTACCGCATTTGACCCCTTACGCTTAACGTGGGGGGTGATTTTACCTGAACAGACTCGAAGCCAGATTTCCCGCTTAATGTCACAACACTCAGGGGGTAATCTGGTAATAGAAAAAAACAGCACAGTGACCTTTGTGTCTGCTAATCGATGAACCGGATACTCAATTTTATAACGTTTTGTGCCTCGTTAATGCTACTTGTGGGGTGCGCATCACACCCGAGCTCCAGGGAGCAGGACACCCCACGTCAACTGACCCACTGGATTGATAAGCAGCTGGTCCCTTATGTGGTCAAACAGCTCAGCCAGCATCCCAAATTTAAGAACCAGCCTTTTCTCGTGGTCGGCATGAAAGGTGACAATATCCAGTCAGATATTGACGACCTCACCCATTATATTCGCAATCGGCTCATGGCCGCTCTCCTGCAGACCCCCGGTGTCAATCCCCTTTGGCGTCCTGCCACTCGTCCTTGGAAACATCACCGTTACCTTGCGGATCTCTCTTGTGGTGAGTTTAGCCAGGCTCGTTATTACCTCGGCGTGGATATCCAAGTGTCCCCCTTGGACAAAACCATGGAAGTCTCTATTCAAGCCCTGGATGCACAACAAAACAACTGGGTTTCTGGTTTTTACCAATCGTGGCAGGGTCAACTTAACCCGGCACAACAAGATGCCCTGGCCCGCCACCATCAAGATGAATATCTCCGTGGCCTCCGGCCTCTGCCTTTCACTGCTAGCCAGCCCGATCTGTTAGCCTCCTATCTGGCCCATAACGTGAGCTGTTTACTACGCCACAGCCAAACCAACGACGAAGTGCTCATTTATGCCCAACACCCGACGACCGAGGTCCACCCCTATTTTCGCACCGCCTTAGATTTGGTCGATAATTACCTGGGACGATTTCGGGAAGTACACATCACCGGCGACCCCCAACAAGCCCGGGTCATTCTGGAAAGCCAAGTATATTATCTCCACGACCACCTCTATCAAGTTTGGGTAACTCTGCGCGAAGCCCAAGGCAGCCACCACCTTCCGGGGACAGAAACAGAGGCCTATGTACGGTTGCCGGAAACACCGCCCTCTAGGAGCCACCCTAGCACCCCTCTGCCAAAACCTGAAATTCCTCCCGCTTCATCCACTGGCGTTGTTGCTCCCAGCGCTGCTGCCAATCCCAACCTAATTCCTCAACACCAGGTTAAGCTGACGAGAAGATCGAGCACTTTTATTGACTCACTGCGGTTTCTGATGACCCAAAATCAAGTCAACTGCACGACTGAACGCTGGCGGTTCAGGGAAGGGGAAGCTGTCAGGCTCGAAGATCTACTTACCCATAGTCCCTGCCTAATTATGGAGGTCTCTGTCAACAAACCGCTGCGCCTCCTGATTATAGGGCAAAATAGCCAAGGAGAATTGAGTTGGATTATCCCTTCCCCCTGCGAAGGCAATCAAGCCGCAGGTATCTTCCTCAAAGCGGGGGAAACATTTCACTATCCCTTGCCCCATCAAAAGAAAAAGATACAGATTAAGGACTTTTACAATATGCCAGGAACGGGATGGATTTATGTGATAGCCATGGTGGATCAGGAATTAAGCCGCAACCCCCATCAGCGCGCCCGGAGCATTGCCACTAGGCTGGGATTGTGTAAAAACCAGCAGGTATCCTTTTCTTCCTGGAAGATCTATCTGAATCAGTTGCTTGTTGAAAATGACCAACTTGTCGAATGGAAAACCGTGCCTTTCCCTTCATGTCAAGCGAATCAATGCATTTATGAGGTCCAGCCATGAAATTTCTTGGCCTCATTACGGGTATCGCCCTTATCGGGTGGGTAGGAATTTGGTATATCCAAGAAAACGAGCCTGCCACCTGGCAGCAGCTTACCGGGGAAGTCCCCAAGAAATGGAAGGAACTGCTTTCTCGCTACACCATAGATTCCCCTAAGCTCGGAGAAAACCAGCTACCAGTAGAACCTAAAGAGGAAAGTTCTGAAGCCCATGCCGATATAGGCGCTTCAAAATCAACGGACACCATTGACTCCCCGTTATCGCCGCAGGCAGGACCCCAGCTCGAAATAGCGAGGCCTGGGCCACCTACTCTTCCAGAACCTACTGAATATCCGAGTCCTATAGAAAAGACCAAATCAAATCTATCCTGGCAGGTGTTCTGGAAACCCTTTAGCAATTCACTTTCTGCCAATGGCTTTGCCCAGAGAATCAGTGAAATTACCGGACTTGATATTGAAGTCGCCAGAGAGTCGGCGAACACCTATTTCATCCAGTTTCCTTACCGCGATGAAGAGGAGCGTCAGCGCCACATCGAATTAATAGAGGATCGCACTGGCCTTAAGCTTAACTTTACGAGATAGCCATGAAATCTTTTGCTGCCCCCCTGCTATGGATAGGACTGCTGTTAGCTCCGCTAGCGGTCATTGCCACCTCTCACCCATTGCCCTCTACTTTCGACCTGGAGAAAAACTGGCAGCAGTATTTCACTACTCAAGCAGAGATAGAACCTGAACTACGTTATCCCCATGAACATTGCTTCCGTCAAGCGGCGGAAAAATTTGAGTTACCTCTAACCTTGCTTCTCGCCATCGCCAGAGGTGAATCTGACTTTAATCCCAGAGCGCGTTCAAACCGGGATGCCTATGGCTTAATGCAGATTCGCTGGCCTGTGACCGCCAAACATCTCGGCATTCAGCGGCTCAATGAACTTTATGATCCCTGTACCAATGTGCAGGCGGGGGCCCGGTATCTGCGTGAACTCCTAAATCGTTACCAAAACAACCTGCATCTTGCATTAGCGGC
Organism: Nitrosococcus halophilus Nc 4; assembly: GCF_000024725.1. Classification (NCBI taxonomy): domain Bacteria; kingdom Pseudomonadati; phylum Pseudomonadota; class Gammaproteobacteria; order Chromatiales; family Chromatiaceae; genus Nitrosococcus; species Nitrosococcus halophilus. The sequence continues at coordinate 1,546,140 of NC_013960.1, read as the reverse complement.
CTACAATTATGGTCCAGGGAACATCCAGGTCGGTGCCAGAGCGAGCGAGATTCCTAAAGGCGCCCATTGGTATAGCGGTTACATTTATCGCCATCTACAGTATGTCCAGGGTCGTTCAGGCGCACCTGAAGGGGAACGGGTACCCTATGACAGGGAAGGTAAGCTTGAAATTCTGGTCTTTCACCGACCCTATCGGGCTGAGGCGTTTATCAGTTACTTAAAGGCTCAAGCACCTTCCCTACGCTTGGACTGGTTCCATATTGGATTAAACCGTTTTCGGGTTGTCTTGCTCTACCGGAATCGGACTGAACTCAGTAAGGGTAAGCAGTTATTGCAAAACTTTGGGGTCAGCCTAAGCAGATGAACCTAACCCTAATCCCTTTACTCTCTTGTGCGCTGGTGGTTACCGCCTGCACCGTAATCTCTCATTCTGGGAATCAAGGGACGCCTTCCGAGCTCACTCAATGGGTAGATACCGAATTGGTCCCCTACGTGGCGAAACACCTTAGCCAGCACCCCAAATTCAAGAACCAGTCCTTTCTCGTGGTGAGCATAAAAGGGGACGATATTCAGCCAGAGATTGACGACCTCACCCGCTATGTCCGAGATCGGATGATGGGGGCTTTGCTCGACACTCCTGGCGTCAACCCCCTTTGGCGCCCTGCCACTCGTCCTTGGCAGCATCCCCGCCGCCTAGCGGATCTTGCATGTGGCGAGTTTAGCCAGGCCCGTTACTATATTGGCGTGGATATTCATAGTTCACCGCTAGACAAAACTGTAGAGGTTTCGGTGCGCGCCTTAGATGTGCACCACAAACAATGGGTTTCAGGTTTTCATCAATCTTGGCGCGGTCAACTTTCCCGGTTGCAACAAGAAGCCTTAAGTCGTCGCCATAAAGACGAATATTTACGAGGACTCCGGCCTCTGCCTTTTTCCGCTCACCAGCCTGATCTGTTGGCTTCCTATCTGGCCCATAACCTGAGTTGCCTGTTGCGCCATAGCCCACTCCCAGAAGAAGTGGTCATTTATGCCCAACCTCCAACGAGCGAAAACCTGCCTTATTTTCGGACTGCTCTAGACTTGGTCGACCATTACCTCGGCCGCTTCCACAAGGTACAGGTAGTCAACGATCCCCAACAAGCGACTGTTATTTTAGAGAGCCAAGTCTACTCCCTCCACCATAACCTTTACCAAGTCTGGGTGACGCTACGTCATACCCAAGACCAGCGCTACCTCCCCGGCACCCAGACCAAAGCTTATGTGCGCCTCTCAGAACCCCCTATCACTCCGAGGCAAACGGCCACGCCCCAACCCCCATCGACCCTTCCTTCCCCGCCACCTATTCAATCTTTACCTCCCTCAGAGGCAGAGGCTCGAGCCATAGAACCTAAACCCCGGCAGGCAATACTTCAAAGGCCTAGGGCTTTGATTAACAGGCTTCATCTTCGCTCTATTCCCAACTGGGTTGAGTGTGTGACCCAAAGCCGCTGGTTTGGGGAAAGATGGGCAGGGCTACTAGGAGACGTTTTCGCTAAAACGCCTTGCCTGCTGGTGGAAGTGGCGGTCAATCATCCTGCTCGTCTTTTACTGGTCGGACAAAATAGCCGAGGGCAATTAAGGTGGATGATTCCCCCTCCTTGCAAAGGCCTCCATCCCGCTGGCGTCCGCCTAAGAAAGGGGGAAATTTACCGCTCCCCCCTGCCCATAGAAAAAATACAGTTTTTAGAACTTGATAAGATGACGGGGGAGAGCTGGATCTATGCCATTGCAATCGCAGAGCAAACCATTGGTAAAAGACTGGATGATAAATGGATTCATGTCAGGCCAATGGTGGAAAGGAAATTCCTTCATGGGTCGCGCCAGTATGCAAGCCTTGTTGCCAACCAGTTGGGACTGTGCAAAAACCAGTGGCTTAGCCGTACTTCCCCCTCTTCTTGGCTAGGACGCCTAGAGGCTTTAACCGCAGAAAGTGGCCGGCGCGTAGAATGGAAAGGAATAAAACTTTGGCATACTCAACACAGTAGACGTTAAATTTGCGTTGGGCATTTTTAAAACGGCTTCTCAGCTCTCAAGAAAAGGATAGTCCGTATAACCCTTTTCATTTCCCCCATAGAAAGTCTCTGGATCGGGTGCATTTAAGGGAGCATAACGTGCAAACCGCTCCGGGAGATCTGGGTTGGCAATAAACAAGGTGCCAAATGAGATCAGATCCGCTTCACCTGCGGCTAATACGGCTTCAGCCCGTTCCCGGTCATAGCCGCCATTGGCCATGTAGAGGCCAGTGAAAATATCCCGCAGTTTGCGGGTATCGAAACCAGGACCTGCATCGCCGGTATTTCCAATCTTACTTTCCACCACGTGGAGATAGGCCAGACCCAAAGGATTGAGTTTCTCAACCGCATAGCTGAAGGTTTCTTCAGGATGGGAATCATACATGTCATTAAAAGGGTTTAAAGGCGATAACCGTACCCCTACCCGCTCACTGCCCCATACCGAAGCGACTGCTTCGGTGACTTCCCCCAAAAGACGGGTCCGATTTTCCAGAGAGCCACCGTAAGCATCAGTCCGTTGGTTGGTCCCATCTCGCAGGAATTGATCCAACAGATAACCATTGGCAGCATGGATCTCTACGCCATCAAATCCAGCCTCCAGGGCATAGCGAGCAGCACTCCGGAACTGCCCTATGGTGTCGGGAATTTCATCTATGGCTAAAGCGCGAGGGGTCACAAACGGTTGCATGCCCTGGTAGGTAATGGCCTGCCCGGTGGGCCGAATGGCTGAAGGCGCCACTGGCAGCGCCCCTCCTGGCTGCAGCGAGGGGTGGGAAATGCGCCCCACATGCCAGAGCTGTAGGAAAATACGTCCTCCCCGCTCATGGATCGCTGCTGTCACCCGCTGCCAGCCAGCCACCTGTTCCTTATTATGGATCCCCGGTGTATGGGGATAACCCACGCCCTGGGGCGAAACCTGCGTTGCTTCGCTAATAATTAGACCCGCTGAGGCCCGCTGAGCATAATAGACGGCATTCATTTCTTGAGGGACATTGCCCGGCCCTGCTCGGTTACGGGTGAGGGGCGCCATCACCATTCGATTAGGCAACTCATAGGGACCCAATTTAAGGGGCAAGAAAAGGCCTATCACTGGCTTCTGAGCATTTGGCATAAGGGAACCTCAATAATTCTATAAAAAATAACAGGCTATGGGCTCAGTCTAGCCCAAGGGAGTAGGCCAATAAGGACATAGTGATTCAAGATGCCAATGAACCGGATACTCCTCCCCTGAAAGGCTGGTTTCTAAGATTTTACTATCAATACTTCGGGCAACTTTGGGCAAACTTGCCACAACAATCAATAACTTACCAAATTAAACCCAACTTAAGGATAGTGCTAACTTGCATTTTATTCGTCTTCGAACTTTAACAAATTGATTTTTATGAATAAAAATTGCTAGCACTATTGTGCTATATATATTAAATATAAGTGTGTTACCTAAGATAAATTCCAGCTAAAAGATTCCCAGGGAAGCACCGATAGGGGTCATACTAGGTAATGTATAAAATCAACACAATGGTTAGCCAAAAGCTACCTTTCTCAGAAAGGAACATCCCGCTCTTGTTGCTAAAGCCGTCCCCTTCGGAGGTTATTCCAAGCCTGGCAGAATTGAAAACCTGTTACCAGCTTCATGAAACCACTGCTGAATCCAGAAATCAGTCAAGCAGAAGTTACTAAATTAGCAGACTTATGCTGTTCATCAGTAGCCATGCAGTGGATCGCATTGGTGCCCGCAACCTTTCCCCAAAACAAGACACTGAATGAATTCATCAGCGGCTGCTTTTTTGACTACCATACCCTGCCCCTGGATATGCCACGATTACAGATCACTTTGGGCCATGCCCTAGGCATGGCTAAGCTTGCCTGCCTTGCTGAAAAGCCCCCAATGGTGGAACCATTTCTGGATCATTTACTCGTGGGTAAAAACCCACAAATGTGCAAACTGAACCACGATATCCAAAAAATCGCGGCAGTCAATGCCCCGGTACTGATTAGGGGCGAAAGCGGCACGGGCAAGGAATTGGTTGCCCGGGCGATCCATCACTACTCCCAACGCCAAGGACCATTTGAGGCTGTTAACTGCGCGGCTCTGCCGCCCTCTCTTATCCAAAGCGAGCTTTTTGGCCACGAGAAAGGAGCATTCACTGGCGCGGCTCGGCGTAAAATTGGACGGATCGAAGCCGCCAGCGGCGGCACCATATTTCTTCTGGTATTGTTTTTGCCCTATCTTTAATAGTTTAGCCATCTCCCGATAACTTGGCTCCCTCTGCTAGAGAGGGTTAAATAAATAGCCTACTAAAGAAACAATTAATGGATACGCTTCGAGCAAATCAATTTCTAGACCACTAGCGCAACGCACCATGCACTGTCGCACCCACTTAAGGAGGGACCACGATGCCCTTTATCTGCTCGCTTCTTCTTTTTTTAGGGATTAGTTTCTCGAACGTGTTAGCGGACCTCCTGCCGGCCGAGGACATTCCAAAATATGTGGACCCTTTGGTCATTCCCCCAGTCATGCCTAAAGCGGACACTATTATGCAGCAGGGTGGTCCGCCAATTGATTACTATGAGATCGAGGTGGTGCAGTTTCAGCAGCAGATCCTTCCCAGCACGGGTTTCCCAAAGACCCCAGTATGGAGTTATGGGGCTGTGGGTCATCCCGAAACCCGCAACTATCCCGCCTTTACTATTGAAGCCCAGGTCAATAGACCAACTCGGGTCAAGTGGGTCAACAACCTAGTGGATGAGAACGGCGACTTTTTGCCCCACCTGCTCCCCGTAGACCAGACCCTGCACTGGGCGAACCCGTCACAGGACTGCATCGATGGAACGACCCGGACCGATTGCCGGGGCCAAAGTCAAGAAACCTATACAGGTCCAGTCCCCATAGTGACCCATGTGCATGGGATGCGGGTGGCTCCTGAGAGCGATGGTTACCCTGAAGCTTGGTGGCTGCCTGCCGCCAATAATCTCCCCCCAGGCTCTGACCCGTCGGGAACCCTCTTTGGTGACATTACGACCACCGATGCGGATCCCAATAACGACAATCCGGGTAATTTGGGGTATGCCCTATTCCAATATCCCAATGACCAACCCTCCGCTACGCTCTGGTATCATGACCATGCCTTGGGCATCACCCGGCTCAATGTCTATGCGGGACCGGCAGGTTTCTATCTACTCCGTGGCGAGGAGGAGGACAACCTTAACCTCCCTGGCTCGGCACCAAAGCCTGATGGCAATCGGCAGGGCCCCCAAAAGTTTTTCGAGATTCCCATTGCCATCCAGGACCGCTCTTTCAACGAGGATGGTTCCCTTTTCTATCCGGATAACCGGGCATTTTTCGAGGGTTTGTCACCAGACCAGCTTAAGATAGACTTCCTTCCCGACTCCGATGTGCCTCCCATCTGGAACCCCGAGTTCTTTGGCAATACCATGGTGGTGAATGGCAGGACCTGGCCCGTACTCCAGGTGGAGCCCCGTAGGTATCGCTTCCGCTTCTTGAACGGTTCGAATTCCCGTTTCCTTATTTTGAAGGCCGTAACAGCTGCTCAGCCAGATAACTCAACTACTTGGTCTAATCTCACAGATGAGTTTGTACAGATTGGAGCCGATGGGGGGTTCTTACCCCAACCGGTGGCCCTCGATGAACTCCTCATGGCCCCGGCAGAACGGGCGGATGTCATCGTCGATTTTTCGGGGTTTGCCCCTGGCGAGGCCATCTATCTAGTCAATGTGGGTCCTGACGAGCCCTTCGGGGGCGGTCGCCCAGGAGTGGATTTCGAGCCTGCCAATCCAGAAACCACAGGCCAAGTGATGAAGTTCCAGGTCGTCCCGCTTACGGAACCGGACCCAAGCGCCAATCCAGATACCCTAGTGCTACCTTCCTTCGAAGAACTCGGTCCATCCACCCATACACGGCAGGTATCCCTCAATGAGGAGGAGTCCCAGGAAGTCTGCGTCAAGGTGCAAAAAGGAAAAGTGCAGCAAATAGGCTGTTCTCCAGAAGCCGAGGAATTCGGTCCCATTGCTGCTTTGCTAGGGACACTCCATAACGGTATGGCCAACCCCCTATTTTGGGAAAATACGATCACGGAGAATCCGGCGCTGGGGAGTACCGAAATTTGGGAAATATACAACTTTACGGAAGACGCCCATCCCATCCATCTGCACCTGGTGCAATTCCAGGTATTAAACCGGCAACCCTTTGGTGATGATGGTTCCTCTGACCCTCAACCTTGGGAGACCGGTTTCAAAGACACCGTGATCGCCCTTCCAGGAGAAATCACCCGGATCAAGGCCAAGTTTGATATTCCCGGTCTTTATGTATGGCACTGCCATATTCTTGAGCATGAGGACAATGAAATGATGCGGCCATACTGTGTTGGCGATCCGGCCAATTGCCCCGCGAATGGTGCACCATAAAATTTCAGAACCCCTTCCCTAACAAAATGCTTGTTTATTTTTTCGGCACGTTTTTATTTTTGATGAGTAAACTAGAAAGCAATTAGATCAATGACACCGAGAATTTTTTCGTATAGCCGCCGTTTATATCTGGCATCATTTTTTTAAGGTAATTGCGTCTGCCCCATGGGCAGATATTATGCCAAAGAGAGTTGTTTCTTTTTAAATCAGTTAATTGCCTAATGCTTCACTGCTTGCTGTGAATTGACTTGCGGACAGGGATGTTGCTTATTGCTAACAATCACTCCCCCACATTAAGGGTAAGGGACTGATATATAATTATATTTCTTGTTGCTTATTTGCAACTATGAAATGTTAATAAGGGTTGGGTATCTGTGGATGAAATGCTCGGAGGACCTGGACTGACTGCATGATAGCCTACGGCTAGCGCTCTAGTGGACAGTTAAAAAAGTTGCGATGATGCCCAGACCCCGTTATGGTTTGAGAATGACGATACGTTGGTACCCTTTCAAGCCATTGTTATTCTTTGCTTATTAACTATCTGTACAGAACAAACACCCATGAGAACCTGGATCATTACCCTCTTAACTTTTCTCTTTGCCCCCTACCCCATTCTCTATGCCGATACACACACCTATGGCTATCCAATCAGCAACTCTTACGAGGCCACCGTAATCGGCACACCCCGTCAATTACAAGCAGATCTGCCGGATAAAATCAATATCAAGCCCTTAGAACTTACGGTCTTCGAGGATCGCAAAATCCCAGAAACGCTCTGGTACACTAAACGTTTGGAGTACTTGCTGGCCGCTCAAAAACAGAAGGCGCCCCTCGTTTTTGCTATCTCCGGGACGGGGTCTAGCGCCAATGCCCCCGGCATGCAAATCTTACAGAAAGCCTTATTCCAAGCCGGTTTCCATGTGATCTCATTACCGTCTCCTACCCATCCCAATTTTGTTACCTCGGCTTCGACCCACTCGGTGCCCGGTCATGTCGTTGAGGACTCCGCAGATCTGTACCGGGTGATGCAACTTGCCTGGAATCAGGTAAAAGAGGACATTGAAGTCACCGATTTTTATCTCACAGGCTACAGTTTGGGAGGCGCCCAAGCCGCATTTGTGGCTCGCTTAGATGATAAAAAACAGATCTTTAATTTTAAAAAGGTGCTGATGATCAACCCTCCCGTCAGTTTGTATAATTCCGTCTCTATTTTGGATCAGCTACTTGCCAATAATATTCCTGGAGGGATGGATCACCTAAATGATTTCATCAATAGGGTGATCAATCGATTTACTGAAATCTATAGGACCGAGGAGCAAGTAGAATTCAATGATGAATTTCTCTACAAAGCTTACCAGCGATACCAGCCCAGCGAAGAGACCTTAGCCGCTGTCATTGGGCTGTCTTTCCGCTGGGCGGCGGCCAACATGATATTTGTCTCTGACGTCATTACCAATTCCGGCTATGTGAAACCCAAAAATTTAAAACTTTCACTTACCGACTCCCTCACTAATTATTTCAAGGTCAGTCTCCGCATCGGTTTCCTTGACTATTTCAATGAATATCTTTTCCCTTTCTTTGAAACACGCTATCCCGGGCTAAAACGAAAACAACTTATCCATAGTCTCAGCCTTAAGAGCATTGAAGCGTATCTCAAGGAAAACGACAAAATCGCTATGGTCACCAACGCAGACGATCCCATTCTTGCTCCAGGCGAACTCGAATATCTGCGCGAAGTATTCCAGTCCCGGGCCAAAATCTATCCCCGAGGGGGTCATCTGGGAAATATGGGATATAAGGATAATGTGGCTTATATGGTGAATTTCTTTTTAAACTAACCGAGGATAAATCTCAATGATGCGGCGCTCTACACTAATAAAAATAGTATTTGTTCTGCTGCTGGGTCTCATTTTACAGGGATGTGCATCCCAACCCCGCCAAGAAAAGATTATACCTCCTGAATATTCACTAAGCGAAAACCCAGAAGCAAAAGAACTTCCCATACTCAATGTTTACGATCCCCTAGAGCCTTTTAACCGGGTGGTATACTTGTTCAATTATCAGTTTGACAAGTATATTTTCCTGCCCGTGGTCAACACTTATGAGTTTATCACACCAGATATCATCGAAAGGGGCGTTTCAAATTTCTTTTCCAATATTGGAGAAATCACCAACTTTACCAATACGCTACTACAGTTAAAATTCTCCAGAGCCTTAAAGACAGTAACCCGCTTTGTAGTGAACTCTACTGTAGGTATTGCCGGTATCTGGGATCCGGCTACTCGCTTGGGATTTTTTCAGCACCGGGAAGATTTCGGCCAAACGCTCGGACATTATGGTTTAGGACCAGGACCTTACCTCGTACTCCCTATCGTCGGACCTTCTAACTTGCGTGATACCGCCGGTTTATTAGCCGATTCCCTCGTCTTTGATGCCATTGACCCCTTTAATTTTGAACATAATGAAGAAATTGAAATCCCCTTCTATTTTGCACGGACTGTCGATCAACGACATCGCGCCAGCTTCCGTTACTACGAGACGGGTTCACCGTTTGAATACGACCTCATCCGTCTTTTATATCTCAAAGTGAGGGAGGCTCAAATTGCTAAATAATTTGTTTCCAGGCTATCCCCCCTCTTGAGTCTTTACACCGAAACTACACGTTAGAACGCCATCTAAAATGCTATATTTAGCTGTATTATTATTGGTTTTCCACCTCTGGCAGCTCCTTACCCTACTCAACGGACAACACCAGTTACACCTACTTCCCCCTGAGCCCCAAAATCCTTGCCGTGGCTGGCCTAAAGTATCCATTATTATCCCTGCACGAGATGAGGAAGCAGAAATCGAGCAGGCTCTGCGGTCGGTTCTAGGAATGGATTATCCAGACTTTGAAATTATTGTGGTCAATGATCGTTCAAAAGATCGAACCGGTATTATCCTAAGCCAAATTAAAGCACAACATCCCCGATTACAAATCGTTACAATTGAGCAATTGCCCGATCAATGGCTAGGAAAGAATTATGCATTACACACCGGCGCAGCAATAGCCAGTGGCGAGCTTTTACTGTTTACGGATGCCGATATTCTTTTCTCCGCCTCCGCATTGAAGAAAGCGGTAGGCGTACTGGAAAAACATAACCTTGATCATTTAGCTTTAGGACCTAGAGTCTACTCGCCCAGCCCTTTGGTAAACCTGCTAGTGGCTCTTTTCGCCAAAAGTTTTTCTTTATATATAAAACCCTGGCTCGCCCGCAACCCCAACTCGCGCTATTTTATCGGGCTGGGAGCCTTCAACTTGGTGCGTCGTTCTGTTTATGAGCAGATCGGGGGGCACCAAAAAATACCACTCCGTCCCGATGACGATATGAAGCTGGGTAAGCTCATTAAACAAAGCGGCTATCGACAGGATTGTTGGTCGGCCTTCGATGATTTACGTCTGGCCTGGTATCCATCGTTCAGGGCCTTTATGCAAGGCCTGGAGAAGAATGTGCTAGCAGGCATAGATTATCAAGCAGGAAAGCTATTTTTAGGTCTATCCCTGATCATTGCTACCAGCTTACTTCCTTGGGCCATCTTGCTGGTAGGGGATTCGATTTCAAAGTACATTGCACTAGCCACCATCGGAGCTTCCATGTGGGGATTTGGCCTCTTCTTTAGGGCCGCCAGTTGCCCTTTCTATCAGGTCCTATTTGAACCGGTCATCCTCTTGCTCTATGTTTTCACACTGGCACGATCAGCATTTCTCACCCTTGTTCGCGGCGGCATTCACTGGCGCGATACTTTCTATCCACTGAGCCTATTGCGAAAAAATAAGGTTTGAATGGCAACGATTGTTCTGCACTCAACTCTCCTGACGGGCAACCTGCCATTTAGCAACTGGAATCTTTTCCAGACCGGCAACCCCCAGGTAAGCCAAAACCGCACCCGCCAGAGAAAGCAAATAAGGCGTCTTCCAACCCGCAAAATACTCGCCCACAAACCATAGGGCAGAACCGACGATAAGGGCCGCTAAAAACTACAAAATAATAGCAAATACAGTAAAATTCTCGTATGCCAACCTTTTCCCCTATCCCCCCCCCTCCTCTAATGGATGAATTGGTCAATTTTGTTGCCCAAAGCAAGCACCTATTCGTCCTCACCGGGGCAGGTTGCAGTACCGAATCAGGGATTCCCGATTATCGGGATGCTGAGGGGGAATGGAAACATAAGCGGCCGCTGCAATACCAGGATTTTATCCGCAGTGAAAATGCCCGAAAGCGTTACTGGGCACGCAGTTTATTGGGCTGGCAACGCATTGCCCTGGCCCAACCCAATCCGGCCCACATTGCACTCGCCTGCTTGGAAAGGGCGGGTTGGATCTACCAATTGGTCACCCAAAATGTGGATGGTTTACATCAAAAGGCGGGCAGCCGACGAGTCCTTGACCTCCATGGCCGACTCGATACCGTAGAATGTCTCGATTGCCAATGGCAGTGGCCCCGGGAAACTTTTCAACAGAGACTTCAGGAGAAAAACCCCGATTTCAAAAACTTTTCAGCGGCAATTGCCCCCGATGGGGATGCCCTTTTGGAAGACATTAACTTTAGCCAATTCCAGATCCCTCCCTGTGAGCAATGTGCGGGTATCCTAAAGCCTAGTGTAACTTTCTTTGGAGAAGGCGTTCCCTCCCAAAAGGTCAAACAGGCCTATGCTTATCTAGAAGATGCCGATGGGCTACTGATCGTGGGCTCCTCTTTGATGGTATACTCCGGCTATCGTTTTTGCCGCGCTGCCTGGGAGCAATGCAAACCCATCGCGGCAATCAACCTGGGCCGCACCCGCGCTGATGATAAACTCTTCCTCAAAATACCCGCCCCTTGTAGCCAGGTATTGCCCGCCCTCGTTGCCCAGCTAGGTATTTAGCACTCTCCAAAAATTAACGGCCTGAGCTAGAGGGCATATAATTAGGGGTAGGTGTATCTGAACAATGAGCCATTAAGTCAGAGGAGGTAAAGTAGCCATGCCAACGCAAAGCCCCCCAGAAACCAAAGCACGCGCTTTAGGAATCAACCATGTGGCCTTGGAAGTAGATGACGTCAATGCTGCCTTGGATTTTTACAGCCAGATTGTCGAGTTTAGCTTGCGTGGACGACACGAAAGCATGGCCTTCATCGACTTAGGCGATCAATTTATTGCATTAATGGAAAAACGCACTCAAAGCCCAGATAAACACCGACACTTTGGTTTGGTTGTCGATGACAAAAACACGGTCAAAAAAACCCTTGAGGCACTTAATGTTAAGCTCTTACCAGGTGAATTTCTCGATTTCATCGACCCCTGGGGTAATCGGGTACAAATCGTCCAGTACAGCGATATTCAGTTTACCAAAGCCCCCCATGTATTACGTGGTATGGGCCTTAAACAGCTTGATAAATCTGACGAAGCAGTACAAGCCCTTGCTGACAAAGGAATGGCCCCAGAAAAAAATTTAGGCCAATAATTCAATACTCAAAATTAACCTGCAAGCAATCTGAGAGGCCCAGGCTATGTCTGAATATACCGTCGATATCACTTGGAAACGAGAAACGGAAGATTTTTCCTATAAAAACTACAATCGCGCTCATACTTGGCATTTTCCAGGAGGCACCAACTTATCAGCCTCCGCTGCTCCTGAATATCTGGGGAATGCTCAACTCGTCAATCCTGAAGAAGCGATGATTGCCGCCCTATCGAGCTGTCATATGTTAACTTTCCTGGCAATTGCTGCTTATAAACGCCTGACTGTGGATAATTATGAGGATCATGCCACCGGTATCGTGGAAAAAAATGAACAAGGAAAAATGGCTTTAACTCACATTACCTTACGCCCTAAAATTACTTTTAGTGGCAGCCCTGCACCAGAGCGCTCTACTTTGGAAGAAATGCATAAAAAGGCCCATGAGAATTGCTTTATTGCCAATTCCGTGTTAACCAAGGTGGCTGTTGAACCCGTCTTTTAGCCTGAATTTTTCACCACCAGGACACGAAGGTGAGGGAATCTCAGTCAATCGGGAAAAATTGATGGATAGGCTCATTGCTAACGAAGCAAATTATTTTAATCTATTTAACTTTTTGATTTCTTTGTGTTCTTAGTGCCTTTGTGGTGATCTTATGAATTATCCAGGTTAGGGGTTTGCCAGAAGGCCTACTGGAGAACCGCAAAAGGCTCAAAAACTCCCAAGCGGGCCACACATAATCTTGGGGCCAGAGGGTAGGCCGGACCGATTCGCCGGGAGCGAATCGGGAACTCCGCAGGAGGCCCGAAGGGGGCGCGCCAGGGAGGGCGCGCATCAATAAGGCCTTAGGGCCGTTTCCGGCAGGTAGCTGGAGAGAAGCTGCAAACCTCGTCCTGCTCATAAGGACAGCCGATTTTCATATTTCTATCTTGCCTTAGTACAATACACATACTCCATTAGCAGCCCAAAATTTGATATGAAGCTTAGCGTTAAAGAATTCCAAACCTGGGAAAATAAATGCATTACCCTTCTCGGAATGTCAGGGGTAGGCAAAACACGCCTGGCCTATATCCTGCGTAAGCATAATTGGTTTCACTACTCCGGGGATTACCGTATTGGTACTCGCTATCTGGATGAGGCCATCCTCGATAATATCAAGCAGCAAGCCATGCAGATTCCCTTTCTGCGCGATCTGCTACACTCCGACTCTATTTACATTTGCAACAACATTAATGTTGATAACTTAAAGCCGGTGTCTAGCTTTTTGGGCAAACTTGGCAATCCAGAACAAGGAGGATTAGGTCTAAAGGAATTCAAGCGCCGCCAGGAGTTGCATCGGCAGGCAGAAATTGCGGCCATGAAGGATGTGCCGGAGTTCATTCGTAAAGCCCGGGAAATCTATGGCTACCAGCACTTTGTCAACGACGCGGGCGGAAGTATTTCTGAACTCGATGATCCAGAGGTACTTCAAATCCTAGATCAGCACACGCTCATCCTCTATATCAAGGCCACTGAAAAAGACGAGCGGGAACTTATTCGACGGGCAGAAGAAGGTCCAAAGCCTCTCTATTACCGCGAGTCTTTCTTGGATGAACAACTGACCCTCTATCAGCAAGAAAAAAACCTGTCCTATGTGGCTTTGATCGATCCCGATGAATTCGTCCGGTGGGTGTTTCCCCGACTCTTTTACTCTCGACTTCCCCGTTATCAGGCCATTGCTGATGAGTACGGGTATACTATTACCACCGATGAACTCGCCCAGGTTCAGGACGAAGCCGATTTTCTGGGTTTGCTGGAAACCGTGGTAGGCAGAAAGCCTTAGGATTTTTGTAATACGACAGAGAGCGGATAATTTACCCATGCCTTTGGTTGCTAACTCTAACTTACCGGCCTTTGAGCGGCTGAAGCAGGAAGGTGAAACCGTCATCCCGAGGGATGTCGCGCTCCACCAAGACATTCGCGAGATGCATATTGGGCTGCTAAATATGATGCCTGACGCCGCCCTAGCTGCAACCGAACGCCAATTCTTTCGGCTGATAGGCGAGAGCAACCAGATTGCTCAATTTTACCTCCATCCCTTTACCCTGAAAGAGATCAAACGGAGTCCCGAAGCGACTGACTATGTGGAGCGATATTACGAAACCTTTGAGCAAGTTCAGGCGGAAGGACTCGATGCGCTGATTATCACCGGCGCCAATGTCACCCAGCCCCGCCTCTCACTAGAGCCGTTCTGGGAACCACTCATCGAAGTCATTGGCTGGGCCTACGAAAATGTGACCTCTACCCTTTGCTCCTGCCTCGCGACCCATGCCGTCCTTGAGTTTCGCTATGGTCAAGAACGGCAGCGGTTGCCTGCTAAACGCTGGGGCGTCTATTCTCATCGGGTAGTGGACCGCTCCCATCCCCTAGTGCGGGGAGTCAATACCCGCTTTGATGTCCCCCACTCCCGTTTCAACGAGATCAGCCGTGATCAATTTGAGGCAGCCGGCCTTCATGTCCTGGTGGAAAGTGAAAGGGGGGGAGTCCACATGGCCGTAAGTGAGGACTTGTTCCGCATTGTGTTCTGTCAGGGACATCCGGAATATGACAGCATCAGTCTACTGAAAGAATATAAGCGGGAAGTCCTGCGCTTTGCCCAAGGACAGCGGGACCACTATCCTCCCTTCCCTGAACACTACTTTTCCCTGAAAATCCAGGCCATATTGGAGGAGTATAAAGATCAAATGATTGTGGCCCGGGATAAAGGCTTACCCCTCCCCGAATTGCCAGAGCCGCTAATTGTCGACTACTTAGATAACACTTGGCACGACACCGCCGAAGCGGTAATCAACAATTGGATGGGAAATGTCTATCAGATTACCAATAATGACCGCCGGCTGCCCTTCATGGAAGACGTTGACCCCAATGATCCGCTGGGATTGCGGCGGGTCAGCTTAGGGCAAACTGCCTGAGGAGAGCCCTCCCCAGTGTATGGCACCAGAATGGATAAGGGCGAACTACACCCCATTTGTCTCTAGGCTGGAAAAAGAAATCACCGACATCTATCAACAGGCGCTCATGGCCTGCGATGAATACGGACTTACTGGGTGAAGCATATTCGCCATCAACAACAGCAAGCTTCTTCCCTCACCCTCTATATAGACGCTTGGCTTGAATGGGGGAGCCAACGGCTTCTGAGCCCCCATATTAGGGTCTAGCTAAGATGTCTACTGTCTTACCGTCTCCACCGCTTGTACTTGTATAAGCGCAGTCGGCACAATTACCTTGCCGCACGACTTTGTTTTACCCTCTCTGCTATCAATTCTGCACTTTGCTCCGTTCAGGCTTCCGCATCCTCCCGAGGGTAGGTCCACAGTCACCGTTGTATCTAACCCTACTTCTGTTGGTCCAGAGATCTCGCATGTGCACTCGCATACCAGTTTGTGCGTGGGGTCCTTGGGCTTGAAAGCCACCTCTGGGTGCGAGTCGCAGGCAGCGAGAATCAGCGGGAAAGCCAACGGAATGAGGATTGGCTTAACCCAGGAGCTCGCTTCAGATGATTTCATGGCGGGGTTCCTTGCTAATCGTGAGACTAAACAGATTAAAGACCTTTTTCAGCCAAATTGCTACCTTCCCAAAGAGGGATCCCATTGAGGAGGTCGAGGCGAAGTTTGAAAAAGGGAGGAGAGTCAGAATCTTGATAGGTGTTTATAATTCCTCCTGTGTCTCAGTCAGCGACTGGACGCTTTTCATCCCCTTTACCCCACCTAGCATGATGGTCAGGGGCGCTAATCCCCCAAGCCGTGGGTTGGGCGTACTCAGCCAATGGGCACGTCGCTCTGGCTGCCCGGGAAATAATTTCTTAAGGGAGCGCTCAATGGCCAGCACATGTCCGGTCCGCTCCAGAACACTTCGGTCCGCCGGTAGCGGTTCCCCCCGTTGCAATGCTGTCACATTGGCTAGCCCCAACAATTCTGCTTGGGTTTTCTCATGCAGCGCCCAGCACTCGAATGTTTCCCTCAGCGCCTCAGCTAATCCTTGACGGGCCTCGAGACTTTGCAGTCCAGGGACTAGGGTCATTATTCACCGCCCATAAAAGTCTAGGATAATCTCTGAAAACCTAGTCTTATTCACACCGTCAACACCAATGCCGCTAGAGCGGTCTTACTCGGCTCTGGTGTGCGTTTTACGTCTGACTTGAGCGTGTCCCGACGATACCTATTTAAATTGATCGCGGCATTGAGATCGCGGTCAATTCTTAGGCCGCAATCACATGCCAACGCTCTATCTGCCAGCGTGATGTCATGGATTTGGCTGCAACCTGAGCACATACGGCTAGAGGGGAAAAACCTATCCACCAGCTCAACCGTGCAGCCACGCAGATAGGCTTTATATTCGATAAATTGCCGCAGCATACCAAAGCCTGCATCTACTATTGACCGGGCTAATTTGCGATTCCGAATCATGCCTTTTACAGGGAGAAACTATCGTTAATATCCTTTTTCTTAAACTTTGGAAAACCAGGTTTCTCCCCCTTCTTCACTCGCCTAAAAAAGTGCTTGAAAGCATTATCCAGGTCATCAATCGCATTGCGTGTTACTCGGCTTGAGACTTCACTATACCAGGGGAACTCAGACCGGATAACCTTAATGTAGTGCTGATAGGCCGCCGCCTTGCTCCACTTATTCTCATCTTTAGAGAAGTGCTCCAGCAGCTTGTTATAACAGTGCCGCCTAGACCCGCACGCCTTATCTAAATACGCGGCTTGGCTGATAGAGGGCCGCAACTCAATTTTGTGTGCTAGTAGCATGCTTTAGCGCCTCTATCGTCTGCGGGTGCTTTCTGCTTCGGCTTCCATATAACCGGGCTGAAAATACCGTGATGATTTCTAAAACATCTTGGGCGAGCTCTTCCTCAAAACTGGGTGGCTCGCCTTTATGGATAATCACAATCTCAATGCCTTGAATTTCGCCATTAGCCTGTTTGCCTCTCAAGCCAAACCGCCAACCCCTTCGCATTCAAGTTGATATCCATTCCCAATAAAGCATCACGCTGGCTGTCATCTTGGGGAAAACCATGGACATCCAAACGATCCCACAGATAAGCCCGCAGCTTACCCTTAATAGCTGTTAGCCGATCGTCTTCCTCCACACAATCCCTTGTCAGGGTGACGAAGGCCTCAAGATCCCTGTGTAAATCTTTGGCTAGCCGCTTAAGATCGGTTACTCGACTATAATGGGTCAGATAAATGGCTTCTGGTTCATATTCCATGAGACGATTAATGGAAGCATGGGCGGCGTCCGGGTCAAAATGGATGGGCGTGGTTGCGGGAAAAATAAACGCCCCCTGGGAAGTATCCAAATCCCGGTAGGAAATACCAAAAGTATCACCAGCGAATATGCTGCGGCTATCCCGATCAATGATGCAGTAATGGTGTAAGGCATGCCCCGGGGTATGGATAAACTCCAGACGACTTCCCCCCAATTCCAGCCATTCTCCCTCTGCTATCGCAATAATGCGGTCAGGGGGGATGGGGACAACCTCTCCGTATAGGCGCCTAAAGACCTTGTCCCCATAAACGGCCCGGGTCCCAGCAACGAGTTTCTCAGGATCGGCAAGGTGGGACGCCCCCCTGGGATGAACGACGACTTGAGCATGGGGCAATTGCTGCACTAGTCCACCCGCACCCCCCGCATGGTCCAGATGAATATGAGTCAGCAGCACATAGTCAACCTGCTGGGGGGTAATTTGCAAAGCCGCCAGTGCCTCCATGAGCCGGGGAATCGAGGGCGCCGGCCCGGTATCCACAAAAGCGGCCCGCCCCCCCCGAAAAATAACATGACTGGCATCCATTTTGGGACGCACAAAACCCGTGTCAATGGCGGTGATGCCATCAGGAAAAGGAGTGAGGTACGCTTTCACCGGATTTCCTAGTGCCCCGAGGATAATTGCCACTCGTGGGTCAGCTTTATGGCCTCGGCAACTTGTGACGTATTCATATCCTTAGCCAGGGTATCTCTGTACTTCTCTGCGTTTTTATCTCCTTGCTTTGCTGCTACGTTGAACCAGAAGTAAGCTTGAACGTAATCCTTTGCTACCCCTTGCCCTTCGCTATACATCACCCCAAGGTTATTTTGTGCCTCCACAATTCCTTGATTGGCAGCCTCCTCATACCATTTAATCGCCTCTTCTCGATCCTGGGCAACCCCATAGCCATTATCGTAGATAAAACCTAGATTAAACTGAGCTTCGGGATCTCCTTCTTCCGCTGCCCTTTTAAACCAATAAACGGCTTTGGGGACATCTTGGGGCACCGATTTTCCTTGATAGTACATCACGGCCAGGTTGAACTTAGCACTCACATCCAGTTGCTCACTAAATTTTTCAAACCACCTTTGGGCTTCTTCCGGATCTTGGGGCAAACCATGTCCATTGGCGTACATCAGGCCCATGTAGAACTGAGCATTCATATTTCCCTCTTCGGCAAGGGGCATGAATTCCCTCAGCGCGGTCTCATAATCTTGGTTCTTATAGGCCTCCCTTCCGGCATCCACATCCGCCTGGGCCACTTGAAATAAACCTAAAAGTAATACCGCCCCGATGAATTTCCATACCCCGGTGGCGTTTCGATAATGAACTCTAGTGTCTTGATTCATAGAAATCTCCGTTTCAGGTTAGCACCCTGTGTTAAAACTTCGCTATCCAGCCCCGGCCTAAAAGTTTGAGGGGTTGGTTTTTCTGGGCTCTCATTCCTTCCCTTCGTGCGCACAGCGCACGCTACCTGTCGGCTTGTAGGGGCGACCCCATTCCACTCAAAAATTTTGCCAAGATCCTTACTAGGACACTCAACGTCAAATTTTCGACGGCTTCTAGCCTCAACCCGGCGTACCGTCCATTTTCCACAAGAGACTCCATCCCATTAAAAAACCTGCAATCCGATTATAGCGCGCCTTGGTTAGAACGGTGGTATCGCAATCCACCATGGACTTACCTCGCCAGGGCTTCTGTACAGAATAAAACGGGATATCAATTCGCATATTAGATTAATCTTTAAGCTATAGATCAAGCGGGGGTGGGCTAAAACAGGACTTGCAGAAGGTACTCCCCCAATCAGTAAAATTTTGCGTGTTGATAACAAGTTTGCTAAAAACTGTCCGAAGTATTGGTACACATTACCCAGGAGATTGTTAAAACGAGTAAGAATATGAAAGAGAAAAGACTTTGGTACGGTTATCTTGATGCAGGCCAGAAGAGTACACTGGTCGTGCTTGACCATAGCCTCCAAACGGGCAATGAGCAGACGGTCTATTTATTTAACCTTGCGCGGGGAAAATTTTTGGAGTATCAGCGCCAGATTGTCGAACCAAAGCTACGGGAATTAAATCCCGAACAGACAACGGCGACCAAGCAACTTAAAACGGCTTATACCAAAGCCCGGCGTAATTTCAAGCCTCACGATAATCGAGTAGTCCAATTTCCGGCACGGGGCTCATCGACTAAAGAAACCGCAGCACAAGAACCCCTAGAAGAGCTAACCGAATTTATGGGCAACGATGGCGAAGGGTTTACCGAAAATGAGGATTGGTTCGACAAAAATTAATATATTTTTCAATGACTTGAGCGTTAAAGTGTTGTTAGCAGCCTAGCGGCCTCCTTTGGGTCTATAACACTGAGACGACGCCTTATTCCCATTTCAGTATTAAGGTATTATTCCTTCCGCCTTCTACTCGGGTACCTAGCTTTTTCCCTTCCCTGGTGAGGGTTTCTTGCAACCATTGGCGGTCCTCCCTTAAGGCCCGTTTTAGGCTAAAGCGTTTGATTTGAAGAGGTACCATCTCCAACCGGCACACCTTTCCTGTCGCTGCCTCCATGGTAACAAAATACATCAAGGTCAACTCACCCCGATACTTTTCGTAACCGCGGATACCCTCATAGTCATTCAAAAAATCACCACACCCATACAGAATGGGGCTCCCTTTATAGATTTCGATTCCCTTGGCATGATGGGGAGAATGGCCATGAATAATATTCACGCCGGCCTCTTCAATCAGTTGGTGGGCAAATGCTCTTTGCTCCGGCGGGATGTAATAGCCCCAGTTACCACCCCAGTGAATAGAAGCAATGACAATATCCCCCGGCTGCTTTACCTCTCGGACACTTTCCCCAATACCGCAGGCGGTTTTCTCTGAAAAGTCCGCCAGTAGATTCACGCCGGCTTTGTGTTTCGAGGCAGCCCAATCCAGCGGTATGCCACTTGTTACCGACCCGTAGGAAAACACCACCACCCTGCCCTTCCCAGACACCTCCATGATTGCCGACGCTTTTGCCTGATTAAGGTTATCGCCTGCGCCGGCAGTGTTTATTCCCGCCTTCTTCAACGTTTCCAAGGTCTCTGCTAGTCCTGAATACCCCCAATCCAGCACATGATTATTGGCTAGCACACAACAGTCTATCTCTGCCGCCGTAATGCAAGAGATATTCTTGGGGTGCATTCTGTAATTGATACCCTTAGGAAGCCAATCGTCACTGGTGGTGATGCTGGTCTCTAGGTTGATGATTCGTATATCTGGAGATGCCAGCGCCAATTCCTCAAGAGCATCTCCCCAAATGTAGGCAAAATCTACGGGTTTTGGGATGGGGCCATTGACCTTTTCCGCAAGTTTTACGTAATCCGTTGCCATATCCATATAGGGCTCATGGATAGCGGGATGATTGGAGTAAGGCAAAATTTGGTCAATGCCCCTCCCCGTCATCACGTCACCGCAGAGAAACAGAGTAATAAGATTGGAATTCTCTTGTGACTTAGGTTCGGCAGGTTCCATGACCTTAAAAGACAGCGTTGGAGCCTCACATGGATGTTAGGCGACCCCCTAGCAAGGTCGCGAAGTGAAACGGCGCGCCGAGCGCGAGGGCCACATGACTTGCGTTTTGCCATGAATTGGCGTTATGATTTTCTTGCTCTCGGAGCCTAGGGTGGGGAGCACCCGAAGTGAAAGCGCGAGGAGCGGTAAAGACCCCAAGACCAAGGTCACCCTTTCGTCGAGGACCGCGAGGAACCGCGAATTCTCCAGATTGATGAAGTTTTGTAGGAACAAAATTGAAATCAGTCATAGCGAAACTCCAATTTTAATATCCCCCATCTACGCCTTCCCCCTAGCGGGAGGGAAGGCGTAAGATGTGCTGTTTATCCGCTATGGCTAACTCCCCCTGCAACAAGAAGGTCGGGGCATAAAATCTGAACTTGGTAGCTCTCGCTCAGGCATAACCGAGCACGACCGCACCTAAATAAACCGCACTCACCCCCGCTAGGCTTCCCCCCATAAGCGTGGCCCAAATCAGCCCTGTGCGGATTCCCACAATGCAAATTCCGATACCCACCAAAAGTGCATACAGGGCCGTCCCCGTTAGCATCCCCTCATTGACTATCGGGGCACCCATTTCTCCGGTTATAGCATCTTCTCGATAACGCATTAAATCCTACTCCAAGATTTGCAGGGGTCAACAGGAGGGGAAATGAAACACCTTTAGGACTCCCATTGACAGTGATAGACACATAAAGCACAGGCGCTACGTTCCCAGTGCTATTCAGCGTAGCCCAGGCCCTTACCACGCGAATTACGCGCATAAAAACTGAGTTTGCCTCTAGGAACAACCACTATTCCCGAGGGGGAGACATGATATCGGCGGGTATCTTCCTGGTAATCATAACCAATCTGGGTACCCGGTGCAATAATGTTATGACGGTCGACGATAACCCGTCGCAGCCGGGCGCCGCGCTTAATTTTAGAATAATCCATAATGATGCATTCCTCTAACTCCGCCCCTGCTTCCACCACGGCTTCCCGGCGGAGGATACAGTTACGCACCCGAGCACCTCTATGAACTACACAGGCGGCACTGAACAGGCTATTCTCGATTTCACCCCCGAGAATCCGAGCTACCGGCCCTTGGTAGTTACTGGAAAAGATAGGCCATTGGGGGTTAAAAGCATCGAAGCGGGGCTCCTCCCCGAGCACATCTTTATGGGCCTCGAAATAGGCGTCAATGGTGCCCACATCACGCCAATAACCCACTTCCTCATAGGGCTTAATCCCTGGAATTTCATTGCTTGAAAAATCATAGGCAAAGAGGCGGTGGCTCTTCAGCAACCGGGGCAGAACATGATGCCCAAAGTCCGTTTCACCCAATCGGTGGCTTTCCATGAGCGCCTCTACCAGCACCCTAGTATCGAACAGGTAGTTCCCCATGGAGGCATAGGCACGGTTGGAGTCGGAGGGCATCGATTTAGGTTGTTGGGGTTTTTCCTGGAATTGCCGTATTCGGCCATCCGCGTCTGTGGCGAGAATCCCAAAATTCGGCGCTTGCTCCATAGGTACCGGCAGGGCGGCAACCGTGACATCGGCTTTCTGTTCCCGATGAAACCAAGCCATCTGCCGCACATCCATTCTGTACACATGATCGGCGCCAAATACGGCCACCAAATCCGGATTATGGGGCTCAAGCAGTCGGAGACTCTGATAAACCGCATCTGCCGTGCCCTTGAAAGTGAGCGTATCCTCATGCATCTGGGGAGGCACCGCCGTGACGAACTGATCAGGGAGCAACGGGGATATCACCCACGCCCTGCGAATATGCTCAATCAAGGCCTGGGGTTTATACTGCACCAAAAGATAAATGGAGCGAATTTCAGAATTGATCAGGTTACTCAGAACAAAATCAACCAGCCGATAACGGGCACCAAAAGGGACAGCGGGTTTACAGCGTTCCGCAGTTAAAGGATGAAGGCGTTTACCTTCCCCCCCCGCCATCACAAAAGCAATGATTCGTCCCCCGTATCTTTTCTTCCTCATCCGTCAACTCCTTGATCTCTATCGGGGCTCGTGCGAATTTATTTAAAATTATAGATGATAGGACGAGATATCGCTGGAGAGAGCTAGCCCCCGGCAAGCCGTTCGGCCTCACGACGCACAGCCTCATTGCCAAAGTGCAGCACCAGGGGACGCAGGGTCCGGCGCAGGACTTCAATCACCTGGGCCCGGCCTGAGAGTTCCAGGGCTGCGGCCGCTTCTTGCCAGCTTCTTTTCTGCAATACTTTGACGATGAGCGCATTTCTCTCCACTTCCCCCAGCAGTGTCGCGCTCTCAGGGGCGGCAAGCGCCCCCCAAGTGAGCTTCCAAATAGGGCCAATACAGACCTCATAGACACGCCGACCAAAGGCAAAAGCCAGCACATCGGACCAATCCTGGGAATCCAAAGGGAGGGGGCCGGCTGGGTCCCCTCGGCGCAAGAGCCAAGCCGCAAGCTGGGGTTCCAACTCCCGCAACGGATCTGCAAGCTGGTGTGGCAGATGCACCAGGAAACGCTCTCGGGCTCTTTTGACCAGCGCCTGGCCGGAGCTGGATAAAGGGTGCAGAACAATGGCGGAGTGGGCCCCGCTGGTGGCCCCCCGCTTCACGCTGAGACGCACCGGCAGAAAATCCAATCGTTCCCAGAAGCGAAGCAACTCCACGGTCGCACCGAAGCTACTTCCCAGATAATCCAAGCCTTCCCCCCCGGTTTCCCTGATAATCGTATCCACCAGGTGAGTTCCCAGGCCTTGGCCCTGAACCGCAGGATGGACGGCAATACGCATGATCCGGGCACAATGCAGCCGTGGCGCCTGCGCCAAGCCCAAGTGGGCCGCCAGGGACTCCGGGAGTAAATGCCCATGGGGTCGAGTGCGCCCTTCCCAAATCCCTCTAGCCGTTTCCTCAACGAAACCGCCCTCCGCAGCAAGTAGCGCGGTGGCCACCACGTGCCCCCGGTAGCGCATCACATACACGGAAAGGTTGGGGCCATCGAGTAAATGGCGCAGATCGTAGGGGCGGGTCTGGTAGTGGGCCAACACCAGCAAGCCGAAGAGTTCAGACAGGGTGGCTTCATCCCTCACCAGGGCATCTCGATCCAACCGCTCAACCGCAACAGTCTCGGGTCTCGCCGACGCGACTGCCGAGTCTGGCGCCGCCGTGGCATCTAGCAGCAAGGCCCGAAAGACGAAATGCTCCAGGGGATCTCCGGATCTCCAGCGGATAGGGGTCTCCAGCCGCAGCCCTTTCCATCCTCGGGTTTTCTCATCCAGCACTCTGTGGAAACGAAGGGCGAAACCCCGCCCCGTTCCCTCATAACCATGAATGGTGGTGGCAAAAGCAATCCGAGAGTAACCCTGGAGCAATCGTTCCAACAAAGGGGTAGGGATGGTTGCCGCCTCATCCACTAACAGCAAATCCGCGGGTCGGGAAGTGCGGATAAGATCGTCCGGGGGGGCGAATTCCATGCCCGCCTCCGGGAGATGGAGGGCTGCCCGGGAAACCGTGGCTTGGGGCAATAGCCGTTGGGCATGGCGAAACACCGGCTCCACCGCATCCAACCGTGGTCCGGTGACGATGATGTGCTTGAGCCCCCGCTGCAGCAGCCTCGCCGCTGCAATCCCCAGGGCCGCCGATTTGCCCCGGCCCCGATCCGAGGTCAACACCACAGGCCGCCGCCGCTGCCCAGTCACCACCTTGACAATCGCCTCCACCGCCCGCCCTTGATCCTCGGTGCGGCACGCCGAATCCCCTGGAGAGGGAGGGTTACCACCCGTTTCTGCCCTCGCCGGGGCTGCAAACGGGACGCTGGGGAGTATTTTTCCTTGCTCGATGATTATCACCCCTTCAGCTTCGCGGAGGATGCGCACCAGGCGTTTCAGAAAACGCCCCGTGACCTCTGTGACCTCATAGGGCGCCGTCACAATGCGGGCATGCTCGGGATCATTGAAGCTTGGCCATGCCGCCAGGGGCGGAGTGAGCAATAGCAGCAGCCCGCCGCCCCGAATGGCGCCGGTGATGATTCCAAAGGCATCCAAGTCAAAACCGCTGTAGGCATCAAAGACGATGGCATCGACTTCTTGCCCCAACGACCGATGCGCCTTGGCGGCCTCCATCCTCCAGGCGTTTTCGGGGGCCTGGGCAGCGATCCACAGAACCGGTTCCAGGGAAGTGCTTGCTAAGCTGACCTGGGCGGCTTGCAGACACCACTCCCGGTCCCCAGACAATACCAAAGCGCGGCGATGGCCGCTCGCCTTGGCCGCGGCTACCAGAGAGGCTGTGATTTTCCTGATATTATCCAAGGTTGGAGGGAAGAGAATGGGGTGCACGATCAAGTGTCGAAAGGAGCATGAGATTTATGACCATCCTACCATTACCCTTATCACTTTGCCCTATCCCTTACCACAAACCCTTTAATACTTAATATTGAACAAGGCTCTGCGAGCAGCACAAGATATGCATCAATCCACACCTTCCCTCTCCGCCCAGGATCTCGCCGATCTCCGATGGGCACACCGACACCTGGAACACCCTTCATTTGCCGCACGCTTGAGCAATGTCGTGGGCACACCTATTGAGCAGGGGCTCAAACTCCTGCCCAAGCGCTGGTACCAACATCTCCATGGAGTCGTGGAGTTCAGTATTCGTCGCACCTTGGATATGGCGATTACCTCCATGGGACGCATTCCTCCCTCCGCTGCTCACGACCGTCTGCACAAGTTTATGGCGATGGGCAGTGGCACTATAGGCGGATTCTTTGCCCCGTTCACCCTCCTGGCCGAATTGCCCATCACCACAGCCCTCATGCTGCGCTCTATCGGGGACATTGCCCATAGCCAGGGCGAAGACTTAAATACCCTGGAAGCAAGGCTTGCCTGCATGGAGGTCTTTGCCCTAGGGGGCCGTACCAAAGAGGACGATGCTGCGGATACGGGCTACTATGGCATTCGCGCGACTCTCGCCTTCCACTTTTCTGATTTTCTTGACTACACGGGTGCGGGAGCCAATATACCTGCCGCCATTAATCTAATTCGGGCCACTACGGCCCGCTTTGGGGTAGTCATTTCCGATAAAGCGGCTGCGCAGATGATCCCCGTCGCTGGAGCAGTAAGTGGTGCCCTATTGAACTTGATCTTTATGCAGCATTTCCAAGACATGGCCCGAGGCCATTTCATCGTGCGCCGGCTGGAGAGAAAATATGACCCTGAGACGGTGAGAGCTGCGTACCAACAGTTAACCCAAGAAGAAGCGGAAGCCGAGAAAGAATACAGCCCCTTGGAAGGTTGGTAGCCAAAATAGGGGCCAATTTTCCTGGCAGAACAGCATTTAATCCATGGCTATACTTTGAGCTATAGGTACCTCGTCTAAAGGAGGCAAAGTCCATGGACAAAACTTTTCTGCTTTACTACAACCCGGAAACTGAAGAGTGGATCGTTCAGGAGAAAGACCTGGATGACCCGGATAAACCGCCTATAAATTATGGCACTTATAGCTCGGAAGAAGAAGCTAAAGCGCGGCTGCGGGAACTAAAAGCCTCCCATCCTGGTACCTAGGTTTTTTTTATCCTGTCTATGCTCCCGGTAAATAGGCCTGAATCCAATGGGAATATTCTTTACCCATATTCAGGGATTATCGCTGGGCAAACTGGGTGGCTAAATAAACCACGAATATCACCACCGCGAGCAAAATTGCCCAGGTCAGAGAAACGATAAATCGACTCATGTTCTCTAACAATCGGTCCGAAAACCGCTTTTTCTGGGCCTTCTTTTCTTCCTGGGATTTAGTCATCGCTCTGCCACTCGCCAACTTAGTGAATTGAATTATATTAATCTTAATCAATAGCCCTTTTGAACGCCGAATTCTCCGGGATGATTATTACCACCCACCAACCTATTTTCCTTCCCTGGCCAGGTTTTTTCTACAAGGGGCTACGGGCCGATACTCTGGTGCTTCTGGATCAAGTCCAATTTCCCCTGGGCCGAAGCTGGATGACCCGCAACCGGCTCAAAAGCGACCAGGGCGAACTCTGGCTCAGGGTCCCGGTGCGGAAAAAAGGCAGAGGAAAACAGAATATTCAAGACATTGAGATCCACAATGAAACCCACTGGCGCCAAAAACATCTCCAAAGCCTCCGGCAGCATTATGCCCATGCTCCCTATCTGGATGATCACCTGCCTCACCTAGAGGCAATCTATGCCTATCACCACTGCCGCCTGGCGGATCTCAACGTGGATCTGATCCAATATCTTTGGAACACCTTGGGCCTAAAAAGTACCTGGGTTTTACAGTCTGAACTGGGGGTTTCCGGCCAGGGCACGGAATTATTGGTCTCCGTCTGCCGCGCCTTGAACGCCGATACTTTTGTCACTTTGCCCCCAGCAGAGAAATATCTCGATAGGGAAAAGTTTAGCACCTGCGGCATTAATCTCGTCTTTACCCCTCTCCGCCCACCGGTCTATCCCCAGTTGTGGGGCGATTTTCGCTACAATCTCTCCGCGTTAGATTTGCTCTTAAATTGCGGCCCCAAGAGCTTGGATATTATCGCCTCTGCACAATAAAGCAGTTTATAATCACTTTCCTGGCAGCGGCCCCTCAGAAAAGCAAAAGCACGTCATGCCTGACCGGATAAAAATTTTTGTCAGTTACAGCCATCAGGACGCCGATTACCTCGAAGAGAACTCGCTGCTTGGATTCCTCAAGGGGCTGGAGAAAGAAAATATCGAGTTTTGGACTGATCAAAGTATCCGCCCAGGGGAACTGTGGGATGAGGTGATTAAAACCCAGATTCAGGACTCCCACATCGCCCTGGTGCTGGTTAGCCAAGGTTTTCTGGATTCAGACTACTGCCAAAACACCGAGATCAAACATTTTCTAGCCCACAAGGCCCATCTCTTTCCCGTCATTCTCTCACCTTGTGACTGGCGCCGGCACGAATGGCTGAAAAGCCGCCAATTCTTGCCTGGCGGCGACCAAACCGTGGAAGAACATTTTCAAGACAACGGCCGCCGCAAGCGTTTATTTCTGCAAATCCGCGAGCAGCTACGCGAGCGGGCGGAACTGATCCGGCAAAGTCATTACAACGGGCCGAGTCCTCCTCCGCCGCCAGGCCCCTTTCCAGGACCCTTTCCAGGAAAAGTCAAAATCGCCTTCTGTGATCGCCTGGGGGATGACTGGAAGCGCCTAGCCGATTGCCTGGAAATACGGGTCAGCGATCAGGCCCGATTTGAACGGGGCGACGAAGGCCGCGGGATCTGGGTGTGGCTGGAAAATCGCAGCCGTTTGTCTCAGCTACCTGCCGCCTTGCGGGAAATTAAGCGCGGGGAATTAGCGGAGTTGCTAGAAAACTTTTCTTGAATGGAATGATGGTGTATTCGGGCAAACAAAAAATCGCCTTTAGCAAGCGCTTGCAGCGTGACTGGAAAGATCTGGCAGATTACTTTGACATCCCACCTCAAGAACAAGCGGCATTTGACAAGGGCCATGAACCCCGAGACATATGGGTGTGGTTAGAGGAACGTGAGCGTCTACAAGAGTTACCGGAAGCACTGCACTACATAGACAGGGAAGATATTATAGCCGAAGTACTTACACCACCGACTCCACCTCCTCCCCCAGCGACTCACACACACCAGAAAGGCTCTCCCTTTCCAGGCTTGCGCGCCTTCACCACAAAGGAGGCCCGGCTTTTCTTTGGTCGTACGGCAGAAACTAACGAGCTATTAAACAAAATTAAGCAGCAGGCCTTAGTCGCCGTTATCGGCGCTTCCGGCTCTGGTAAATCCTCTCTCGTGGCAGCCGGGGGACTGCCGCGTCTGAGAGAACTCCCCGGCGGTGAAAGTTGGCAGAAAATACGTTTTACTCCTGGTGGATTAGGCGATGATCCTTTTCTCCCTTTGGCAGCCAAACTGGAACCTTATCTGGAAACCCACGATCTAAGTGGTCGCACTATCGCTGAAAAGCTACGCGCCACTGGTGATCTGGCCGCGCTAGTAAGGCCCTTATTTGAAGAACGGCCGGCAACCACTAAGTTGCTCTTCTTTATCGACCAATTCGAAGAGCTATTTACTCTGACCGAACCGAAACACCACAAGCGTTTCATTGCCATGTTGGAGAAAGCCGCACAGGCAGACCGGCTGCGTCTCGTTCTTGCCTTACGGGCTGACTTTTTTCACCATTGCATTGACTACCCTCGTTTTGACAAATGGCTACGGGCAGGTTTCTTTTCGCTGGCACCACCGGATCTCCTGGCCTTGATGGAGATGATCACAGGTCCTGCGGCAGTAGCAGGTTTATCCTTTGAGGAGGGACTGTCTGGGCGCATCCTCCGCGATACTGGCAACGAACCCGGCGCCCTCGCGTTGATGGCCTTCGCTTTGGCTGAACTTTATAAGGCATGCCAACCGGGCACCACGCTCACCCATACGGCTTACGACAGCTTCGGCGGCATCAAGGGAGCCATTGGCAAGCGGGCTGAGGACGCTTACGCTAAATTAAACAAAGACGCCCAAAACGCCTTGGCAGGAATCTTCAAAGAATTGGTAGAAATAGACTCGGAACGTGGTATTCCAACCCGAAGACGCTCATCGCTTACTCATTTCAAAACTACCCCCGCAGCATGCACATCCATTGAGCAATTCGCCAAAGCCCGATTACTGAACTGCGGCGATCCTGAGGAAGACAGGGATGTGGTGGAAGTCGCCCATGAGTCCCTGCTGACCCGCTGGCCTCGCTTAAAGAAATGGATTGAGGATCGCTTTGCCGACTTCTGGCGGCGCAAACAACTGCAACAGGCCGCTTTAGAGTGGGAAGTTCAGGAGCGCAAGGAGGCTTACCGCTGGTCCCATGAACGGGTGGTAGAAGCCTGTGGCATGCTCAAGCGCCTTGATTATCAACCCACCCCCCTAGAGCAGGAGTTCCTCGGGCCTATCCATCCCCAGCATATGCTGGCAGAAATCCAAGATCCAGACACCTCCCACGAGTGCCGCGCCCTGATTGGCGTTCGCCTCGCTCTCCTGGGTGACCCGGACCCGCGAAAGGGGGTAGGCCTCCGGGAAGATGGTTTGCCGGATATCGAGTGGCGTCAGGTGCCCCCCGGTGAGGTCATCTTGGAGGTCGAGGGAGATGAACCCGCCTTCCCGTTCCCGGTCGCCCCCTTTTATATTGCCCGCTATCCGGTGACCTGGCAGCAGTACCAGGCCTTTTTGGAAGCGGCCGACGGTTACAGTAACCCCGAACGGTGGCAAGGATTATTAGACCAACACTCAGCACCTGGTCGGCCGTTTCAAGCCTATGACAACCACCCGGCAGACAATGTCTCTTGGTTGGATGCGGTAGCTTTCTGCCGCTGGCTAAGCGCCCGCCTGGGCTATGAAATCCGCTTGCCGACGCAATGGGAATGGCAGCAAGCCGCCACCGGCGGCGACCCAGCAAATATGTATCCCTGGGGAGTGGAGGAGAATCCCGCCTATGCCAACACCTATGAATCGGGGCTGAGCCGCTCTACCGCGGTAGGCATGTATCCCCTCGGCGCTTCGCCCGTGGGGGCATTGGATATGGGCGGTAATCTCTGGGAGTGGTGTCTGAATGAATACAGGCATCCTGAACGTACCCAGTTAAGTGGCGATGAGTCCCGTGTGGTGCGCGGCGGGTCCTGGGGCAACGATCTAGGCCTTGCCCGCTCGGCCTTTCGCTATCATTATCTTCCCAATAACCGCTTCATCCTCATCGGGTTTCGGGTGGTGTGCTCATCCCCCATCTGATTTCTGAATCCCTGATCCCTTGCGAGCGCGCCCACTGGTTCCGCCGACGCAGGCGGCGCTTCCAGTAAGGCCGCCGACCACGGTTTGCGGCCCGAGGCGAAGGGGCTGAAGATGGCCCAGGCACGTCCCGTCCGCACGGAAGATCACGCCAAGACCTTCCCTCGGGCATATAAAAAATGGAGGCGGCTCCTGGGTTTCGCACCCTGAGCCGCCACCTCACTTGGCCTTCATCCAACCGCCCAACAGCCGCCCGAGTTCTGCGACCATCATGCTCACATGCCGGTACTGGCCCTCATTGAGCCAGCGCCACTGATGCGCCAAGCGTAGATATAACCGTAGTTTATTGAGCGCGGCATCGGCGTGGATCATTTTGCCCTCTTTAGCGACAGCAAACGCGAGCTATGGCGTTGGAAACAAGCCATAATTGAACGCTTGGCGGCGCTTAGATTAACCGTCCATCCCCAAGCCCAGGCTACACCCGTCCGCAGTGGCATCCCCTGGCTTGGGTTTATCGTTTACCCTACCCACCGCCGGGTCAAGGCCCGCAATGTGCGCAATTTCACGCGCCGCCTCCAGGCACGGTGGCGGGACTATTGTGCCGATAAAATTAGCTTTGCTGAATTCGATGCCAGCGTCCAAGGGTGGATTAACCATATGCGGTACGCCGATACTTGGGGATTACGGCGGCATCTCCTGGAGCGGCCCTTTAAGCGCTCGCTCGTCTAGCTTAACCTTAATCTGCAATGGCAACTTTACCCCTTCCCCCCTGGCGGCTGAGGTATAGACGGATAAAAGGGAATTGTTTAATTAAGAAACAAGCGGTTGCAAGAATAGAAGGAGTAGACAGGCACGGAGACATCTGATCTCATACGGGTCACGATTAAAAACCGAAGAGAGGTTGTTCCCGTGCCTGTGAAGAAGATTTTACACCGGATGTTGTCGGAGATCATGCATTTAAAACGCTTGTGGACGTTGGTGTTGTTGGTGGAGACGGTCTTGGAGACGAAGCGGTTATCGGTAACCCAGCTGGGTCGGTCATTGAAGTTACCGATTCAAGAGCGCAGTGGGATACGGCGGTCGGACCGATTTATGGGGAATAAGTACGTCCAAGCCCAAAGCAAAGCGGTGTATGAGGCGTTAGTCAAGCAGCTGGTGGGAAACAAACGGCGGCCGTGGATACTGGTAGATTGGAGTCATCTACCGAACACAGACTTGTATGTATTGCGGGCAGCATTAGTGGCGCCGGGACGGGCGTTGACCCTGTATGAGACGGTCCATGCGCAATCGCAGCAGGGGAATGAGCGCGTGCAGCGAGCTTTTTTAAAGACGCTCAAGGCGTTGTTACCGGCGGCGAGTCGGCCCGTGATTATCACGGACGCCGGATTTCATAATCCCTGGTTTAAGCAAATTGTGAGTTATGGCTGGGATTACGTAGGCCGGATCCGGGGGCGAAAATCCTACCGACCGGTGGGGGAGCGGGAATGGCGGCCCTGCCGAGAATTATGGGCGCAAGCCAGTGGCCGAGCGAAGGCACTCGGAGCGGTAGAGATGTGTCGTAAGAACCCGTTAAAGAGTAGGTTCTATTTGTTCAAAGGAAAAGCCCGGGGTCGGCATGGCAAGTCGATAGCCGAATACCGTCTGGCGGCGAAGGAGCCGTGGTTGTTGGCCAGCTCCTTGTGCGGTCGTCAATCGGCCAAGCGCGTGGTGAAACTCTATCGTACGCGGATGCAGATTGAAGAAGGGTTCCGGGATTTGAAAAGTCCAGCCTATGGCTTCAGTTTTAATCTGGCCTATAGTCGTGACCCGCACCGCATTGAGGTGTTGCTGTTGATTGCGGCTTTGGCAGGCATGGTGGCCTGGGCCGTGGGTTGGCTGACAGAGCGGCAACAATTACATTATCAGTTTCAGGCCAATTCGATAAAACATCGGCGCGTGCTCTCTCTATTCTATCTAGGCTGCCAAGTGATTCGACGAAAAGTAAGGGTAATCGTAAGTGAACAAAGTATCCGTGAGGTTTTCGATGCTATCGAAAATGAAGGATGCCCCCCATGAAACAGGGCAATTTATGAGGGTGTCAAGTTTTTTGTGTAACTAATTTTCACTTGGGCATCCGCTCAGCGAAGAGGATGACGAATTGATTGAGGGCGGCCTTCCAGTCCCGAATGGGTTGAGTCCATTTTTTGGTGATATTGTTCAGGGCCAGATAGAGCACCTTGAAAATGGCTTCATCCGTGGGAAAAGCGCCCCGGTTTTTCAAGACTTTTCGTAGTGAATAGTTCAATGATTCGATGGCGTTGGTGGTATAAATGGCTCGCCGGATCTGGGGTGGGTAATCAAAGAAGACCGTCAGCCGTGACCAATCGGCCCGCCAGCTGGGGCTGATGGCCGGATATGTCTCATCCCAACGCGCTGAGAAGCGCTCTAGGGCCTGTTCGGCCTCGGCCAGGGTCGCGGCGCCATAGATGGCCCGCAGGTCGGCCGCCACGGCCCGGCGCTGTTTCCAGGGGACATACTTCAGCGAGCCGCGCACCTTGTGCACGATGCACAGCTGAACCTGGGCCTGTGGAAACACCGCCTCGATGGCCTCAGGCAGGCCCTTGAGCCCGTCCACGCAGGCAATAAAGCAATCCTCGACCCCCCGGTTTTTCAGCTCATTGAATACCGACAGCCAGAATTTAGCCCCTTCGTTTTCACTCATCCACATCCCTAACAGCTCTTTCTCTCCCTCTAGATTGACCCCCAGGGCTAAGTACACTGCTTTCGTTTTCACCATGCCCTCCTGGCGTGATTTCACAAACAAGGCATCAAAATATAGGATGGGATAGACGGCCGATAGGGGCCGGCTTTGCCAGGCCCGCACCTCCTCCAACACCGCATCGGTCACCTGGGAAATCAGCGCCGGGGAGACCTCCACCCCATAGAGCTCTTCCAGCTGCGCCTCAATCTCTCGGGTCGAGAGCCCCCGGGCATACAGCGCTAGCACCTTCTCATCAAAGCCCTCCAGCCGACGCTGACGTTTCTTGACCAATTGCGGCTCAAAATTCCCATTGCGGTCCCGTGGCACCTCGATTTCCAATTGCCCCGCCTCGCTCTGAACCCGCTTCTTGCTCTTGCCGTTGCGGCTGTTGCCACTGCCCCGACCTTCCTGAGCATGGGGCGCGTACCCTAGGTGCTCAGTCAGCTCAGCCTCCAAAACCCGCTCCACCAAGCGCTTGCTCAGCTGCTTCAATAACCCATGCTCGCCCAGAACCTCTTTCGGGCTATTGCACTCCTTCAGAAGTTCATCCAGCAACTCATCGGTCTTTTTTTCAATACTGGTCATCAGTGCTTTCTCCTTGTTGTTAATTACAGATCACCAGTTACACAGTTATTTGTACACCCCCCAATTTATGCGTCTATCCTACAGCCCTGGCGGGGGAAGGCGGGGATGGGGGGTAATTAAACTAGCTCATCATCCACAGTTACCGCCACTTTTTCACCCCCACCCTAACCCTCCCCCATCAAGGGGGAGGGAACAGAAAACAAAGATTGATGCCTTTCTCACCTACCTCAGTCAGCGTGATGCAGATTAGAGTTTCATCGTGACTGATTTCAATGGGGCGTCGCACTTCCTTGTGCTCCTTCAAGGGAGAGATTTAGATACTCCGCAATCACAAAAATGAAGCAAAGCTAACGCCCTATATCTTCCAGAAAAATACATATAATCTGATACCATCAGATTATTCAAACCGAGGATAAGCCTATGAGAACGTTGACATCCTTCCCGCCCTAAAGGACGGGAATTCCTTCCGCAAGACGGCGATGCCCCGCCGCGAGAATGTTCATGGCTGCGTTCACGTCTCTATCGTGATGCACCCCACACCCAGGGCATGACCATTCTCTTATTCCAAGACCTGCCCTACCTCTCGGACTACCGTTGCTGATACCGCCACAGCACGAACAGGCTTGGGTAGTGTGCGCTTCGTTGATCTCTACAAACTCGGCTTGCATCGCTTTCGATTTATAATCAAGCTGAGTTTTCAGCATCAACCCGCCCCCATCTAAAACAGATTTAGCCCTTTTAGTTTTAGCAAGGCGGGAACTGCTGAGATTACCCACGACGATGAATGCATTCTCACGAACCACTTGGGTCGTGAATTTATGGAGGGCGTCTAAACGCCTATTTTTGATCTTGGCATGGATAGCCTTGACCCGTTTTTTCTTGTTAGCCCGTTGCGCTTTTGCCAGTTGCGCTTGCCCATTACGGTAGAAACGAGACGCTTCCAGCTTCAAACCGTTGCTGCAAGTGGCGGTATCCTTTAAACCCAGGTCGATACCCACCTGCCCGGTGGCAGTGGACTGCTCAATAGCCACTTCGACCACGAGGTTGAAATACCAGCGTCCACGGGCATCCTGCGAGAAAGAACCGGAACGCAACGCCTGCTGAGACAAAAGGAGTGACCGGCAAAGTACACCTGACCCTTCTTCCATTTGGCGGCGCCTTTCTTGAAAGGCACCCATCCCAGAGAACGGCGTGGACCACCAGAAACACGCCAGCGGAGCTTGTCAGTTTTGAATTGCTTGCGCGCTTTGTGGTGCGCGGCAATCACTTCCTGCACGCTGGTGGAGTGAATAATAAAGCCGCGTTCCAGCTTGATGCTTTTTAGCAGCTTTTGCAGCTCGTATGCCGTGAAATTGTTGCGGATATAACCCGCACCGGGAACAGGTACATAGGAATCATCCGCCGTGATTTCGTTAGCCGCATTCCAGACCTGATTGACTTCAAAAGCCATGCGCTCAAGGACTGGCTTATGCTTATCCTTGACTCTGACTTTCAGGGCTTTTATGTTGGTCTTAAATTTCATCACTTAATATTAACAGAACCGCCCTACATCCCCTCCCTGAAGGAAGGGGCTTTGGGCGGAATTTCGGTAAACGCTACGGAATTCGTCCGAAATTTTAGGAAATTCCTGGATAGCCTGGAACTTACGGGAGAAGAAATAGTGATTGTCAGGAATCACCAGGAGGTGGCGCGGCTTATTCCGGGACCGGCCCATCAAACGGCCCTGGAAGCCATGGCCGATCTTTACAGGACCCTCTCTAAAGAGGCCGCCGCCGATTGGATTACCGATAGCCGCCGTAGCGGCGAAGCCACCCTCGATGAAGAGATTCAAAATCCATGGGCTACCTAATTGACACTTGCATCTGGGTAGATGTGGAACGAGGAACATTGGCGCCGGCGGACATCGCGATCATCACCCGCCAGGAGCCCGTTTATCTTTCCCCGATCATTATTGCTGAGCTGAAATACGGCGCCGAAATAGCCCGCTGATCCCAGTATCCGTCAGAAGCGCCTGGCGGCCTTACGAAGGCTTCAGCATAAGCCCTCGTTGCGCATCGATGAAAACACGGGCGAAATCTTTGGCAGCCTAGCGGCCCAAATTCGTACCTCGGGCCGAGCCATTCGTTACCGAGTCCAAGATCTATGGCTCGCCAGCCAGGCAGTGCAGCACAACTTTAAATTGCTGCCCCATAATGAAGGCGATTTCAAGGATATTCCCGGATTGGACTTAGTGATCTGGCAAAAAGCAGCAGAATTACGCTAAATGGCGCCAGGCTCCCTATGGCCACAATAACGGGGCAAACAGCACCTCTTACCCCTTCCCCCCTGGCGGGGGAAGGCGGGGATGGGGGGTAATCAAACTAGCTCATCATCTACAGTTACCGCCGCTTTTTCACCCCCACCCTAACCCTCCCCCATCAAGGGGGAGGGAATAAAAAACAAGGAGTTAATGTCCTTTACCTACTCACTTATAGCGTTTCCCTATAGGAAATTGCCTCCGGAATCTATGACCGGAAATCCGCCGCCGCCATAACGCCTGTTCAGCCTCGGTCATATTTTTCCGTAGCGCCGCTACTCAGAATCTATGAAAATCTCATAGGTTCGTTCGCGCCGTCTCTGCCATTGCCAGGCTTTAAAACCGTGGTCTTATATGGCTCTTGCGCGCATTTAACGTCTCGCCGCAGCCTGTCGGGACGGTGCTCAAGAGCACGAAGCCATGATAAACGCGAGGATTTAGGCGTGTCAAGGGCGCGGCAAAAAATATTTTTAGAGATAATCATATATTAATCAAACAGTTAAAAGCCATAGCTCGCCGGGTACTCATGGCAGGGTAAATATGCCCTACCCATTATTTTGGCCGGTTGAGGGTAATGATTTCACCGAATTTCATGTATTCATTGGCCCCTAGACGGCCGATGGGATTGAGCTGATCTCCATGGACCTTGAGCCTACCCTCCTTGCTGCTGCAAATTGCATCATCCACATAGAGAGTGTGGACACGGCCGAAAATCAGGGCTTGGGGGCCACTGCCGATTTCCTGGATTTCATAACACTCGCAGCCATAAGCCACCCGAGCTTCTTGAAGCCGTGGCAACCGCGAGCCTGGAAAGGGGGTCACCGGCAGGCCAAGCTGCTCCACTTCCGAGGCTTCAGCGGGCAGGGTCACAGAACTGGCGTTCAATGCCTCCAATATTTCCAAATGGGCAATGTGGACCACGAAATCCCGGCGCTCTTCGATATTCACCCAACTATCCTTGCGGGTTCCATCGGGCTTTTTTCCCACTGAAATGAGAATCAGGGGCGGCTTGCTACAGACCGCGGTGAAATAGGAAAAAGGGGCCAGGTTATAACTCCCCCCGGCGTTTTCCGATAACACCCAGGCAATGGGGCGGGGAATTAAGGTCTGGATAAGATTGAAATAAACTTCTTTCGGGCTCAGATTATCCAATTCGATATGCATAATTTTTTGACGCTATGGGCAATACATTTTGATGCGCGCCCCCTGAGGGCATCCTTCGGATGTCCCGATTCGCTCCCGGCGAATCGGTGACGAAGTAGATTTTTAAATTTTGAAATTTATTAAAATTTTTGCCTAGATACTATACTGACCATGGAAAACTACCTGATACTGGTATCAGGCCGCAATCTCGGCCTTGCCAAGATAGTGGACTCCCTCAGGCTAACGCCCGCTTTTTATCGCCTCCCTGATGCGGTGAACATAACTATTCATCGCGTGATCCCTAAAAGCTTCCTGCCCCAGCTTATCTAGATCCCGGGTAGCGCCTTGGAAACTATTCCGCAAACGCTTCCAAAGCGGCAGATCCGGGCTGAGCTTCCCCTCCCCATCGATATAGATCAAGCGCTCGGTATGCCAATAGCGTAATCGAGGGCCGGGTAGAGGCACGTGGGGCACGATATCATTATTATTGATAAACCGGATCCCCCGCCCTTCAAATGCCTGATCAAACGCCCTAGCAAAGCTATAGTTCCCCGCCCGAGGCTGGCCAAAAGTATATACCCCCTGAACAGGGATCTGCTCCTGCAATTGCAACCGCGCTCCGGCCAATAGAGCCAACGCCCCCCCAAGACTATGGCCGCCAAGCCAGAGGGGTTGCTGGGCCGTACGAGACTCGCTTAGAGCGTCTTGGAGCTTCGGCCAAATACCCATCAGTGCTTCCCAAAATCCCCGGTGGACTTCCCCCGCAGGCCCCGAAACCAGTTTGAGCATGACATTGGTATGCCAGTCCTTAAGGTTACGGGCTTCGGTTCCCCGAAATAGGAGTAAAACTAAGTTGGCATTGCCGCAGACAAAGGCTTGGGTCTCCTTCTCCTGAACAAAGCGGTAGTGGTCAAACCCCCACTGTCTCACCATCGGCTCGATTATCGCCGAATCTTCATAAGCCAAGTTGGAGGCACACGCCAGGCCAAGGGCATTGTGGGCATGGTAGCTTTCGGCACGGGGTTGGAACGGCGTTTCGGTGGGATCGTAAACATAGTCTCTTGCGTCCATTGTTTTTATTCCTCTTATGCTAAGCTTTCTAAGAATTAAGATTAGACCGATAGGCCAAAAAACCATGGTCCAAAATGTCACCCAAAAGCTGATTGCTAATCACTTGATTTCCGGTGAGATGGAGCCCGGCGCGGAAATCGCTTTGCGCATTGATCAAACCTTGACCCAGGATGCCACCGGCACCCTCGTGATGCTGGAATTCGAAGCCATGGGGATTCCCCGGGTCAAAACCGAACTCTCTGTCCAATACGTCGACCATAATCTCATCCAGGAAGACTTTAAAAATCCGGATGATCACCTGTTTCTACGCAGTGCCTGCAAAAAGTTCGGCCTCTGGTACAGCCGTCCGGGTAATGGGGTCAGCCACCCCGTGCATATGGAGCGCTTCGGCGTCCCAGGCAAAACCTTGCTGGGCTCGGACAGCCATACCCCCGCCGCGGGCTCCCTGGGGATGCTGGCCATAGGCGCAGGGGGACTGGAAGTGGCCATGGCCATGGCCGGGGAGCCGTTTTATATGAAGATGCCCAAGGTGTGGGGCGTCAAATTGACGGGTCGGCTTCCCGATTGGGTGAGCGCCAAGGACGTCATTCTGGAGATGCTGCGCCGTCACGATGTCGATGGGGGAAGAGGCAAAATCATCGAATACTACGGGCCGGGCTTGGCAAATCTGACCGCCATGGACCGTCACGTCATCGCCAATATGGGGGCCGAACTTGGCGCTACCACTACCGTCTTTCCCGCCGATGGGGCGGTAAAAGAGTTTCTCAAAACTCAAGGCCGGGAAGAAGCCTGGGCGGAACTGGTAGCTGAGCCGAATGCCGACTACGACGAGCACGAGGAAATCAATCTCTCCGAACTAGAACCCCTGATTGCCCTCCCCAGCAGCCCGGGCAAAGTGGTTCCCGTACGGGAAGTAGCCGGCCGGGAGATTTATCAGACCTATATCGGCTCATCCGCTAATCCAGGCCTGCGAGACTTTGCCATTGCGGCCCTGATTGTCGATGGCAAACAAGTCCACGACCGGGTGTCCTTCGACATTAATCCCACCTCACGGCAAATCCTGGAAAACCTGATCTCCCTGGAACTGTTAGGAAAGCTCATCCACGCGGGAGCCCGCCTCCATCAAGCCGGCTGCAATGGCTGCATTGGCATGGGGCAGGCACCGGCCACCGGACGCATCAGTCTGCGCACCGTCCCTAGAAATTTTCCTGGACGCTCGGGTACTAAAGAAGATCAAGTCTATCTATGCAGCCCGGAGACGGCTGCCGCCTCGGCCTTGACCGGGGAAATTACCGATCCGCGCACCCTGGCCATGGACTATCCCCCCTTCCGGGAACCGAAGTCCATCCGCATTAACATCAGCATGCTGTCCCCCCCGGCTGAGAAAGAAGAAGAAGTCGAGCTGGAAAAAGGCCCCAACATCCAACCACTGCCCCCATTCGAGCCACTCCCTGATGATTTGGAAGGCCCGGTGCTGTTAAAGGTCGGTGACGATATCTCCACGGATGAAATCATGCCGGCCGGGGCCAGGGTACTGCCCTTTCGTAGCAATATCCCGGAGATCAGCAAATTTGTATTCGAGCCCATTGACGAAAATTACTACCAGCGGGCCATGGAACATCAACAGCAGGGCTCCTGGGTCGTGGGTGGGGAGAATTACGGCCAGGGGTCGAGCCGGGAGCATGCTGCCCTGGCCCCCCGATACCTGGGTCTGAAGGCGGTGCTTGCCAAGAGTTTTGCCCGGATTCACTGGCAGAATCTGGTCAATTTCGGCATCTTACCGCTCACCTTCGTCAAACCGGATGACTGGGAACGCATTGATCAGAGCGACGTCCTCTACCTTGCCAATGTCCGCAATGCCATCCAAAGGGGAGAAAAACTGACGGTCAGCAATAAGACCAAACAAGAAGACTACGAACTCAGGCATTCAATGAGCCCTCGGCAGGTGGAGATGATCCTGGAAGGCAGCCTTATTAACCTAATTCGTAAGAAACAATAGCCGCCAGTGGACAAAGGAAATAATTTCACCAATCGCCTGGTCATCATGGGGGCCGCCGGCCGTGATTTCCATAATTTCAATGTGGCCTATCGGGATGATCCCGGCAGCCAAGTCATCGCCTTCACGGCCACCCAAATCCCGGAAATCGCCGGACGCCGTTATCCCCCTTCCCTGGCGGGGCCCCGCTATCCGGAGGGCATTCCCATTGTAGAAGAAACGGCATTAGCCACTCTCTGCCGTCAAGAACATATCAGTCAAGTGGTCTTTGCCTACAGCGATGTGGACTATGCCCATGTCATGCACCAAGCTTCCATCGCCCTGGCCGCGGGGTCGGATTTTCTGCTCCTGGGTCCCGAACGCACCATGTTACAGGCGAAGGCGCCGGTCATTGCCGTCTCGGCGGTAAGAACCGGCTGCGGCAAATCCCAAACCAGCCGCTGGCTTTCCCAACTGCTGAGAAAAAAAGGATTGCAGGTAGCGGTCATCCGCCATCCCATGCCCTATGGAGACCTGGCGCAGCAGGCGGTACAGCGCTTTGCCACCCCTGCGGATCTGGAAGCGGCCCACTGCACCATTGAAGAACGGGAGGAATACGAACCCCACCTGGCGGCGGGCAATGTGGTTTATGCAGGCATCGATTATGCCCAAATCCTGGCCCAGGCCGAAGGGGAAGCCGATGTCATTCTCTGGGATGGGGGCAATAATGATTTTCCCTTCATCCGTCCCGACTTGCACATCGTGCTGGTGGACCCCTTACGTCCCGGAAGCGAAACCAGCCATCATCCCGGGGAAGCCGTACTGCGGATGGCGGATATCATTGTCATCGCCAAGGTCAATTCAGCCTCCGCAGAAGATATAGAACAAGTTACGGCAACAGCCCGCCAAATTAACCCCTCCGCCACCCTGATCCAGGGCGCTTCCCAGGTGCAACTGGATGATCCCGAAAGGGTGCGGGGAAAGCGAGTCCTGGTAGTGGAGGACGGCCCCACCATGACCCATGGCGGAATGCCCCATGGCGCCGGCTATGTGGCCGCCACCCAAGCCCAAGCGGCAGAGATTGTTGATCCCCGCCAGGTGGCGGTGGAGAAAATCGCTGCGGTTTATGCCCAATATCCCCATATGGGACCGGTACTCCCCGCCGTGGGCTACCATCCAGAACAACTCCAAGCCCTGAGGGAAACCCTCAATGCCGCTAATGTGGATGTGGTGGTCTCAGCAACCCCCTGTGACCTGGGCGCCTTGATTGAACTTAACAAACCTATCGTTCGGGTGCGCTATGAATTCGCGGAAGCCGAGGAACCGGGGCTAGGCCACTGGGTGGAAACGTTTCTCCGGGAACAAAAGCTGGAATCCAGGGATTAATCCCAAGCAATCAATGTCCCCGCCTCGCCGGCCAGGATGGCCTGGGCGTCCTGGAGTTGGCCAATGCCGGCAATGCCCCCCGTCTCTTCCACGAATTCACAAGCCGCTTCCACTTTGGGTCCCATGGAGCCGGGGG
This sequence comes from Nitrosococcus halophilus Nc 4, assembly GCF_000024725.1. Taxonomy (NCBI): domain Bacteria; kingdom Pseudomonadati; phylum Pseudomonadota; class Gammaproteobacteria; order Chromatiales; family Chromatiaceae; genus Nitrosococcus; species Nitrosococcus halophilus. Next base: position 1,504,278 of record NC_013960.1, on the reverse strand, counting down.
CAAAGGAAAATTGACGCAGAACCGATGGTGAAATACGCCGAATAGGCCGGGCTTGAGGCTGCCCCCAGTCCTGCCATACGGCTTCCACATCAGTCAGCATCAAGAAAGCATCCGCTTTCAATTCCCGGGCCAAAAGGGAGCTAGCTAAATCCTTATCAATCACCGCTTCAATGCCCACCAGGCGGCCCTTCTCCTGGCGCACGGTGGGGATTCCACCGCCGCCGGCGCAGATCACAACCACGCCCCGGCTCACCAGTAGCTCAATCACGCTCAATTCCAGGATTTGCTGAGGGCGGGGGGACGGGACTACCCGACGGTATCCCTTGCCCTCCCGGCCGATATGCCATCCTTGTTCCCGGGCCAGCCTTTGGGCCTCGGCTTCCCGATAGACCGGACCAATGGGCTTGGTGGGGTTTTGAAACGCCGGATCAGCGGGGTCCACCTGAATCTGAGTCAACAGAGTTGCGCAGTGGCGGCCAGGGGGAAGTGCATTGCTTAATTCCTGCTCGATCAGATAGCCGATTTGACCTTCGGTTTCTGCATCCAGGATATCCAAGGGATAAATTTCATCGGGCTGATAGGCGGCGCCCTGGAGGGCCAGCAACCCTACCTGGGGACCGTTGCCATGGGTAATGACTAATAGATGCTGGCCGGCAATCGGGGCGAGGGCTTCAGCCGCGATCCGCACATTGCGACGCTGATTCTCCGCAGTCAAAGGCTCGCCGCGGCGAAGCAGGGCGTTACCTCCCAGGGCAATGACGACACGCACCGTTATTTATTGAAAATCAAGGGGAGGAAAAAGGCTGGAGAAGCCAATTAGGCTGGGCATATTCCACATTAGGATTGGCCTCCAATTCCTTGACTATCGCTAAGGTCTGATCTTGACTTTCCTGAGCGGAAAGGGTTTCCATCCGCGCCATCTCTTCAGGAACAAATTTATAAACCATTTCCCCTCCCGAAGTACGCCGGGAGGTGCTTTCCAATCCCAACTGTCCCATCTCCCCCTGAGACAAGGCGGCGGCGGCCCCTTCCTTTATCTTGACAATGATCTCCCCCGGAACGAAGGTCGGCATGGCGGAACGCGCCATCACCACGTCGAAACTTCCCTCTTCCTCCCCTCCGTAAATTCCCATGCCCGTCTCCTTAAAGTGTATTTATATTTATTTAAAATTCCCTGGTTTTACGCAGATAGCTCAAATGGTTTTATAGACACCCCCCGGCTATTTCTCTACCAAATTTTTTAGGGGGTTTGCTGTTGGCCAGAATATTTCGCGCTCCTCAACTACCCCTATAGCCCCACACTTAGCAGGTAGCGTGCGCCAGGCGCACGAAGAGAAATCAGGAGAAGATTCTCGCCCCCCCTCACTGGAAAAATCCGGGATGTTGTAAGATTCCGCAAAAATAACTTTGGATGCGGGATAAAACTCGTCAAAAAACCCCATGAATTTTCAACCCAGTCCCCTACAAGCCTTGATTCTGTGGCGATTACTGACCAGCGAAGGGCAAGCCTACCTGGCCGATATCCGACCCAAGCCTAAACGGCGCGACCGGAAAGCCCTGCTAGAGGCTGGATTTATCGAAGAAGAATGGCGCCGCAAGCCCAAAGGCGGCCGAGCGATCTACGTGCAGCTGACGGATAAGGCCTGGGCCTGGGCAGGGGACCATATGGATGCTAAGCTTTCCCATCAGTCTCCCGCTGCCGGCCCTATTTTTCAGGCCTTTCTTACCCGATTACAACCGATCCTGAAGCGCCGTCAAATCACCCTGGCGGAGATCTTCAGTTCAACCCAGCAAGCTCTCCCCAGGGAAGATCCGGAGCAGCAGTTACAGGAAGCTTACTTCCATCTCTCTGGCGGCCAAGGGAATGTCCGGGTCCGACTGGCCCAGCTCCGACAAAGATTAGGGACGATTCCCCGTTCCACCCTGGATGGGGTGCTGCTGAAGCTACAACAGGAAGGAAAATTGGTGCTGTCGCCTCTCGATGACTCCCGGGAAATTTCAGCAGCGGACCAGGAAGCAGCCCTCAGCGTGGCTGGATTTAAACGACATATCGTCTACATGCAGAAGTGAACTAATGGACCAATGTAAGATACTGAAGGCGGTCAATTTTGACTGGACCATGCAGCTTAAAAGTGTATGGGATGACTTGGCGTTTCACACGCCTGGACTCCATGAAAACTTGCGAACTGAACTCATTGAAATCTTGCAGAATAGGGCGGGAAGCAATGGTCAGAATCCCCTGGGGCAAGTCATTACCGGTCCGGCAGGGGCCGGAAAAACCCATTTCCTCGGCACCCTGCGCCAGGAGGTGGCCCCCCTCCCGGCCTGGTTCGTGTTAGTGGATATGACCGATGTCAAGGATTTTTGGGAAACGGTGCTGCTGGGATATACCAGCTCCCTGCAGCAAACGATTTCAGGAAATCGCCCCCAATTCCATGACCTCCTGGCAAATCTCCTGAGCCCTGAAATCAAGGCTCCAAACATCCGTCGCACTTTCCATCGAGCCGGATCTCAACCGGCACCTTCCCCCGGCCTTGTGCAACGGCTGATCACTTTGCTGCTGAGGAGGAAACCCCAACATCGAGAAGTGGCGGATGCTCCCCCAACCCCCCGGCAAATTGCGGAATACGGAGATGAAGACCTGGCCAGGGTGATGAGGCACACCCTCAACCGCCTGAGCAAACAATACCCGGAGGAGATCAGAGAACACCAAGACGCCCTTCGCGCCTTGATGCTCCTTAATTCTAACGATCTGGAGCGGTCCAACGTGGGCTATAGCTGGCTTCAGGGAATGCCTATCGACCAGACGGACCGGCAACTCTTCGGCTTTTTATGGCCCCAAAGAGAGGCTTCCGAAATCGTAAAATCCTTGTCTTGGCTCATGAGTCTCCATAGGCCCACCCTGCTCGCCTTTGATCAACTCGACGCCATTGTAGCCCAGCACCACCTCACCGCCGGGGCTAAATCCACAGCACCGATGACAGCGGAACAGGGGGCTTCCCAAGCCATCATTGAAGGGATTGCGGACGGCCTTATGGCCATCCGGGATACAGTTTACCGCACCCTTACGGTTCTGGCCTGCCTGGAGGCTAGCTGGGAAATACTGCGGCAAGGGAGCCTGACTTCGGCCACCGATCGGTTCGACTCCCCCCACACCCTGGCGCCCATTAATAATGCCACCCTCGCTGAGGAAATCGTCACCCTCCGCTTGGCTGAGGCCTACCGCGCCCAAGGTTTTAAACCCCCCTATGCGAGTTGGCCTTTCCAGCCCCAGGTCTTTGCCAGCGCCGCCACGCTCCTGCCCCGGGAATTGCTGAAGCGCTGCGAGGAACACCGAGTCCAATGCCTGAAAAAGGGAAAAGTCATCGAACTGACCGACTTCGAAACCCCACCGAACTCCTTTGAAAGTTCAGGCAATATTCCCACGGAGTCCGAACTTGATCAGTCCTACGAGGCATTCTGCCGCCAAGCCCCCTTACAGGAGCTGCTGGCCGAGGAAGCGGAAGACGAAACCCTGTGCCAGTTGCTACAGGCGGTCTGCCGTTGCCTGTTGCGGGAAAACCCCCTACCGGATAATAGGGAGGCCGCGGTAGACACTGAATTCCCGGGAGATAAAAACTACCGTTCCCTTCATGCCCGGGTTCGGCTCATGGATTCTAGCCAGAAGGATCGGGAACACCACTATTGTTTTCGGGCCTTACAGAAGACTCATGCCGTTGCCTATCAGAGTCGTCTCAATGCGGCCCTCACCGCTTCCGGGATTGATCCCCAGCTGCCTTTCAGAAAACTGGTCATCCTCCGCACCACGCCATTGCCCCCCGGCAAGGTCACCCAAGAAATCACCGACCAATTTCTCCAGGCAGAGGGTCAATTCGTTGCCCCTAATGAACAGGATCTGCGGGCCATGTGGGCACTCTATCAGCTTGAGCAGCAAAATTTGCCTGACTTTGAAGCTTGGCTTTGCAAACACCGCCCGGCCACCCAACTCCAGTGGGTGCAGGAAACCCAATTAGCCCAGGATCTCCCTGATAAACCCGCCCCCGAAGGCAACCCGTTAGACCCAGGGGCAAGCACAGAGGTCTGGACGGAATACCTGCCTTCTCGGCATGAAAGTCCCAAAGCCCCCACGCCCCTCTACCCATCCACCCTCCCGGTGGGGCGAACCTTATCCAACCCAGCCGAATCGGTAGCCATCTCCCTGCCGATGCTCACCCAATATACCGGGGTTTTGGCGGGAAGCGGAGCGGGCAAAACCGTGCTCCTCAAGCGGTTGGTGGAAGAGGCGGCATTGCTGGGAATCTCCTCCATCGTGCTAGACCACACCAATGGGCTGGCCTCTCTCGGGGATAGCTGGCCACAACACCCTGATTCCTGGACTCAGGAAGACAAGGAAAAAGCCGAGCACTATCACGCCAAAGCCGAAGTCATCATCTGGACTCCCGGACAAGCCGCCGGCAACCCCCTGAAACTGGAACCACTGCCTGATCTTGCCTCCCTCGTAGAGCACCCAGAAGCGTTGGATCAAGCCCTGGAGATGGCCCAAGCAACCCTGAAAGACATCGTTGCCCCAGGGGAATCCGCCAGTTCCCATTATAAAATGGGGGTTCTTACTTCGGCGCTGAAGTTTTTTGCTCTCCAGGGAGGTAAAACCCTGCCGGACCTTATCGCTATCCTCTCTAACCTACCGGCGGAAGTGAGTCAGGGGATCTCCAGCGCCTCTCGTTTCGGCAGCGAGATGGCCCAGCGCCTGCAAGCGGAAATAGAGAGTAATCCTTTGTTCCAGCAGGAAGGCCCTGCCCTCAATCCCGCCCTCCTCTTCGGGGACGCTGCCCTGAAACGACCGAGGGTTTCCGTCATCAACCTGGCCGGCTTGCCTGACCTTAGAACCCAGCAGCAGTTTCTCAATCAGTTGGCCATGACCCTCTTGAACTGGATCACACGACACCCGGCGCCCCCCTCGATGCCGGTGCAGGGATTTTTGGTGATGGACGAGGCCAAAGAGTTTATTCCTGCCGAAAAATCCGCGCCGTGTAAAGAAAATCTGCTGCGACTGGCGGACCATGCCCCCACCTGCGGCCTTGGATTGATTTTCGCCACCCAGGCGCCTAAAAATATCGACTCCCTGGTGATGGCCAACTGCTTCACCCAATTTTTTGGAAAGGCCAGCGCACCGGCCACCATCGAAGCGGTACAGGAACAGCTCAAGATGCGCGGCGGAAAGGGTGACGATATTCCCACCCTAGAAGCCGGCCATTTTTATTTCCATACGGAAGGAATGCCGGCACCAGAAAAAATCGCCGTCCCCTGGTGCCTCTCCTACCACCCGCCCAATCCCCTAGAGAAATCCGAAGTTCTCCAACGGGCGGCGGCTTCCCGTTTCCATGTCAAAGACCAATAATACTAATCCCAGAAATTAACGCTCTTTTATCCCTTCTCCCCTGGCGGGAGAAGGTTAGGATGAGGGGGGGTTAATAGTTAATAAAGAATGTTTTTTATTGAGATTGGTATAAGACCCGCGCCCCGAGATTCCTCTGGGGCCGGGTATTTTTGGGAACCCGTTCACATTCCTTGGAGGCCCTTTGAAAAAAATTTGATTTTTTTTTCGAGAAAACTTGCAAAATAGATACTTTTATTCTTTAATAAGAATTAAGAATACAGGTTTGAGGGCAGAGACCTGAAAAAGGAGCATGAGTCATGGTATTGCGGGTTACCGATTCAGCTTTAAAGGCTCCGATGAGTAGGGGCGTGAAAGCCTTCCAATTGGGTAAGGAAAAGAGCGCTCTCTGCCAAAACACCTGGAGAGGAAAATGTGTTCTGTCCAACGGCCTTCGGGTCCCGGTATTCGGTCAAGCCGAAATCGCCCTCCGAGCCTGCTACCCCCTGAGGGCTCGCCAAATAAGCACGGGGGATACCGAGCCTTTTGGCACGGTATGGCGTCCCGTAAACGGCGCTGATGTGGCGTGGTGTGTTGGACACCACGGCCATAAAGCTTCTGGATTTTTTCAGAGGTTGTTTACGAGAGGTTCCCTTCGATAGCATCAAGCTGGCCCAAAGAGTATTTTCTTTGGCCTTTAGCCTCGAGATCATCTCTCGAGGCTTTTTTTTGCCCCATCAAACGGCTACCGGCATGAAACCAGCCCGGTCCGGTGGCCCTTCCGTAAATAAAAACACAGGCTTATATCCAAAACCTGGGTAACGGGGCATAGCCAGGAGATGGCTGCAAACGGTACCAAAACCATGGGGGAAATCTAGATTCATGGCGGCATAGGGTCCATCCTCCTCTGGGTGCAAGCGGCTCGCCAGCAAGGATTGCCAAGCACTCCAGGTCCCCTTTATAGGGTCCGGCACCTGAACGCTGCGGAAACGGGGCAGATAAATCCGGATACGGGGGACCGAGGTATCATCCAGCTCACGGGCAGTCAGCATATGCAGCCCTGGTGGAATCTCAAAGACTTCTACCTGTTCCTGCCGCTCGCCGCCCAGGTTGCGAAGCCAGAAACCAGAGATCGGATCCCCAATAAATAGATTGAAACCCCGATAGGCCCCTGGTGCCAGATCGGCAAGCGCCTTTGCCGCTTCCCCGGCTTCGGCATGATCTAAAGCTTCCAACACCAACTCGCCGCGGCTGCGCTTGTCCGTCGCTGGACCCAAGGTCCCCTCCCGGTTCATGACCGCCGCCACCACTCCATGGTCGTTGATCCCCAGCCAACTGCCGCCGGCCTGCCAGTCCAGACCCGCCACCACTTCAGACCGATCTTCCCAGTGCCGGCCTGGGGGCGCCCAAGGCCGATCCCGCATCTCATCCCGGTTACCTGCCACCAGCAAAGGCCATTCATGATTCGGCCGTCGGAGGATAACCAGCGTACACATCAGTCTGACAAGGGGGTCACCGGGCGCCGTGCCCGCTTCTGCTCCCCGCGACGTCGTTTCTCATCCAGGCGCCGTTGTTTAGCCGCCCGCGAAGGTTTTGTTATCCGCCGGGGTTTAGGCTTTTCCGCCGCCTTTTGCAGGAGTGCAACTAAGCGCTCAATGGCATCCTGACGATTACGCTCCTGAGTGCGGAAGCGCTTGGCGGTAATCAGCAATTCGCCTTCCTTAGTCAGCCGATTTCCGGCTAACTTCAGCAGTCGACTCCGGACATCCTCTGGCAAAGAACGGGAATGGACCGCGTCAAAGCGCAACTGGACTGCGGTCGCCACCTTGTTTACATTCTGGCCACCAGGACCGGAAGCAAGGATGAATTGGAAATGCAGTTCATCCTCCTTAAGCTGAATTTGAGGGGTGACGTTAATCATCATCGAAAAACTATTATTGTGCCGCTCCGCGGATATTAGGCAAGGCCCCTTGGGCGATTCTATTCAGAGCCGAACAGGCTCCTTGGCGTTAATTCGCGCAGATTCGTAGCTGCCTCCATGAACATACATTCTAGAAGCTCTGGAATTTCAGCCAAACATGCCTGATTTTCCTCGCTCCAACCTATGAGGGTTTTATGCTGAGCATTACTCCCCTCCCGTGATCTTATATTTTACAGGCATAGAATGGACTAGCCCAACTTGATGACAAAGTATGCAGTGATTTTATTTCGTAAAGCGTAGACCATGAACTGAATATTACCACAAATTTATAATAAGCAATGAACAAGACCTGACCCCTTAACTCGGTTAAGTCGGTTGGATAACCTCGAAGTGTGCTCATCGATTTCTTCCCCTTTCCTGTTTTACTCTCAAGGTGAATTAGAACCATGAGCACACCCACCTTCTCATTCCTAATCAGGGTTTTCCAACAGATTCTGAACTGTAGTTTCCTTCTCGACCCAACCTTATGATATCGACGATATCTTTCGATGAGATATCCAAATTCACACCTTTAATGTCCAGGGGCGATTTTTTAGAAATTACAGGTTTAATGTAGAACGATTCGCCGTTTCTCTTTCTTATGCACACGACACCTTCCTTTTTTGCCTCATCTAGGATAGATGCAAAGTGTTGCCGCGCTTCTGTAAAACTGTACTCTTTCATTTTTATACCTCCAAGCAATTCACACCCGATTGTCTCGCTGAGAAGATCAAACTATTATCAAGCGTTAAAAGTGATGTATTCGTTTGTAACGCACACTGAATAAGGTATGCATCATACACATAAATATTTAGACGATGAGATAATTCTATTGATTGCTCTAACGGAACGTCTATAAACCGAATTCGAGATAATCTCCCTCTTCATCAAACCAAATAGTTACATCCTTTCCCATAGAACCTCGCCTTGTTTTAAACTGTCAGTGAAGTAAGCTGTGATAATGAAATGATCGCTTTCTAAGTTCTTCACCACGATATATAGATATTTCTCTGTCACCGGTGTGGACTGGTAAAATTTATAAAAGAGTTCAACTAAAGGGTCTGTCCTAGAGCGCACAACTTTATCGGGACCAACTAGCGTTTGCCCTATACGTTCAACCTGCCCTTTCATCTCCGGATGAGTAGATGCTGCCGCCTTTCGTCAGTTAATCGAATGCTTCTTTTATTAAAATCTTTATAGACCATAAACTAAATCTTAGAAGCTGTTGGAAAATACCTTTATGGGTAGGGTGGGTTGAGCGTAGCGAAACCCACCGATTCGCCGGGAGCACATGGGGACCTCCGAAGGATGCCCATAGGGAAGGGGTGCATCACCGCTGTTCGTGGGTCCCCTTTTCCATGGTGTGCATCGCTGCGCTCTGCACACCCTACGCTGTCCTCAAAGTTTTCCAACAGCTTCTTACCGTAGATCCAAAAATAACAAACCACAAGACACCTAAACACTCCTATTTTTCAATGGATTGGCTTGGATAATTAAAAATATTAACTCTTATGTATAATCACTTAACAAGACCTGACCCCTTATGTCGAAGAGAGTCAGATGAGTTTTTCTCCTTAAGCGATTTTATTCTTCAATATGCCTTGATCTAACTCAATCGTATAAGACAAAATTGTGTTAATATCAATCTTTTTTGAGGCATTAAGTATTTCTATCCCGGTAAGTTTTCCATCATTGGTAGTATCGATATTGACGCCTTCCTCGATCTCAATGACCCCATCTGGTTCTAAATCACCAAGCTTCAAATACAATGCATCTATTTCTTCATCATAATGTACTTTCATTATTTCTTTCCTCTTTTCAGCGGATAATTTGTGATTACAGTCGTCGTATCGTTTTCAACAGAGACAATAATCTTTATTGGATATCTAAACCCGACCATATCTCTGATTATCTCATGCTCGCCATCAACTAAATCCGAATCTTCTAGTATTTGCTTAATAGTAGACTCCGATATCTTGTAGAGCTTCGCTCTTCTTTTTGCATGTCGTGAGAACTTTATTGTCACTTTGTGTCTCTATTCACGTTATTATTTTTCCTAATGGCGGGGCTGAGCAGCGAGTTTCTTCAGGTACCGGAGAATGAGGTTAGCCGGGCAAACTGACCCGTTTGAGCATTCGATTGCCGGGACGCTCTGCGCCAAGAACCAAGTACCTGAGCAACGACTGCCAGTAAATGGCCGCAGACCAAAAAGTAGTCCTACTTAAGCAGCCCGTTAAGCATCTTGTTTTTTGAGCGTAGCCAATAAAGGCTGTTTCCCTTTTAAAGTAGCTGCTTCAGCGTGCAGTTCCAAACCTAGTGCTTTTATTACCTTGAGAATTGTATCGAAGCCAGGAGTTCTTTCTCCTGAAAGCGCCTTATAAAGGCTTTCCCGTGATACGCCGGCATCACGTGCAACTTGCGACATCCCTTTAGCGCGAGCAATATCACCCAACGCTTTGGCGATAAATGCGGCGTCGCCATTTGCTTCCTCAAGGCAAACTTCCAGATAAGCCGCCATTTCCTCTGGTGTACGGAGGTGCTCGGCAATATCGTAACGAGTTGTAGTGGTCTTAGCTATGATAAATTCCTACAGATTTTGCACGAGACGTAATGCGGTCTTGATATCCTTGGCTTGAGCGCGCTTGTCCCCACCGGCCACTGACCGCGCTTTATAAAATACACCCGATAACCGAAACTATTATCGATATTCAACTCAGAAACGCCCTCCCCTACTGGTCCGACGTCACTTGGATTTTCAGCTACCAAGCGCTCAACTCTCACAAAAATGCGGGCTCACCCATGGATATCGCGCAAACTATCCAGCCACTTAGTGTAGGTCTCCGTTTTGCGGATTTCAGTCATGGATAAATGTAGCCTAATGGCTACACTCTGTCAATATGTCCTGCTAAGACTTTTAGGTAGGCCCAACCAGGATAAAGGGAGGTCTCCCAGTATCCTTATTTCTACACCTCCGGATATACGGATCACGTACCACAGGATCACGAAATAGCATCCAAACAGGGATTAGTCTTGCATAGTGCGTTAGGCAGACAGGCACCTTTTATTAGCACTAAGCAAAGATCTGACCCATTACAGTGCAAGATCTGACCCCTAATGTAAATGACCCCTAATGTAATTGGGGTCTCGCCGAGAATAAGACAATCTGGCACCTCACTGGCTCAGCGAGGATTGATGTCAAAAATGGGCAGACGGGCACTGCGTAAAGCGTTTTTCATGCCCGCTCTGGTGGCCCTCCGATTCAATCCCGTTTTAATCGAGATGAAAAAACGCTTGCTCGCCGCTGGAAAACCCAAAATGACTATCGTCGGTGCCGCCATGCGAAAACTCGTTCATCTCATCTATGGCGTTCTAAAAAATAAAACCCCATTTGAACCCCACTTCGCTGTTTAAATCCCTTGACTCAAAAGACGGTATCTGACCCCTTATGTTTGAAGCGGCAGCGGAATGGCAATCTGGTGGATGCCATTGTTAGCGCTCAACTTATCTCAGAATAATTATGTATTTTTACATCAGGAAAGGACTTGATTTCATAAACAGGAATAGATGTCCCATCAATATCATAGTAGTACAAAAAATCACTAATTTTTCTAAGTGCCGATTTATTGCCAATTTCCCAACAAATTATACATTTTGTTTGCTTAGGATTATGGCCGTGATTGATAAAATTTTCAAAAGTTGCCTCGAATTCAACAGGTACGAAATTTTCCAGAGATGATTCATCGTCAATTTGAAAGGATGCAATAACATCTATTCCATCTTTTTTTGTGTGTTCCCAAGTGATGAAATTCTCAAATGGCAATCTCCCCAACGCCTCTAGTTTCCAGAAAATACACAATGTGTGCATTTCAGAATTATCAGGAACTCTATGTATGACTTTTGTTCCTTCATCAGTCTCAACACAAGCATATTCTTGGTTTGCTTTGCTTAATGCAGCTTGCCTCTTTCTAACTGCTGATGCTTTATTACGTTCATCCTCTTTTCTTTTGTTCTTTTCGAATTCTTTATATTGGTCAACCTCTGTAAATTCATCAAAACATTTGGATGTTAATTTTTTAAACGTTTTTACAATGGGGTCATCCCCCATTTGATTGCTAATATTACTTCTATCTAAATTTAATTTCGGCTCTATTTCGTCGCACTCAACAACAAAGCTACATAAATCTTTATATTGCTGAAATTTTTTACCCTTATATTCATAAAAAGGAAACTGAAAATAGGGAATGCCCTTTACTGATAATCGTAATCCAGTGTTGTAACGATAAGGCGACAAGCCAAATTTACCAGTGTCAAGAGTGAAACCGCCTTTTAATGTTACTTTTATTTCCCTTTCTTTCCCATCTATGATTACTTTCTCCGACTTCGATATTGGATTTTCTATTACCACTGTTCTCCAGTCTCTTGACCCATCGTCCAAGAGTTGTGTTGTGATGTATTTAAAACCAATATCTAAATTCTTCTCTTCAGAGTTTACTTTTAAAAAAATCTGAGGCTTATGGCTAATATCCTTTGTTATGCCCAAAGCGGTATTCCAATACAGATATCTTTCTATTTCCTCCATAGAATACATTTTTTTCCCGCCATCGTAGCCAAGCACTTCAATTTTTGTCCCTTTATGATCAGATGGCAAAGAATCTCTTTGTGTAAGGTAATAATCCGGAGCTATAGGGGGTTCTGATAACAAAGAACTCCTTGGGTTAATGATGTTTAAAATAATAAATTTTTCATCTGGGTTACCTGTCCAGGTTTCGACCACCAATTTATTACAATTAAGCATAAGTTTTGACCCAAGACCCTTCCATCCCCAATAGTCTGCAGACAATCCAGCAGCACGTGAAAAAGCAAGGCCTATAAACCTATCCAGTCTGCCAGGATTTTCAGCATTTCCTGTATAGGACATCCCAATTCCGTTATCTTTCAGAATAAATGAAGCATTGTATTCAGGATGGCTATAATGCTGGATTCGCAATTCGGATGCGCCAATTTCTGGAGCCATCATATTGCTGATGCCCTCCCTCAACATATCCAAAGGATGGGATCGACTCTCCATAATCTGTTTAAAGGTGCTTAAGTCATGTACTTGTGGTTTTATCTTGGTGGAAGTTGTAGTTTCCATATCTTCTCCTGATTGTGTCTTGTCGATGCGCTAATCGGGGAGTTGACTGGCGGGTTCTCCTGCATACATAGACGCACAGCGTCTGATTATGCGGGAGGTTCTGCCAGTCGAACGGTTGTTCGCGACGCGAAGCGGCGCAGGCAACCGTTTGACGTAGTCAACTCCCCGATTCGCGCCGCGTAGCGGCGCGAACAATTTATTCTCAAGTAAATACACTCTGATAAGTTGATATTACCTGATAATTTAGGTGCTTTTGACATGACAATAACCCATTCAAGTAATCTTGCCCTGATAACTTAATCTTGATGTATAAACCGGACAAATTTGCCTGCATATTTGATTTGTAACGAACATAACGATCGGGAAGGTCTTGCTACTCCCGGCAACCATAACCCCACCCTCACCCCTCCAAAATCAAACGGCCCCGTTCGGTGAGCTCCCGCCCTTTTGTTGTGAGGGAAATCGCTTCCAATTGGAGTAGGTAGGGCTCAACCATCTGGGTGATTTCTTCCCGCTCTACCGGAAGGAGCGAGACCAGTGCGCTTAATCCCCTAGGCCCGCTTTGTAGAGCTTTTAGATAAGTATGGTCAAGTTGCCGTAGTCCATGGGTATCCACCCGCCAACTCTCCGTGGATATCCGTTCCAATCCTATTTCATTGAGGGGGTATTGCTTTTCATCAAACAGATGGTGGCTTAGCATTTCCTCGGCCCGTTGAATGGCCACCCGAGGATTTAATCGACCCCGTTTAGCCAGCCCTACCAAAAAGGATTCTTCCACGGCTTTACCTGATTTTTGAAAAACTGGCTTAATGATGGCGGCCACTTCCTCCGCCGTATAGGGCACGAGGTCGATGATTCGAAATCGGCTAAGAAAGGGGCTAGGAAGCAGTCCAGGAGTGGTCGTTGCCGCCAGCAAAGTGGCATTTTTAAAATCGCCCACTACTTTTTTGCCAACCGCCCGCTTCTCCTTGGGCTCAAACATATTCAAGAAGGTATCCGCATTGCGGCGCAATTCATGCACCTCATCGAGAAAGATCACCAGGGGAGGATATTCCATCTTTTTAAGCCCGGAATCAGTACCCACTTCAATAGGCTCTTGCCCATTTTTTTGCAGGGTTTGATTAATTCTCTCCAGAAGACTGTCCACATCCCGCACTGTCGTTGCAGGAACATCCACTAGAGGTAACCCCAAGGCTTTTGCCACCCGCCGAGCCAGTTCGGTTTTACCCAAACCGCCCGGTCCAGAAAACATCAAGTTGATCGGCATTGTTGGAGGATTGCTTTGCTTCAATGCCAAGGTGCACTCGATTTTTAACCGCCGCACCGCAGCGTAATTACCCACATACCCGGCAAACGCCGCCTCGATTTTCTCGGCGAACTCCGATTGCGTCCCGGAACTTTCCTTTTCTAGATCAGGGGTAACGCGAAAAATCTCCAGCCTTCCCGTCTCGAAAGCTTGCCCTTTTACGGCATTGAGCAAGTGCAAATAAAACAACACCTGGGCAATTTGCAGTTCAATCTGCCCTTGCAAGCCAAACTTGTATTCCCATACCTCCGGGCGCCCCGTCTCCCCATTCAACATGACCGCATCCGGCTTGCCTCGAAGATGTAATCGCCGGCCTTTCCATTCGATCTCCCCTTCCATATAACTTTCCGTGTCTAGAAAAAACGCGCTGGGGGAGAAACGATCCGCATCCACACTCCCAAGTTTCTTGGCAATATCCCCCAACCAGAGCTTGATGCACTCCACGGCCAAATCGCAACATTCAAATTTCTGGGGATCTCTCAACAACCCCGATCCTTGAATAAGGGGAAGCAATCGCCTTGAGAAGAGAATGCTCCAAAGATAATCTACTCGCTGTTCTTCGTTATCCTTGACCAAGGCTTCCCGTAAAATCGGGGCGCCCTCACGACGGAAAAATTTAACCGATTCGTGAATCCACTGGTGAGTGAGAAGGCCCACTTCTTTAAAGGAGACGAAATTGTTTCGATTTATCCCATCAAGGGAAGCGGCAACTCGCTCTCGATAGTGAGGCAGCACAATTTCCAGAATTTGCTTGGCACGGCTAACCGTAAGGGAAGGAACTCCCCGTTTATGCTTGGCGGGGGGATGTTTGGCCACATGGGAAAAGAGCGCATCGAAAATGGGCGGTTCAATGTGAGCCCGAATCTCCGGATCCAGTTCCAGGGATAAAAGCTGGGATTTAAGCATAGGCCTCCTCCACGGACCAGATCAGGATCTGAGTCTCTTCCACGGTGTGAGTGTCTTCCGGATAACGCAATAAATCGTGGCAGAGAGGCTCCGAGGCAATGGCCGCCCTTAATTCTTCGGGCGTCACCTCCAGGTGATGGATAGTTTTTAACCGGCGGCGGAGGCGCTCAAAAATCAACCAGCGGTCCGATTCCATGAGGGCTCTTATCGCTTTCACTAAGTCCTGGGGCGGCATTTGAATTTGGGCCTGAACCTGAGTAGGGATTGCCATTGGAGGGAGGGGCGGAGTTGAAGCGGAAACAGAAGCAGAATGGGGATTAACCAATGCCAAGACTTTTTTAGCCACTTGGCCGTGAGCAAGCTTTGGGATTTCCCCCAGACATTGTTTGATATTTTCAGGAGTTGGAGGCGGATCGGTATTCAAGCCCGCGAATTCTTGTTCCCGCAAACTAGCCAGGACTTCTCCCAAGGCATAGGCGTCACCGATTTCCGGTCGTGGTAAATGAATAAAGATTTTATCTTTTTGAAATTCAGTCAGCCGCTGGCTCGTGACTTTGCCAGAGATGGGGACTTTACCATCTCTAATGAGTACGCTTTCCAGAGGGAGAGGCATTACCTTTTTCATAAAATTGGGAAACTGGGCTCCTTGGTGGATATGGTGACCCAGGAGGCGCATTTCACAGCCATCAATTTTTAAAAGGGTATCTGTTCCCCGGAAATTTGCTTCAGAGGCCAGGGGTCCCAGGTGGGACTCAAATGCCCGCCCCTCTGCCGCGCAAAGCACCTCTAGGACTTCACAGAATCTATCGGCCAGGATGTCTTTGTTGATTTCCAGTTCGTTTTCATTAATCTTTGCCCGGGCCTTATCAAAGGCCGTCTCAATTTCCGCTCCCAACTTAACGGGCTTTTCCACTTGGCCACTGGTGACTGCCGAATACCTCGCCTTGGCTTGGCGTAAAAGTTGGCGTGGGTAAAGAGGCTCACCCTCTACCAGTCCCCTAATATCTGCTTCCCCCAAAGGATAAAGGGGATTATTGATACCCTGTGCTATTCTCAACCGCACCAATTCAGGTGTCGCCAGCCTGAGTTTTATCAGCGCTTCCTTTTCCTTAATATCCCCCAGGGGTTGTAAGGCCACTACAGGAAGGGGCTCTTCCAGTCGGTCTCGGAGAGCCGTGCTAAATTGGCTTTTCCAAAAATCGAATTTGTCATCTATCAAACTCACCACGAGATACCAGTGCTTGCTCTCGTCAATGAGGGCAAAGAACAAATGTTGAAAGGCATCGACAAGGGCGGGTTGGGTCATCAAATCAAGCTGGTCGAGAACCAGCACGATGGGGGTTCCCTTAGGGACTGTCGCCCGGCCCACCCGGCTTAGAATTTGCAATTTCATCTCTTCAGGGAGGGGTTCCCTTTGCTCAATGGCAACCAGTTCCTGATCGATTAGATTCGTGGACCCGGCTAACCAACGAAATGCCAATTCACTTCTTTCGGGATGGAGAACATGGGCTAGAATACGGGCCAGATCCGGCTCATGGGGAAATTGCCGGGTCACCAGATAGTGTTGCGCTTTAGAGAAAAAAGCTTCCGGGTCTGCCTGGGCGGCTTCATGGAACTCATCCAGGGTGCCGTTAAACCGAAAGCCATCCCTAAGCAGTTCATACAGCAGTCCATGGAGCTGGGTGTAAGGTTTGACTTCGCCATTTAGGCAAGGATGCTTTAAGCCTCCGATAACCTTGCTCAGCACCCAACTTAAGATCCCCTCGGCACGGGTGGGCGGGTTAGAGGCAAATGTAAAAATGGCCTCATGCCCCATCCTCCGCCGCAAGCGAGAGAAAAGATGGGATTTGCCAGAACCCCCGTTGCCGACCAAAAAACGAACCCGGGTATTGTGTCGAGGATCTTTTTTGACCTGGATGATATCATCGGTCAATGCCTTAAAAGGGCCTTGATTGATGGTTTCAATATCTTGAAAACCGTTCTCCTCTTCAGCCCAAATTTCATCTTCATTGACTGAGATGCTTAAGAAGGGATTAATAAAGCGGAATTGCTCATTCATGGCAGCTCCCATCAAGACAGGATGGTCCAGTAATAATTAATCCGACCCTCGAAGTTCCGGCGCAAAACAGAGACCTCTTCGGCGGAGAGATCCCGGGGGCTGTCGTGGGGAATCAGGGCAATATGGCTGCGGGCCGCCATCTCCTCCAATAGCTGATGGAAGCGATCAGAATTTGGCAAAACGCCGCGCTCTTGGCACCATTGCCCATACCGTTGCCAGGTCCAAGGAATGGGCATTGACCGCAATCCCTCCCTTTGCGGAAGATCCTGTCCATACCAGCGGACGAGTAATTCTTCCGTTAAATCCTGATCCAGCAAATTTGCTTGAGGATGGGAAGAGACCTCATCTTTCCCATCTAAAAATTCGAGCAGGGTGGTCAAATCCAACGGTTTCTGGCGGTATGGGTTAATGCGAGCAAGGAGCTTCTGAAGGGAATCTTTTTGGGCCTTGGTGATAAACTCAGTAGGTTGTGGCGGCTGGATTGAAAGATAAACGGAATTGCGCTTTCGCCATTGGAATAAATCCTTGGCATGGAGCAAATCTCCAACAGCCTCATCCAGGAATTTCACATAAGCTTTAGGCACGCTGCCCCGCAGGGAAGCCTCCGTCCAGGTGGTTTTGGTGTTAAACTGCTGGTGAAGTAGTTTATCTTTAAGATACTCGACCGCAGAGCTACCAAAATAACAGGGAGTAGCATTGCGCCCGCCTCGGTGAGGCGGATGGCAAAAAATTTGATGACGACGAACCAACTCCTCCAAAGCGGATTCCAGCTCTGGATTTTTGATTCTAATGTCTAGCTTTCGAAGCTTGGTTCCAAGGGTGGATAGGGGCGTAGGCTTGGGAAGTGCTTTTACCTGCTGAGCAATGAGTTCTAAGGTCGCCTCATCCATAGTCATATGTGTTCCTTAAAATATTTTTTAGAATGACTCGATGTTTGCCTTTGATAAGAAGGTTACCGCAATAAATCGACTTTTAAACTCTTCTTATCGACAGAAGATAGAGCAACATAAACTTAGCCCCTCTTCGTGCGCACAGCGCACGCTACTGTTGGCTCGTAGGGACGGTTGTGCTGCCTATGTGCGCAAGCAAGGCAGCACGAAACCCACCCCCTTCCGCTCAAAATTTTCACCGAGATAATTAACCAAGAAAAATAGGGGTATTTTAGTCACAGCCCCAAATTGATGATGGGTAGGAGCGGCCTTCTAGCCGCGAATATCAAACCGCGTCCTGAAGGACGCTCCTACAACAACAGCTACGCCGTGGGGGGCATCATCCCATGGTGAAAGATCCAAGCCACGCCATAGGCAATAGGGGCAATAATCGCAAACAGAGCAATAGCGTAAAGCAGCGCCAGTTTGCCCATCCCCTTGAGCTTGCTAAAGTCGGTAATCACACCGATGCTGACAAAGGTCAGCATGAACATCATCTTCCGCATGGGTCCTTCCACCACTTCGGCGCCCTGGGTTGCCGTCCCGCTCAATTCCGGCCCCAAGGTGGCAATCGCCATATAGACAAACCAGGCCAAAAGATAACCCAACACGAATTTGGGGAAACGGTGCCAAATCTCGATCACTCCCACCTTGGACTGTCCCGGCTGGCGCTCCACCTTGTAAACCCAAACCAGAGCCAAGAGAAAAGCCCAAACGCCGATAAACATGTCAATCCAGATTTTAGTCACAATGGAGGATGTCAGAATCCAGCCCTCTTGCCAGACCACTCCCAAATTAGCTTCAGCGTTGGCCCGCATAAGTTCATCAAGAATAGCGCCGGCAGCCGCGTCGGCCCCGTCGGTCTTGACGGTCATGCCCATGGCCGCGCCGTTGACGATAGGCTGGTTGGGCGCCACCGCGGTATAAAAACCGGGCAATACAATGAGCTCAATCATGGCGAAAATGACGATCAGCATGGAGACCATGACCGGCAACACGGGACGGGCCCGGATAGCGCCGGCAGTGGCAATGGCGGCCGAGACCCCGCAAATAGAAATGCCCGAGGAAAGGACCGCCGAAGCTTCACGGGAGAGGCGAAACACTCTCCGGCTGAGGGTATAGACGATAGGCCAAAATAATAAATAGGCCACGAAGGTGGCGGCAATACCGGCAAGGGCCAGTTCAAAGGTAAAGCTCGCCGCTTCGATGGACATGAGACCAATCTTGATCCCCAGATAGACAATCGCGGTCTTAATGAACCATTCCGGTTTGGCCGCTTCCCTCAAAAACTCAGCAAAACCTTTGAAGAAATTCCCGATAACCAGCCCGACCACCAAAGCTAGCATGTAAGAGAAGCCTCCCCCCAGGGAGAGCCCCCAGGACAAACCATACTTATCGAACTCGTTAACGGAGGCCTTAAAGTGGGCTTCGTGACCCATAATCCACACCGCCCAGGTCATTACAAAAAGGAGAGTCCAGCCGGCAAAAAAGCGTTTCAAGTTGAGTTTCATGGCGGCTGCCCCGAGGCAGGTCAGGGCAGTAAACACTAGATAAGTAACCAGCAAGGAAAGAAGCGGATGCCACTCTTGGTAACCGGTCGCTTTCAAGGCCTTGTCCCAGGAAAAATCCCCCCATACCCAGGTTCCGGTTTTTGCCATCCAACCGACCAAATCCCAACCCCAAATAGAGGTCAAACCGGCCAGAAACATAATCAAACCTAGCCAGACCGCCCACCAATCTTCAGTGGTGGCCATACCGGAGTACCATCTCCGATTCACTCCAGCCATTGATACTTCCCCCTTTTTTTCTTACTCAGCAATCACCCGTCAATAGTCCGGTGACTGAAGCCGCAGGTTTCCCTGCGGAGGTTTCATGAAAGCTACAGGCGCAGCAGAACATAGCGGTTGAAATAATGATAGGCATATTGCCGGATCCAAGTAGGTATGGTGTCGTAATCAAAACCCATGAACACCGTTACCTGGCTAGATGCTGGAAAATCCCCCTTTTCCCGCAGGCGCTGGGTAAGGTCTTGGTCCAGTTCAGACAAGGTCCGACCACGAGCTTCCAGGGTCGGGTGGCGAACAATCCAGTAAGTGCCGTCATGGATCAGGCTGACTTCCAAGTCCGCTTTCATTACAGTATCACGTTAGGAAAGCAAAAATTGATTGATCAAAAACCCTAGTATCACTAGGGCAACAGTCCCAATGCCTATACTCCAGAGGCACAGCCGGGTTTCCCATTCCGCCCAAGGTTCAGGCTCTCCAAGCACTGACTCAGCGAATTCCCCTTTGCTGCTAAGCTCCGAGGCAATTTGTTCTTCGGTGGTTTTCTTCGCGTTGATTTCCGCCATAGTTAATTCCTCCTGGATAAGGCTTCTATATATAAGCCAACCCCCTGCTCGGTGGCAACCTTTACCATTCTGCCTAGAAAGTTAGGCCGCAGTATTGTCCCCTGTCGCTTCTCGGTTTAGTCTGCTCATCTTGGAAGAGGATTATCATGGAAAATAAATATCCAAACCTGCAATCTTCAATACCCTTCTCTGGGTTGTTCAAAGCGGCATTAGAAGCCTGCGCCGATCACATTTACATCTACGATCGAGAGGGACGTTACCTCTACGCCAATCCTAGCGGACTAGAGGAACTTGGCTTACCATTGGAGGCGGTGATTGGGCGCTCTTGGCGAGAACTTGGGCTGCCCGCCGACATTATGGAGCGCTTTGAGTGTGATCTCCAAATCGTCATCACCTCCGGAAAACCCCAGATCAGCCCAATTACTTATTCCCGAGATGGGGGTAGTCGATACTATGAATACCTCCTCAGCCCCGTTAATAACGCCGCCAATACTGTTCAGATGGTCGTCGCTACCGGGCGTGATATTACCCCACTGATTGAAGCAGAAAAGCAAGCCCGGGAAAATCAGCAACGCTTTCGTAACCTCTGTGAAGCGGCGCCTGATGGGATCGTGCTAGTCAACCCAGAAGGCGCCATCTCCTTGGTCAATACCCAGACCGAGCAGCTCTTTGGCTACCCCCGGGAAGCGTTGCTCGGCCAACCTCCCGAAAAACTTATCCCCGAACTCTACCGTAAACTACATGCCCAGTACCGAACCGCCCACCAGCAATCGCCGACGACCCAGGAAATAGGTGTCGGTCGAAAGCTTTACGGCCTAAGGGCGGACGGCACTAAATTCCCTGTTGAGGTGGCCCTAAGTTCTTTCGTGTCCCAACGGGGCACTAAGACCATTGCCATTATTCGCGACATCACGGTTCGGAAACAGGCCGAAGAGAAAATTAGAGGGCTGAACCGTTCCTTACAACATAAGCTCCAGGAACTGGCGAGAGTAAACCAAGAACTCGAGGCTTTTAGTTACTCGGTCTCCCATGATCTGCGCGCTCCCCTCCGAGCCATGACAGGATTTAGCAAGGTCCTTTGGGAGGATTATGGAGAAGTTCTGGACGAGGATGGCAAGCACTATCTCAGCCGGATTCAAGGAGCCAGCCAACGAACGGGGCTGCTACTCGATGGCCTGCTCCAACTCTCGCGCATCAACCGCCACGAACTCGACCGTTCAAAACTGAATTTGTCAGTTTTAGCCGCTGAAATCGTCAACGAGCTCCGCCAGGAACAACCCGAACGGGGGGTAGACATTTACATTCAACCGGACATAACCGCAGCGGCTGATAGTAAACTACTCCGAATCTGCCTTGAAAACTTGCTTTCGAACGCTTGGAAATACACCCGAGCACAAAAATACCCCCAAGTGAAATTTACCTGTCTGGAAAAAAAAGGGGAGCAAATATTTATCATCAGTGACAATGGTGTAGGTTTCAACCCGAACTACCAGTCCAAGCTGTTCCAGGTTTTCCAGCGGCTACATAATGAACACGAATTTGAAGGATTAGGCATCGGTCTAGCGACAGTACAACGTGTGGTACACCGTCATGGAGGAACCATTTGGGCGGAAGGAGAAGAAGGCCAAGGTGCTTCCTTTTGTTTTACGCTAAGCCCTCTTAATCTTAAGTAAGAGAATTTGCGGGACCAACTACCCCAAGGGTTGGGGGTCAAAGGCGCCCACCATCCCAGTCTCTACCACAGGCATTGGAGCCGAGGTTTGTGGCTGTGAGCCACTGGTGGCATGGAATAGGGGGTGCTGCAACATCTCCCCAATAGCCATGGTCTCGATAAATTCCACTCCCCAAGCAGCATATTCCAATGCCTTCTCCACCTCGGTAATCTCATAAATAGCCCAGCTCCAGGGGTATTGGGCAAAGTCTTTCCATCCTGGAGGAATGCGGGTCCAATTGCAAAATACATATTCCGGGTTAAGCCTAAGGGCGGCCGCCAAATCCCAGGAAGACAGAACCCAACCGGTAGCCGCCATCCCCTCTTCCCTGGCAAAGGAGACTGCTTGAGCATCAAATGAGATCAGGACACATTGGGCCTTTACAGGCTCCAAAACACTCAACACCCGGGTCACTGCCCTTTGAATCCCAAAACGTCGTAGGCTCTGGGTCTTAATCTCCACAAAAGCGGTCACCTGGGGAAGCCCCTTTAACCAAAGGACGATATTTTCCAAGGTGGAAATCTGCACCTCCGGGAAATAGGGACCAAAGCGGGCGGCTTCGTTAACACAAATATGCTCAAGATCGGCCGAATTCATTTCGAAGATAGCCCCGTCATGCCCTGCGGTACGAAGGAGAGTGTCGTCGTGGAGCACCACGGGGATCTCATCGGCAGTCAATTGCACATCAAACTCTACCAAGCGTGCGCCAGCATTTACAGCAGCATCTAGGCTCAGCAGGGTATTTTCCGGAAATGCTTTGGCGTAACCGCGATGGGCAATCAATTGAGGTGTTTTCATGAATAGTCGTCCTTTGGAGATGACTGGGCTATCCTGCTACTCATATTCCCCTTTCACCTCCATGGACAATAGAGCAGAAAAAACGTTCGAGCTAGACCCCTAAAATTCAACACTAGCTCGCGGCCTCCTTTACCCTCCGCGTCAAGCCCTAGGAAGACAAAGGCTTGTAGCGGATACGGTGAGGCTGATCGGCAGCCTCTCCCAAGCGCCGCCGGCGGTCCGCTTCATAATCGGCATAGTTACCCTCGAACCAAACCACCTGGCTGTCACCCTCGAAGGCGAGCATATGGGTAGCAACACGATCGAGAAACCAGCGATCATGGGAAATCACGACAGCACAACCAGGAAAGTTTAGGAGAGCCTGTTCCAGGGCCCTCAAGGTTTCCACATCCAGGTCATTGGTCGGTTCGTCGAGAAGGAGAACGTTCCCCCCGGCACGAAGCAGCTTCGCCAAATGCACTCGGTTGCGCTCCCCCCCGGAAAGATCTCCAATACGTTTTTGCTGATCCGAGCCCTTAAAGTTAAATCGCGCTACGTAGGCACGGGAGGGGGTCTCATAGGTCCCTACTTTGATAATGTCCTGACCTTCCGAAATTTCTTCCCAGACGGTTTTACTGGCATCCAAAGCCTCCCGGCTTTGATCCACATAAGCCAAATCAACGGTTTCCCCCAGCCGAATATCACCGGCATCCGGCTGCTCTTGACCCACAATCATTCTAAATAAGGTGGTTTTCCCTGCGCCGTTAGCACCGATGATTCCCACAATCCCCCCGGGGGGAAGGCTGAAACTGAGATCATCAATGAGTAAACGATCCCCAAAGCCCTTGCGCAACCCTTGGGCCTCTACCACCACATCCCCAAGACGGGGTCCAGGCGGGATATAGATCTCATTGGTCTCATTGCGCTTCTGGTATTCCTGGGAAGTGAGCTCTTCAAAGCGGGCAAGGCGGGCTTTGCTTTTAGCATGCCGCCCCTTTGGATTCGCGGAAACCCACTCCAGCTCGGCCTTGATTGCTTTAACCCGCGCTTCTTGCTGCTTTTCTTCCAATTCCAAACGTTTTTCCTTTTGCTCTAGCCAGGAGGAGTAGTTCCCTTCCCAGGGTATGCCATGGCCACGATCCAGTTCTAAAATCCAACCCGCCACGTTATCTAGAAAGTAACGATCGTGAGTCACCGCCACCACCGTCCCCGGATAGATCTCCAAGTAGCGCTCCAACCAGGCCACCGACTCCGCATCCAGGTGGTTAGTCGGTTCATCTAGCAGCAGCATATCCGGTTTGGAGAGAAGTAATCGGCAAAGGGCCACACGCCGCTGTTCCCCACCCGAAAGGTGGGTCACTTCTGCCTCCCAGGGCGGGAGACGAAGCGCTTCAGCGGCGACATCAAGCTTATGATCGAGCTTCCAGGCATCCGCAGCTTCAATGGTATCTTGGAGCTGGGCCTGTTCCTCAAGGAGGAGATTCATTTCCTCTTCGCTCATCGGCTCGGCAAATAGCATGCTGATCTCATTGAAGCGATCTAGCGCGGCTTTTATCTCGGCAATGCCCTCCTCGACATTACCGCGGACATTTTTTTCCAGGTTCAATTGAGGCTCTTGAGAAAGGTAGCCAATCTTGAGGCCTTTTTGGGGAATCGCCTCACCCTCGATATCCTTGTCAATCCCCGCCATAATTTTGAGCAAGGTGGATTTCCCCGCGCCATTTAGGCCTAATACCCCAATCTTCGCTCCCGGGAAAAAAGATAGGGAGATATCGCGCAAAATAACCCGCTTCGGTGGCACTACCTTGCCCACCCGGTTCATACTGTAGACATACTGAGCCATCAAATTACCTCGTTCATTTTTAGATCAAATGTAAGTTTTCAGTTTCTATAAAAAACGCCGGCATTTTGCCGGCGTTTTTTATAGAAACTGAAAATAACGACTAGTACTTAAAAAGGAATCCAAGACTTTTTGCGAGTATAGTGGACGTAACCTATACTAGCACCGGCGCGCCAACCTACACCCGTACGAATTGGAGCCAAGATGAGATCACCGGTTTGCTGATAATTGACGCTAATCCCCCCCACAAGATAAAGGCTTCCGTCTACCCCGGGAATCCGTTGAAAAAGATCATCGATATCCCCGAGATGATAAACTAAGGTAAAAACCTTGGAAAGATTACCGCCGAAATCAAACCCCACCGATGGACCTTGCCAATAGACTTTATTTCTTCCCCCTCTTTTGGTATGCAAAACCCCTTCGCCATAGCGCAACCCCACACCAATGGCGCCGCCCCCTTCCGTCCCCGTGATATAGCCATTGGGACGGCCCTGTTCTTCAAATACTTTTTCTATAGCCTGGGCAAGAGCCTTGGTGGTCTTGCCAAAAAATTCCGAGGCCGCATCAATAATTGTCTCTTCTGAATAAGTCTCGTCCTCTACCTCATCTTGCTTTTCAGTTGCGCCCACTGCCGCGCAAGTCATTAAAAATACCGCTAATAAGATTAAACGCCAAATTCTAACCATTTTCTCTAGTTATTGAGTACGTGCCGAAAGCCTTCGCCCATTCAGAGAGGGATAGAAGGCATTCCTTGTTATATGGACGGACCAGCCCGTGAAAGCTGGAATCGTTAATTTACCTTGAAGCCTCGCCTTGTGGGAAGCAAAAGACGGGGAAAGTCGCTACCAATAATACCAGAAAGGATAAAAATGATAGGGATAATAATAAGGATAAGGGTAAGGATAATAATAATATCTCGATTCTCTAGGCGCCCACAGATGATAGGTTTTCACCTGCACCAGGGGAAACAAATAAGGATATTCTCCAATTTGACCTTCGACAAGTTTCTCTACCGAGCCATAGACTGTAATCTCTCGCCCTTTCTGATAAATCACCGGCTCTAAGAAGCCGTCTACCTGGGCCCAAAACCGCCCAGGGCTAAAATCAGTCTCTTTCGGGCGTCCTTGCTCGTCCAGTTCCCGGGCGACAATTTCTACTATGGTGGTCTCTGTTTTATTCTGAATACTAGCAATAGTTCCCCCCCAGCGGACAATACTCCCTTGGTAATGAGCAATATCTTCTTGAACCGCGCTAAGGCTGGGGCTTTCCGGAGGCGGTTGCCGAATCATCACGGGGACTTGGCTGGCGCAACCCCCAAGGGCTAAAAAGATGAAGGCAAGACTTATTCTCCACGGCATGGTGGTCACTCTCCCGCACTTAACCTCCCTGTTTGGACTTATCAGCCAAATAAAGGTTCGGTCAGCAACAAGAAGCTTTCATAACCCACCAGCCCCAAATAGATAAATAGAAAACCATAGAGGAGCGCTTGCACGCGAAGGAGATCTAACACCATGAAATTATGATGTATTACCAACCATACCAGACTGAGCGTGGTAATCGCCATTTTCACCCCCGCAAAGAGATGAGTGCTCGTGTTCATTAATGTCGCCATAAACGGATTGATTTCCACGGCGCCTCGCTGGAGTAAAGACAAGGTGAGAATCGCATCCATAAAACACAAGCCTAGGATCACCACGGTGATCCACAATAGATGGGCTGGATATTGGTCTAGATAAATCCCGGTGAGATCCTCTTGCCGCCTAATCTGACAGCGGCGCCCCCGGCGGCCCCAGTAGCTAAAGCGGGGGATCAAAGTTGCCCGCCGCTCCCGTCTGCCACGGCGATCGGAGTGAAAATTTATTTTTTTAGTAATTGTATCACTCATTTGCTTAGCTTTAGGCAATAAATAACTCTTTAAAAAACTTGGCAAAAAATAGACCAAAAAATAAAAAATATTTATAAATCATAAAATTATGATAATATTTTAAAGTTATTTAAAACATAAAATGAAGAAATGTGTAAAAATTGATGACAGTCTATTCTCCTCCTCACCCTGCTGAAAAACCAGAAACAGTCATTTTGCTCCATGGAATCTGGATGAAAGGATTTTGCCTGTATCCCCTAGCCAAACGGCTTAGGGCACAGGGCTACCGAACCATCTGTTTCAGTTACCGCTCCCTCCGAAGCAGCCTTAATGAAACGCTTGTTCATCTACACCGTTGCATCGAAGATTTAGAAGCAGAGACCATTCACTTCGTGGGACATAGCTTGGGAGGGCTTTTAATACAGCAGCTATTAGAGAGGTATCCCGGGCAAAGACCTGGAGGAGTGGTGGCGCTCGGGACTCCCTTCGCCGGCAGCATCGTCGCTCGACGGCTTTACAGCCACCGGCTAGGCCGCTATCTTTTGGGGCGAAGCACTGAAGAGGGTTTACTGATTGAAAGCGCCCCTCCCTGGCAATTTACACAAAAATTAGGGGTCATTGCAGGAATTCGGGACTTTGGTATAGGCCAACTGATTGCGCGCTTGCCCCAACCTAATGACGGGACGGTAGGCGTTATAGAAACAAAATTGGCGGGGATGACGGATCATTGCCTGGTCAAAACTAATCATACGGGGTTGTTATTCTCCCCTGCCGTGGCACAGCTTACCGGGACTTTTTTACGCTATCATCGTTTTACTCCCTAAGCCTGCTCTCCATACACGGTCACCGTGAC
Source organism: Nitrosococcus halophilus Nc 4 (assembly GCF_000024725.1). Classification (NCBI taxonomy): domain Bacteria; kingdom Pseudomonadati; phylum Pseudomonadota; class Gammaproteobacteria; order Chromatiales; family Chromatiaceae; genus Nitrosococcus; species Nitrosococcus halophilus. Next base: position 1,477,214 of record NC_013960.1, on the reverse strand, counting down.
CCGCCGCCGTTGGCCCGAGAAACGATGCTCCCAAACATAAACCCCCTGCCACGTACCCAGGGCACAACGACCATCAGTGACCGGCAGGTTGAGTTCTGAATGGGTCAGCACCGTGCGCACGTGAGCCGCCATATCATCCGCTCCCTCTTGCCTATGGGTAAACAAGGGGTCGCCATCAGGCACGAGGCGACTTAAATAAGTTTCCAAGTCATGCCGCACAGCCGGATCCGCATTCTCACAAAGCATCAATGACGCACTGGTATGGTGAATAAAGACATGACACAAACCGGTCTTGATGCCGCTACTCGTGACGATGCGCTGCACCTGGTCCGTAATTTCCACCGTTCCACGGCCTGGCGCCGTTATTTCTAACCTTTCCTGGACTACCATCGGCCTGATTCTGCCAGAAAGTGGGCAAGCGTCAACCCAGGGCGCCCGAGATCACAAGCACCTATAAAGTACCCGGCAAGTTACGCGGCGCTGCTCACTTCAGCAGTCGCAGCTTGTTGGCACTGCTGCAGAATCTCCCGCACGCAACGACCACACTTGCCACAACTGCTCACCACCCCTAACTGGCGCCTTAAATCACGAAGATTATTAGTGCCTTCCGAAATCGCTTCTTGCAGTTGCTTATCGGTGACAGCACGACATATACATACATACATGGCTCTAGTACCCTCTGTACCTTTTCCTACTAGAGATCTAATTATAAATGCAAATGATTGTCAATATTAAATTTGGTTTTTTTAAACCCAACTTATGCAAAGCGATAAAATGGCGTCAGTCCTGACGTATCAGGGATGGGATGCCTCGTCGAGCAAATTCCTAAAATTCCCTTCGTCTAAGAGGGTGATATGGAGGTCTTTTGCTTTTGTCAACTTAGAACCGGGATTAGTACCTACTACTAAATAATCGGTATTGGAAGAAACGCTGCTCGTGACCTTGCCCCCCAGCGCTTGTAGACGCTCCTTGGCCTGTTCCCGGGTCATGCTTTCCAAGGTCCCTGTCAGCACAAAGGTCTTACCGGAAAGGGGTTGGGGGATTGGTTTTTTACCTTCCTTTTCTGGCCAGCAGACCCCCGCTTCTCGCAAACGTTGGATCACCTGACGATTGTGGGGTTGGCGAAAAAAAGCGGCAATATGGGTAGCCACAACCGGGCCGATATCCGTCACCTCTTGTAGCCTCTCCTCACTGGCGCCTTCCAAAGCTTCCAAGGAATTAAATTCCTCCGCTAATGCCTGGGCAGTGGCTTCTCCCACTTCACGAATACCCAACGCGTACAGAAAACGTGGCAAGGTGGTGTGCTTGCTGGCCTCGATGGCATGCATCAAGTTGGCTGCTGACTTTTGCCCCATGCGCTCTAAGCCAGCAAGTTGCTCCGCCGTAAGGTGGTACAAATCAGCTACATCCTCAACCAGCTCACGTTCTATAAGCTGATCCACCAGCTTGTCTCCCAAGCCATTGATGTCCATTGCCCGGCGCGAGGCAAAGTGTTTGATCGCTTCCTTGCGCTGAGCCGGACAGTATAAACCGCCGCTACAACGGGCAATGGCTCCCCCCTCGTCTTTGATGACCTCAGAGCCACAGATGGGGCATTGGGTAGGCATCTGGAAAAAGCGAGCATCAGGAGGACGGTGATCGAGGATCACCTTAACCACTTCAGGAATCACATCTCCAGCCCGGCGCACATAAACGGTGTCGCCAATCCGGACATCCTTACGCCGGATTTCGTCTTCGTTGTGCAAGGTGGCATTACTTACGGTGACACCACCCACAAACACAGGCTGGAGCCGGGCAACGGGAGTCAATGCCCCGGTGCGCCCTACCTGCACCTCAATATCCAAGATCTGGGTCAACTCCTCCTGGGCAGGAAATTTATAGGCAATCGCCCAGCGGGGGGCACGGGCAACAAACCCCAAGGCCTGCCGCTGATCGAAGCGATCCACTTTGAATACCACTCCATCGATCTCATAGGGGAGCCCATCACGCCGTTCCAATAAACGTTGGTAGTATTCTTGGCACCCCGCCAGTCCTGCCACCACCTCCACATGGGGGGGAGTGCGCAGACCCCACTGCTTAAGGCGGGCCAACACCTCACTATGACGCTGCGGCAATGTCCCCTGTTCCACTTTGCCAACCCCGTAGCAAAATATCGCCAAGGGACGGCTGGCTGCGATTCGGGGATCCAATTGGCGTAAACTGCCCGCGGCGGCATTGCGGGGATTCACAAAGGTTTTTTCGCCCTTAGCAAGGTGCTCCCGGTTAAGCCGCTCGAACCCCTCCTTGGGCATATACACCTCACCACGGACTTCCAACAGGGAAGGAATCTTGTCGCCACGCAAATGCAGGGAGACGGTGGGAATAGTTCGAACGTTGTGGGTGACATCCTCTCCCGTCACCCCATCGCCCCGGGTCGCGCCCTGGACGAGAATCCCTTCTTGGTACAATAAACTAACGGCAAGACCATCAAGCTTAGGTTCAGCCGCATATTCCACCTGTTCAATACCTAAACGCTCTTTGACCCGCCGATGAAAATCGGCCAACTCTTCCTCACTGAAGGCATTGTTCAGGGATAACATGGGGATTTCATGCTTGACCTCCCCGAGGGCTTTAAGCGGTTCGGCACCCACCCGCTGAGTGGGTGAATCGGGAACAACCAACTCTGGATATTGAGCTTCCAGATTCTGTAACTCCCGCATCAAGCGGTCGTATTCGCTATCAGGAACTACTGGACTATCAAGAACATAATAGTTATAGTTATAGTCATTTATTAACTTTCGCAACGTCTCTACGCGCTCCCTCGCTTGAGCCGTCGCCGTCATAATGTACCTCTTGGCCTACCGACGCTATAGGGGACTGTCTAAGCTACACGCCCATGGAACGGCGGGTCCGATTAAAGCCCAGAATACGCTCTCGTATCTGCTCGATTGCCTGGGCGGTCAGTACATTCCGCCGTTCATCACGGACTTCTCCATTGAGCTTTTCAGCCAACAGTTCGGCCGTCTCCAACATGGCATCGAAGGCGGCAAAACCGCCTGCCGGTCCAGGCAAACGCAGAAACAAAGCAAGCCCAGGGGTGGAAAGATGGTCAATCTGCTCCAGATCAAAGGATCCCGGCTCCATGATATTGGCAACACTAAATACCGCTCGTCCTCCAGGCGAGTAGGCATGATAAATATCCATTTCTCCATGCCGAAGTCCCTTGCCTTCCAAGACCTGAACGATCTCGGTGCCTCGAAACATGCTCTTTCCCCGCGCCACTACTGTCAGCACAATGATAAGCTCAGGTCCCGAGGCCTGGGGCGGGGGCGGAGGAGATTGCGGTGCCGACTCAGGTTTGGATTTTGTCTTGAACCACTTTTTCGGTAGGGCAAAGCGGCTTTTCTTAGCTTCCTTAGTTGACATAACTTCAGTGTGCTCCGGTACTTTTTTCTCAGGATGGTGTTCTTTAGTCTCCTCTACTAGAGTAGCCAAACCATCCAGATCCTCCAAAAACTCCTCTTCTGATCCTCTCGACCCTTGGATTTCCCCCAGGGGTGGGGAAGTCAAACTCTCCTCAGGTTCCGGTGGCGAAACCTTAGCCTCTTGCGGGGGCTCGGCGGACCCCGCTGGAGCCTCTAAGCCCTCCTCATAGGCGCCCAGTGTTGGCATGCGTCTACGCCCCAGTTGCTGATCTCGAATTCCTTTCCGTTTAGCTTCCCAACGGCTATAAAGATAAATTACAACAAGGATTAAAACACCGATTGCAAGCAACGCCAGGCGTAGATCATTCATAAAAACCCCTCGCTAAACGGCCGCCAGTTGCACGGCTTCGTCCACATCCACCGCAACCAAGCGTGAGACGCCAGGCTCATGCATGGTTACTCCCGTCAGCTGGTGCCCCATCTCCATGGTGGTCTTATTATGTGTCACGATAATAAATTGCACCTTTTCTGACATTTCCTTCACCAATTCACAAAAACGCCCCACATTGGCATCGTCAAGAGGGGCATCCACCTCATCTAACATGCAAAAAGGCGCAGGATTGAGTTGAAAAATAGCAAATACCAGGGCTATTGCAGTCAGCGCCTTCTCCCCCCCTGAAAGCAGATGGATAGTGCTATTTCGTTTACCTGGAGGGCGCGCCATGATCTTAACACCCGTGTTTAACAAATCATCATCGTTCAATTCTAAGTAGGCTTTCCCCCCCCCAAAAAGCTTGGGAAAGAGGGTTTGCAAACCACCATTGACCTTGTCAAAGGTGTCCCGGAAACGACTACGGGTTTCACGGTCAATACGTTGAATGGCATTTTCTAGAGTTCGCAGTGCTTCGGTTAAATCAGCATATTGAGAATCCAGGTATTGCTCCCGTTCCGCTTGGACCCGGTATTCATCAATAGCCGCCAGATTAATGGCACCCAGGCGCTGAATGCGCTGGGCAATGCGCTCGCATTCCCCTTCCAAGGCAGTCAGTTCACTTCCTGCAGGCATCTCCCCTAATATTTGCTCCGGGTTAAAGCCGCCTTCATTCAACTGTTCCCTGAGAGTCTGTGCCCGCACCCGAATCGCCTGTCCATCAACTCGGAGCTGCTCCAACGCGGTCCGCTGCTCCTCGATAGCTTTTCCAATCTGGCGCTGTTCCTCTTCCCTGGCGCGCAACTCGGCTTCCAGGGTAGTCACTCCCTCCCGCGCCTCGTTTAACTGATGCTCGATCTTCAGCCGCTGTTGCAAATGGGCCTCCAGCCGAGCTTGCAGTTCCTGCAGGGGTCCTTGCCCCCCCGCCAGAGTAGCTTCTAATATTTCCCGGCGCTGGAGTAACTTGCGGTACTCCCGACGAGCCTGAGCAGTGGCTTCCTGGGCCGATTCCAAGGTCACCTGGAGGGTCTGCCCCTCCATTTCCAACCGATGGAGGGTATCTTTTGCTGCCCCCGCCTCCCTGCGAACTTGCTCCACCGCTACCCTCAACCGATCCCGCTCCGCCACCAGCCGTTCTCGCTCCTCGGCGAGATTTTCAATGTCTATCAGCGCCTCTTGGAGTTGTTCTTCAGCCAATTGCCGCTCTTGTTCATTTTCAGCAAAATAGAGCTGAAGCTCTTCTAGTTCCTCCTCCACCTGCCTCCGGCGAAGACGCTGCTGTTCCTGCTGGGCCTCCGCCCGTGCCAAAGCGGATTGGTGCTCTCCTAGTTCCTGTTGCAACTGGTGAGTCGCACTTTGATACTGCTCCCGTTCGCCCTCTAAGGCATGAAGACGCCCGCGGACCTCCTCTAACTGTTTCTCAAGGATCTCCACCTCCTTCTGGCATTGGGCAACTTCCTGTTGCAAATCCTCTATCTCCCGCCCCCTGGCCAGCACCCCTGACTTCTCATCGCTCTCCCGGATCAGGCTTAACCAGCAGGAGCTAAGCCAAATGCCGTCGCGGGTGATGACCGATTCACCCGGAGCGAGGCGAGCCCGCAAAGCGAATGCCTCGGCCAGGGTTTCCACCGCGTAGATTCCCTCCAGCAAGGAGTCCAAAGGCCATGGGGCCTGGAGCTTGCTTAACAAGGGGACTCCCGCCTCTGCTCGGTTAGCCTGGGCTGAAGCGGCCGTATCAAATAGGATAAGAGACCCTGCTTCCAGATGCAGTAGCTTGTCGGCCAGTAGCTCCAGGTCTTCCACGCAAACAGCTTCCAGGTGCACACCCAAAGCCCGCTCTACCGCCTGCTCCCATCCCGGTTCAACCCTCAGGACCTCTGCCAAGCGGGAACTCTCCGCCAAGCCCTGCTGTTCTAACCAGGCACCGACTCCGCCCTTGCCACGGCCAAGAGCAGCCTGCTGTAACGCCCGCAAGGAAGTCAAATGGCCCTGTAAGTGATGCAAATGTCCTTGCTGGCTATGGAGTTTCCTAGAAAGTTGCTTTTCTTGCTCTCGCTGTTCGGTAATCTGAGCGGTAGAACGGGCAAGCGCTTCCTGCTGCTGGGCCACTTGTTGCTCGAGGATAAACCGCTCTTCCCGTAACTCATCCACCCCTTCCCCATCATCGCTCTGGCCCAGTTGATAGGCCTCCTCTTCAAGGCGGGCCCGACGTTGTTGCAGTTGCTGTTGCTGTCGTGCTAACTGCTGTTGTCGGCTACGCTCCACCTGGGCCCTCTGGGTCGGCTCCGCTGCCCGCTGGTTAAAATCTTCCCAATTTACCTGCCAATCCTGCATGGAGGCTTCCGTAGTCTCTAGCCATTCCTGTGCGGCCTGCCATTGTTGCTGTGCCCCTGCCTGGGACTCCCCATGGCTGGCCAGGGCTTGCTGAGTCTGCTCAATCAGCGTCCGCTTCTCCTCTTGGGTCTGTTGCACCTGTGCCAACTGATGCTCTATCTGTTCCTGCTCCTGTTGGTGCTGTGCCCACTGCTCCCGTTCATGGTGAAGTTGCTGTTCCAGTCGGGCAATCTCGGCCCCCTGACTGTAGTAGGCCTCCTGAATTTCAGCCGCCTTATCCCGGGCTTGATGGAGCGCCTCTCGCTGCTGTTCTAAACGGGCTTCCACTTGACGCAAAGCCGCGACGCGCCCTTCCAGGAGAGTCTCCTTTTGCTCAATGTCCTGGTTTTGTTTGCGTCCTTCCTCATCCAATGCCTGCCAGCGAAGAGCTTGAATTTGAGCTTTGATTTCCCGTTCTAACTGCTTAAATTCCTGATATTTTTCTGCATTTTTTGCTTGGCGCTTCAAAGTATTGAGCTGTCTTCCAATTTCCTCTCTTAAATCATTAATGCGATTAAGATTTTCTGAGGTATGCCCCATGCGATTTTCAGTCTCCCGCCGGCGCTCCTTGTATTTGGAAATACCTGCGGCTTCTTCCAGAAAAACACGCAGCTCCTCCGGCTTAGCTTCGATAAGACGAGAGATCATGCCCTGTTCAATAATCGCATAACTCCGTGGCCCCAGGCCGGTCCCCAGAAAAATATCGGTAATATCACGGCGGCGACAGCGGGCACTATTAAGAAAATAATGGGACTGACCATCCCGGCTGACCTGCCGCTTGATGGCAATTTCGTTGTAAGTGGCATATTGCCCGCCCAAGCTCCCCTCACTGTTATCAAACACCAGCTCCACGGAGCACTGACCTACCGGTTTACGGGAAGTCGAGCCATTAAAAATCACATCGGCCATGGAATCGCCGCGCAAGTGCTTCGCTGAACTTTCTCCCATTACCCAACGCACGGCATCAATCACATTGGACTTGCCGCAGCCATTGGGTCCCACAATGGCTACACAGTTACTGGGCAAGGGTAAACTAGTGGGATCGACAAAAGATTTAAAGCCAGCGAGCTTGATTTTCTTTAGGCGCATGGCATGGATTTAAGCGATAATAAAACCAAATTTGAAAGACGCAACGCTAACACAGAGACAACAAGATGCCTAGCCAACCGAGTAGAGAACTTGAAACCTTTCCCAACCCCTTCCCGGAACGAGACTATACCATCCGGATCAAAATTCCGGAGTTTACCTGTTTATGCCCAAAAACGGGCCAACCGGACTTCGCCACCTTACATCTGGAATATGTGCCCGATCGCACCTGCGTGGAATTAAAGTCCCTCAAACTCTATATCTGGTCCTATCGGGACCAAGGCGCTTTCCACGAGGCAGTCACTAACCAGATCCTAGATGATCTGGTCGCTGCCTGTACGCCTCGATTCATGCGCCTGAGGGCTGAGTTTAATGTGCGTGGTGGCATCTACACCACGGTGGTGGCTGAATACCGCCAGCCCGAATGGGATGCCCCCGAGGTTGTCCGGTTGCCCTGAAATGTTTAAGGATCTTTTTCTTGGCATTGATCTGGGCACTTCAGGCTGTCGAGTGGTGGCGATCGATGAAACGGGGGTTGCCGTAGGTCGCAGCCATGCCTCCCTCCCCTCTCCCCGGCGTCAAGGGGAAGCGGTTGAACAGGATCCCACGCAGTGGTGGCAAGCTGTTCAACAAGCCCTCCAAAGCTTGTTTGCTTCGGTGCCCGCCAGCGCAGTTCGGGCCCTCGCCGTGGATGGGACCTCCGGCACGGTATTACTCGTGGATGCAAAAGGGAATCCCCTGACCCCCGCCTTACTCTATAACGACAGCCGCAGCCGTACCGAAGCACGGACCATTGCCGAACAAGCGCCTTCCGATAGTGGGGCTTTCGGCGCCACCTCCAGTTTGGCCAAACTCCTCCACTTACAAACCCGACCCGAGGCCAGCCAAGCCGCGTATTTGCTCCACCAAGCAGACTGGATCGCCTTCCGCTTAGGCGCCAGATTAGGACTCAGCGACGAGAACAACTGCCTCAAAACGGGATACGATCCCCGTCGGCGGGAATGGCCCGCCTGGCTCGAACAGGTAGGCGCACGCTATGAACTATTGCCCTCGGTGGTCCCTCCAGGAACGATTATCGGCCCGGTTCACCCTGCCCAGGTAGAGGCTTTTGGAATCCCCCCCCAGGCGGTCCTGGTCGCGGGCACTACCGACAGTATTGCGGCCTTCCTGGCCACTGGTGCGGGCAAGCCAGGCGATGCCGTCACTTCCCTTGGTTCTACCTTAGCCCTCAAAGTAGCCTCTGAGCGTCCCCTCTTCAGCGCAAAATATGGAGTCTACAGCCATCGCTTGGGCAACCTTTGGCTGGCTGGTGGTGCTTCTAATAGTGGTGGTGCTGTCCTGGGACAGTACTTCACCCAGGCCCAACTTGATGAGATGACGCCACAGCTACGGCCGCAACAACCCACGGGATTGAATTATTATCCCCTGCCGGCTCAAGGCGAGCGCTTTCCTATCCCCGACTCCCAATATCCACCACGCCTCACTCCCCGCCCCCCTGATGATCTTACCTTTTTCCAGGCTATCCTCGAAGGCATCGCCCATATCGAAGCACAAGGATACCGGCAACTCCAAGCCCTTGGCGCACCCTTTCCCGGTCTGGTAAAAACTACCGGCAGGGGGGCTCACAATCCCGCTTGGATCCAAATCAGGGAGCAAATTCTCAAGGTCCCCGTCACTATGGCAAGTGAGACTGAAGCAGCTTATGGAAGCGCGCTGCTAGCACACCAGGCCTTGACCTGTTCTTCAGGCACGGCAACGCTGTGCCCCTACTTAGATAATTTTAGATAAAAGGAATCAACCATGGCTACTCAAACACTTGTAGGTGCGAGTTACCTTTTACGGGGGCTTTCCCTTATCCATCGTCCTGGTTTGCGTCTCTACGCCTATATTCCCCTGGCCATTAATACGCTCCTTTTTGCTACTCTCATCTGGCTAGGGGCAGCCCAGTTCGGCACCCTCATCGATTCGCTGCTGCCCCAGTGGCTGGATTGGTTACGCTGGCTGTTATGGCCACTGTTTGCCATCACCATGGCCGTCGTGGCCTTTTTTATCTTCTCCATGATCACCAACCTGGTCGCTGCCCCCTTCAACGGAATGCTGGCGGAGGCGGTCGAGCGGCAGCTCACCGGCCAGGAAATTCATCAATCAGGCACTTGGAAAACATTGCTTCAGGAAGCGCTCCCCGCCATTTGGATGGAACTGAACAAGATCGGTTATTTTGCCTTGCGGGCCATCCCCCTGCTGATCTTATTTTTCATCCCAGGGCTTAATATTGTGGCTCCTTTCCTATGGTTCGCCTTCAGCGCTTGGATGCTCACCTTAGAATATATGGATTACCCCATGGGAAACCATGGAGTCACTTTCCCCGAACAAAGGCAACGCCTGCAACAGCACCGCTTGTTAGGGCTGGGATTTGGGGGAGCTACCATGCTAGCCAATTCTATTCCTTTAGTGAATTTTCTAGTGATGCCCAGCGCCGTCGCAGGCGCCACCGTCCTCTGGGTCACCCAGCTAAAACCCAACAGCCCAGAGCAGGAACGTTCTTCCACTACCCAAAACGTTTCCGGCCAACCGGAAGATGTAACTGCTGCCTCTTCCCACGAAAGTCGGGCAGAAATCCGGTAAACACCACTAACCCCATGACTTATGGTTATATTTAATTGGAAGGCCTAGCAAGTCTATAATGACGCAATAAATAAATTTTGATAGGCCATCCATGTCGGATAACGGCTGGTAGTGACTCTACCAAGGGAAATGCGGTCCTCTCCGATTCAACTACTGCTTATTGAGGACAACCCGGGCGATACCCGGCTTGTGCAATTGGCCCTGCAAGAGGCCAAAGGAACCCAATTCGAGGCCACCTCGGTAGAGCGGCTCAGTCATGCTCTGCCAATGCTTCGCAACCAGCCATTCGACGCCATTTTATTGGATCTGTCCCTCCCTGATGGTCACGGTCTAGACACCCTGAATCGGGTGAAGGAAGCCGCGCCTCAGCTCCCTATCGTGGTACTCAGCGGTCTTGCTGATGAAGAATTGGCGATTGAAGCGGTGAAACGGGGGGCTCAAGATTATTTAGTCAAAGGTCAAGGTGACGGCCAACTTGTCGGACGGGCTTTGCGCTATGCCATGGAGCGAAAACAAACGGAAACCGCATTGCGCCAAGCTCAAGACGAGTTAGAGCAACGCGTCGCCGAGCGAACAGCTCACCTGAAAGAGGCAAACCGTCAACTTCAACAAGAAATCTTACAGCGCAAGCACACAGAAGAGCTGTTTCGCAAAGAGCGGGATTTCACTTCTGCAATTTTGGATACCGCCGACGCTTTGGTAGTCGTCCTGGACTGCCAAGGCCGGATTGTTCGCCTTAATCGAGCCTTCCAGAAAATCAGCAGGTATTCACCCAAAGAAGCTAAGGGGCGGTATTTTTGGGAATTCACCCCTTCCCCAGACCAGACTAAAAAAGGTGTCGCAAAAAAATTTAAACAATTGCAAGCACGAAATATTCCCAAAAAATATGAGGACTATTTGCAAGCTAAAACCGGAGAGCGGTACCTCATCGCCTGGTCGAGCACGGCGTTACTCGACTCCAGCGGTGCCCTGGAATATGTGATCTGCACCGGTATCGACATCACGGAGCAAAGGCAGGCAGAAGATCTTGCCAAGCAACGCCTGTTAGAGCTGGCCCATATTTCACGCCTAAGCACCCTTGGGGAAATGGCTGCTGAGATTGCCCACGAACTCAATCAACCACTGGGGGCTATCACCACTTACAGCGATATTTGTTTACGCACCCTTGAACCCCATTCCCCGGAGTCTCAGCCTCTTCGCGATATTCTAGAAGAAATTGCCATGCAAGCGGAGCGGGCAGGCAAAATCATTCGGCATCTTCGCAATTTTGTCCGTAAAAAAGAACAACAGCGGGTGCCCGTGGAAATTAATGAACTGGTTCGGGAAGCAGTGAATATCATGCAGGTGGAGGCCCGCTGGCAAAATATCGCCATTGAATTGGCCTTGCAGACGCCCCTTCCCTCTGTCACAGCCGATAATCTTCTACTCCAACAGGTGCTCCTCAATCTAGTGCGCAATGCTTTCGATGCCATGATCACAGCTCAATACACAGAACGGAAACTCAAGATTCAGACCCTATGGGTCGGAGAAACGGCTATTGAGGTGCTGGTCCAGGATACGGGTCCGGGCTTGTCTGATAACCTCAAGCAGAAAATATTTGAACCTTTCTTTACCACCAAACAAGAGGGCATGGGAATGGGGCTATCCATTTGCCAATCCATTATCGAGGCCCACAGCGGCCAGCTCTGGGCTACTTCCAACGGTCACAGGGGCACTACATTCCAGTTTAGGCTACCGATTACCCCTGCAAAGGATAATCATAATGCTACCTGAAAACACGATATACATCGTGGATGACGACGATGCAATGCGTAAATCATTAGCTTTACTTTTAAAGGGAGAAGGTTTTAATGTAAAGACCTATGCCTCTGCCCAGGCGTTCCTTGAGAGCGAGGAATCCCCATTCACGGGATGTATTTTGCTCGATGTGCGGATGCCGGGTATGGATGGATTCGAGCTGCAAGAGCTGTTGCCGCAACGGGGGATTCACCTCCCTGTCATTATGATCACCGGCCATGCCGATGTCCCCATGGCAGTTCAAGCGATGAAATCGGGGGCTGAAGATTTCATCGAAAAACCTTTTCGCGCCCAAGCTTTGTTAGACCGGATCCATAAAGCTTTATCCGAGGGGAATCACCAGGGACAGTTCCAAGATCCCCAGAGGGAATTTTTAACCCAGCTTGAGTCTTTAACTAAACGAGAGCGACAAGTCTTCGAGCTGTTGGCAGAGGGCAAAATGAACAAACATATTGCCGCTGAACTGAGCATTAGTATCCGAACCGTCGAGGCTCATCGGGCCAAAGTCATGGAGAAGCTCAAAGCAAAATCCTTAGCCGATCTGATCCGTTTAGCCATCTTAGAAAGATCTTAACCCCCGTTTGCACCAGGTTGGGATAAACAAAACAATATACCACTTAAGTCAAATAGTTATATTTAATGTTAGCTCACTCTTCATCACCTTATCCGTAGAACTACGGATAGTCAGCGCTAGGATTTGCCCTTATAAAATGGCTGCGAAATAGGCCAATAATGAGAGAGAACAGCAGCTATGGTGAACGAAAAAATTCCCTCTTCCCAATCGGCAAACTCCCCGGCCACCTTGGTAGATCATGAAGAGATCGAAAATAGCGCTGACCCCACCTTAGAGCCTGGATTGACTCTAGAAAATCTTTATATGCGAGATGCCGGCAAAGCCCCCCTATTAAGCGCCGAAGAAGAAAAACATTATGCGCGATTGGCCCAACAGGGGGATCGCAAAGCCCGTGACCGCATGATTGAAAGTAACTTGCGCATGGTCATAAAAATGGCGACCCGTCATGTTAACCGGGGCCTACCTTTGATGGATCTGATTGAAGAAGGCAATCTTGGGCTGATTCACGCCGTGGAAAAATTTGATCCCGAGCTTGGTTTTCGGTTCTCCACTTATGCCAGTTGGTGGATAGAACAAGCCATAGAACGGGCCCTGATGAATCAAGTACGAACCGTTCGAATTCCCGTTCATGTTTTAAAGACCATCCGCCGCTATCAACGGGAAGCAAAGCGACTGGGCCAAACCCACAACACCGAGCCGCGCTTGGAGGAAATTGCCAAAGCACTTAACGAACCCCTGGAGAAAATCCAGCGCTATCTGAGTTTCCAGATTCCGGAGACTTCACTCAATGACCCCCTAAGCGAGGACAATGAAGATTGTCTTGCCGATTTACTTCCGGATGAAAGGAACAACCCGGCCATTTTATGGGAAATTTTCGATAAAAATATCACTATTAATCATCAGCTATCGCAGCTTACCGATCGCCAACAGGAAGTCCTTAAACGCCGTTACGGATTAGATGGATATGAAGCGACGACTCTAGAAGAAGTGGGTCAAACTATTGGGATTACTCGCGAGCGGGTACGACAGATTCAACAAACCGCTATCAAGCGACTGCGTGCAATTGTTGAAAGCGAGTCCTCAAAAGAAGATAACTGCACAATGGCAATGTAACGAATCCCCTCCCTAAAGGAAGGGGCTTTATGGTCAGCGGCGAGCCACTGCCACATGAGCCGGCGCTACCTCCGACCTGGCGATGCCGATAGACTTCGCCAACGCTGCAAGATTTCGAGTGGCATTCCAGTCGGCGTGCGCAACGTGACCACACGAACAGGAGAATTTATGTTTAACGCGAGCACCCAGGCAACCACAGACCGAGCAGGTCTTGGAACTGTAGGTCGGGTTAACGTAGATCACTCGGATACCCGCCGCCTCGGCCTTGTACTCGATAAAGGTCTGCAACTCGCGCCAGGCCCATCGGTGCAGGCGGGAACGCATACGCTTACCGGCTTTTATCCGCTGGCGGATATGGGTCAACTCTTCCATGGCAAGGGTCGAAGCCCCCTGTTCCAATGCTTCGACCACAATCGCCTTGCTCGCCTCGTGATTGACATGAAATGATAGCGGAAGTCCAGATCCCTTTTCGCCAGTTACTGGATGCGGCTCCTGATGCGATGGTGATCTCCGACCAGTACGGTCGCATCGTGCTCGTGAATGCTATGGCGGAACAAATGCTGGGCTATTCACGGGCTGAACTCATTGGCCAACCCATTGAGATCCTAGTGCCTGAGCAACACCGCCCTGGCCACGGACAATACCGCCAGGAATATTACCAACACCCCCGTACCCGCCCCATGGGTGAGGGCCGGGAACTCCATGCGGTACGCAAGGATGGGAGCCTATTTTCTGCTGAGATCAGCCTGAGCCCTATGGAAATCGAGGGCAACCTCTTAATTACCAGCGCTATCCGGGATATTACCGAACGCAAAGAGATACAAAAGGCCCTAGAACGGCAAACCCAGGAACTGACTCGCTCAAATACCGAACTAGAGCAATTTGCCTATGTGGCGTCCCATGATCTCCAGGAGCCCCTGCGGATGGTGAGCAGCTATGCCCAACTGCTGGCGCGACGCTATCGAGGCCAACTGGACTCAGATGCCGATGAATTCATTGAGTTCATGGTGGATGGGGCCACTCGAATGCAAGCGCTTATCAATGATTTGCTGGCCTATTCCCGAGTAGGCACCAAGGGAAAGCCCTTCACCACGACAGACGGTAACCAGATCATCCAACAAGTCCTGGAGAGCCTCAGATTTGTAATTGAAGAAACCCATGCCCATCTCACTGTTGACCCTTTGCCAGTCTTAATCGCGGATAGGGCCCAATTAGTACAGCTGTTTCAAAATCTCATCAGTAATGCTTTAAAATTTCGGGGGGAAGAGACACCAAAAATCCATATCAACGCAAAAGAAGAAGGAGACCAAGTTATTTTTTCCGTAGCCGATAACGGGATTGGGATTGAACCCCAATACGCCGAGCGGATCTTTCTACTTTTTCAGCGTCTGCATACCAAAAAAGAATATCCCGGCACGGGGATTGGTCTTTCCATTTGCAAAAAAATTGTGGAACGCCATGGAGGACAAATCTGGCTAGAATCTAAGCCGGACGAAGGCACCACCTTTTTTTTCACCCTGCCGTTACCAGCAAAAGAGGAATAGCCGCCATCAATGAGAGTATCCACGAACCGACAAGATATCGAAATTTTATTGGTGGAAGATAACCCCGGCGATGTGCGATTAACCCAGGAAGCCCTCAAAGAAGCCAAAGTGCAGAACCAGCTCCACGTAGTGGAAGATGGGGTTGCGGCAATGGAGTTTTTACACCAAGAAGGTCAATATGCCGATGTACCTCGCCCGGATCTCATTCTGCTGGATTTGAACTTACCGAAAAAGGACGGTCGCGAAGTCCTCCAAGAGATCAAGCAGGATCCTGTCCTCAAACGGATTCCAGTGGTGGTCCTCACCACTTCCCGAGATGAAGAAGACATTTTAAAAAGCTATGATCTGCACGCCAATTGTTATGTCACCAAACCAGTGGAGCTAGACGAGTTTATTCAGATTGTGAGGAGCATCGATAACTTCTGGCTCACTATTGTCAGGCTGCCGGGTGAATAATCGGCTCAATCAACCCCCTATTACTCCCGCAGGGACATGAGATCGGTATTGCCTCCCACCGCCGCCGTATTGATACTTGTCGAGCGCTCAGTGGCAAAACGCAATAGATAATGGGGGCCACCGGCCTTAGGTCCCGTCCCTGAAAGCCCCTCCCCCCCAAAGGGTTGCACGCCGACTACAGCACCGATCATGTTGCGATTGACATAAACGTTGCCCACTTGAGCCCGGTTCTGGATATAACGGACCGTTTCATCCACGCGGCTATGAATTCCCAGGGTTAAGCCATATCCCGTCCGGTTGATGGCATCAATCACTTCATTGAGCTGCTGGGATGAATAGCGGATAACATGCAAGATAGGGCCAAAAACCTCATAAGTCAGTTGTGCCAAACTCTCCAGTTCATAGATCCGGGGCGCAAAATAACAACTCTCTTGAGCGTCTTCAGGTAAGGATAATCGGTAAAGCAAGCGCGCTTCCCGGTCCATTCGTTGGCAGTGGGCTTCGAGGCGGGCTTTGGCCTCCTCATCAATGAGAGGGCCTATATCGGTCTCAATCCGCCCCGGATCACCCATTCTAAGTTCCTCCATGGCGCCCATAAGCATTTCCAATATAGGCTCGGCCACTTCTTCCTGGAGAAACAGTACCCGCAATGCCGAACAACGTTGACCGGCGCTATTAAAGGCTGAACTCATGACATCCACTACCACCTGTTCCGGCAAGGCGGAGCTGTCCACGATCATGGCATTCTGGCCGCCGGTCTCGGCAATGAGCGGCACCATGGGCCCCTCACGCTCGGCCAATATCCGGTTAATGGCATGAGCGGTTTCGGTTGAACCGGTAAAGGCAACGCCACTAACCCGGGGATCGGCCACTAAAGCCTGACCCACGGCCGGACCTTCCCCTGGCAGGAGATGTAAAACCCGGGATGGAACACCCGCCTCATGTAACCATTGGATCACCAACCCTGCGATTAAGGGGGTCTGCTCAGCAGGTTTGGCAATCACTGCATTTCCCGCCGCCAACGCAGCCGCCACTTGGCCGGTGAAAATGGCCAGAGGAAAATTCCAAGGACTGATACAAACAAACACCCCGCGCCCATGAAGAGCCAACTCATTGCGCTCACCCGTGGGCCCTGGTAATCTCTTGGGCATAGCAAAGTGCCGACGGGCTTCAGCGGCATAATAACGACAAGCATCCACCGCCTCTCGCACTTCAGAGAGGGAGTCGGGAATACTCCTTCCCCCTTCGCGAATACACAAGGCCATCAGTTCAACTTGGCGCTCTTCAAATAAATCAGCCGCATGTTCCAGGCACTCGGCCCGCCCCAGGGCGGAGGTAGCATCCCAGCCGGGGGCGACGGAGGCGGCTTCAGCCAAAGCTTCAGCAATAGCTTCTTGACCGGCTTCAACCACCGTTCCCACCACTCGCTGCCGATTACTGGGATCTCGCACCACTCGCCCATTCCCCTCTCTCGCCTCGCCACTGACGATAGGCGACGCTTGCCTTTGCCGCCCCATAGCAGAGTCAAGTTCAGCCATTAAGCGATCCAAAGTGGTGGGATCATTCAGATTAATCCCCAAAGAATTACGCCGGTCTCTTCCATAAAGATTGGGCGGTAAGGGGATCCGGGGGTGGGGCTTAGAAGACAGGGTACGAACGTACTTAGCCGGGTCGGCCACCATCTGCTCGAGGGGCACTTTTTCATCCTCAATCCGGTTGACGAAAGAAGTGTTGGCGCCATTTTCCAGCAGCCGACGCACCAGATAAGGCAAAAGGTCTTTATAACCTCCCACGGGGGCATAGACTCGGCAGGGAACCTTAATTCCTTGTTCTCGCAAAGCACTATACAGGAGTTCTCCCATCCCATGTAACCGCTGAAATTCGAAACCCTCCTGCTCCCCCGCCACCTCCAACACCCAAGCCACGGTGTGGGCATTATGGGAGGCCAATTGAGGGTATAAGGCATCGCGAGCATTGAGCAATCGGCGGGCCAGGGCAAGGAAAGAGACATCCGTATTGGCCTTCCGGGTAAAAACCGGGTAGCCTGGTAATCCCTGTTCCTGGGCGCGCTTGATCTCCGTATCCCAGTAAGCGCCTTTGACCAAGCGCACTGGAATACGCCGACCTTCCTTTCGGGCGAGATCCAGCAAATACTCTAAGACTGGTACGGCCCGCTTTTGGTAGGCTTGTAGCGCCAGGCCGAAACCTTCCCATTTCTTTAGGGCGGGATCGCGGAATACGGCTTCAAAGACATCTAGCATCAACTCCAAACGATCGCTCTCCTCCGCATCCAGGGTTAAGCCGACGTTGGCAGCAAAAGCTTCACGGGCTAACGACAACACCCGAGGAACCAGCTCCGCTTGCACCCTTTTTCGTTGAGAAAAAGTGTAACGGGGATGTAGCGCCGAAAGCTTAACGGAGATTCCTACCGACTCTCGCTCCTGTTGGCCTTGCCCTACCTGGGTTAGGGCGGCAATCCCATGCCGATAGGCATGATAATATTGCTCAACACGGGCTTGAGTGAGGGCGACTTCACCCAGCATATCAAAGGAGTAGCGTTCATTCCTCCGGCGCTGCGTCAGGGCTTCCTCAATGGTAGGCGCCATAATGAATTGGCCACTAATAATGCGCATGGCTTGCCGGAGGGCTAACCGCACTAAGGATTCCCCCCCGCGCTTCACCAACCGTTTAAGAACGCCCCCACCATCATCAAGCAAGTGGGTTTCCAAACGCACCCATCGCCCCGTCAGCATCAACCCCCAGGTAGAGGCATTGACAAAGAGTGAATGGCTATGTCCAAGGTGCTTATCCCACTCGCCCTTGGTGAGTTTGTCATGGATAAGCCGGTCCGCATTCTCATCATCGGGGATCCGCAATAGGGCCTCGGCCAAGCACATGAGCACCACCCCTTCCTCACTGGAGAGATCATACTCATGGAGAAAAGCATCTAATCCCCCATGGCGATGACGCCTCTCGCGCACTAACTGCACCCATCGGCTTGCCCGCTGCTCCACTCGCTCACTGGCCTCCTGGTCCAACTCCGCCTCACGCAATAGGGACCGAATCCAGACGGTTTCATCGGCGAGATAGGCCGCGCTGACAGCAGCCCGCGGCGAGCTTGGGGAGGGTAATTCAATACCAGAAATCATGAGCTTCCTCGCTTTTTATAACAGTTCCCATTTAGTTAAGTGGGTTAAGGCGTGTTAGCGCCGTACCCACCAAAAATTAAGTGCTTAATGGTGGAACTATTTTTCAAGCTTGACTTGCCCTTCGCTGCAAGCAAGGTTTTCCAGCAGCTTCTTAGGCAATCAGCATCGGCCCCACGAATCGGCTAACATTGGTCAATCTCTTTCTGTAAATATAGTTCAGGAAAGCCGTAAAATTAGGGGGTAGCCCCTGCTATAGCGCGGGCAGCCTCGAATTGGGGGCAGAGTTAAAACAGAGACCGGGGGCGCTCAGCCCCCAATGCGTGACATTTCGACCTTATCGAAAGCAACTGTTTCCGCGCTGCGTAACTCTGAATAGCGGTCATTGCGGCGCCACCAGATGAGCTTGAGGAAAGCTGCAATATCAGCATCGGAACAATCACTGCGCAGGAGCCGCCGCAGATCATGGCCCCGGTTCCCAAACAAGCAGGTATAGAGCTGGCCATCGGCAGCAAGCCGGGCCCGGGTACAACCCCGGCAAAAGGGCTGGGTCACCGAGGCGATGATCCCAATTTCTCCCCCCCCATCACCATAGCGGTAACGGGTGGCCACCTCTCCAGGATAATGGGAAGCGATCCGTTCTAGGGGCCAGTGGGCAGCGATTTGGTCAATCATCTCTTGGGCCGAGACAACCTCTTCCCAGCACCAATCATTAGTGTGGCCCACATCCATGTATTCAATAAAACGGACAATATGACCACTATGCCGAAAATAGCGGGCCATGGGCACTATGTCCTGATTATTCACGCCACGTTTGACGACCATATTGATTTTGATTGGCATTAGCCCGGCTTTGGTGGCCGCCTCAATCCCCTCCAATACCTGGGCCAGAGGAAATTTAACGTCATTCATGGCCATAAAAGTGGTTTCATCCAGGGAATCCAGGCTTACCGTCACTCGCTTCAGACCCGCCTCCTTAAGCCTCTCTGCTCTAGAAGCCAGCAGGGAACCATTGGTGGTTAGTGTCAGGTCTTGCAGCGCCTCTATGGACGCCAACATCCGGACCAATTGCTCCAAATCTTGGCGAAGCAAGGGTTCACCCCCTGTGAGCCGGACTTTCTCAACGCCAAGAGTGACAAAGATCCGCACCAGGCGACTTATTTCCTCAAAAGTTAATAGCTCATTGCGGGGCAGAAAAGCCCACTTCCGCCCATAGATTTCCTTGGGCATGCAATAAGGACATCGAAAGTTACAGCGGTCAGTCACAGAGACCCGCAAATCCCGTAAAGGACGATCCAAGGTATCGACAACCGACAAGTACGTGTGTCCTTAACTCAAATTAAAATTTTGAAGCGTGTTGAGGGGCTAGGGAGAAAACACGCCTACCTCTCCAGGCTTTCGCAACATCTTATTGATCTCACCTTGATGGATCTCCTCCTCTGAAATCAATCGCCGTGCATATTCTTCAAGAAAAACCGAGCGATCTTTTACCAAATCCAACAATTCAAAATAGACCTTGAGGGTAGCCTTTTCATGCTCTAGGGATTCTCTCAAAATAGCCCCAATATCATGATTGTGGGTCTCCAACAAGGGGCCAATCCCCAAGGAAGGGTGGCCGCCAAGATGGGTAATCATTTCCCCCGCTTCATGAGCATGGGCAAGGCCTTCATCCGCTTCTTTGCGTAACCAAGAGACAATAGGTATCCGGCTATAGCCAAAAACCATGAACGAGTAATGGGTATAACGCACCACTCCCGCCAGCTCCATCTCCAGGATTTGATTAAGCTTGGCGATAACCGCCTCGGTATCAATATTTTCGCTACTCATCACGAGCCTCGCTGATTGCCCTTGTCTCGCTTCGGTCCGTCTTCCCAATGCTTATCAGCGTCTTCGCTCTTCCTTACCTCTTAAGAGTTCCAAGGCCGATAAGGTCCGCTTTACCCGTCGATTCGGAACCCCACCTTCAAGCTCACCTGCCAATGCTTGATCTGCCCCTTCTCATCAACCTCACCCCGGGTCTCGACCACCTCAAACCAGCGTAGGTTATGGAGGGTTTTCGAGGCTTTACTAAGCGCCTGTTGAACGGCATCCTCGATACTTTTAGTAGAGCTTCCCGTCAACTCTATCTTTTTATAGACATGATCTGACATAGAAATTTCCCCCTTACTATGAATGTCTATGTGTTCACCTAGGGCACCGTCATCAATTCAGACTTGCCCCCTTCACTCATAGCTTAGGCAATCGCCAGCCATACTGCCAAATTCAGCGTCCGCCCGGTACGGTATTCAATCTTGTACCTCCCTTCTGGATCCTGTCTAAATCTAATACTCCCTGCTCTTGGAAAGGAAAATCGTACCGCCCAAAGCCTAAGCTGCGGTCGAGGTGTAATCGTCCAGCGATTTCATAGCTCAACTTCTCTCGGCCTTGAAGGGAGAAAATCTGTTGAAGTAGGCTAATAAGGGTCGTCGTCGCCTGCACCTCCACCTCAGCGCTGCCAAAACGAGGCACGGAAAGGGATTGATTGCTTAGCCCCTGGGCAAGGGAATGCCCGTTCAAGATGAGTTCCACATTAATCCCATTAATGGGCAGGGCACTATCATTGGGATTATCGATACGTAAGCGTAGTAAAAAAGTCTGCGCCAGCATACTCGCTTCTTGGAATTGGAGATGAGTAAGGTAAACCCGTGGCCGTTCATAGTTTGAAAGGGTGGCACAGGCCATCAACGCTAAGCTCAAAAGAGTGAGTACCCCCCATTTGGGGTCTAAAATTCTTCTAAAGAAAGTAATTTTTGGCAACCCGCTTCCTAACCATTAAGGGATTTGGTAAGCCCGCGTTTCATCAATTAGTTGCTTGAGCCATTTGATATAAGGGGTTCCCCCCGTGCCCAAGGGATCATCCGTCTGATTCTGGATATATTCTCGGGCCAAGCCATAGTGAAATTCCCGGAAACTGGCTATCGCTTCCAACACCTGATTATAGATTTCTTTCTCCCCATAGGGGCGCAGGTCCGGTAACTCCTCTACCGCCTTGAGCACTTGGAGATGTTCTTTTGGCATGTAGCGGCGCATATCGGCCAGATGCTCAGTCAGGGACGAAGGTTGATGGGGGATTTTGAGCAAAGCCACCAACAGAGGCATAACACTACTTTGGGCACCGGTCTCGCCGCGGAAATCCATGGGCGCTTGCTTCACGCCCTCATAGATGACATTCTCGAAGTAGCGAATGTAGGGCCGGAAAGTTCGATAGTAAAGCGCTGGGTCCATTCGTTCCGGAATCCGCCTGAGAACAGCGACTTGACGCCAAACCGTTTCCCCGATGGCCTGGAGAACCGAATTGATCAGATCATCCTGCCACGGTTCTTGCAGTAACCGGCCAATCCCCGAAAAGATACCGGCGGCAAGGGCCTCGATCTCCACATGAACCAAGATAAACCAATGCTCATCGTAAAGATGAACGAAATTCTGCAAGGTGTCGATGTTGCCTAATGCAATGGGCTCTTCGGAACGGAAACGTTTCCAGTTATAGAGGGCATAACCGTCATAACTGAGGATGGGGGGCCGTTTCAGCAGGGCGCAAGCCTGGCAAAGGGGGCGGGCAATATTAGGGGGTAATCGGGTCGCCCGAGGTTCTCCCACCTGATTAATATAAGCTGAAGCCAAAAATCCCAGACGCAAATAATAGAGCCGCAGTTCAGGTAGATCCTGGGGACGGTTCCGCTCTCCTGGCCAGAAGGGTATCTGCTGCTCCCGCAAGTACTGGCGGCATCCGGGATCCTGTAACAAGCTGGGCAAATCCCGGCCAAGCTCATCAAACACAGCCCATTCAGAATCACAGGGAAAGTGCCGAACCGGATCAGGCTCGGGCAGAAATCCTCGCCGGGTAAAAGATCTATTCAGAGCCAAATCCCACTTATTCATGGCCAGAATGTTCCATCTCACCCTTCTGCTGGGCCTGCCTCATCCAGATCGAAGCGAATCCCCTGGGCCAAAGGCAACTCCGTGCCCCAATTCAGGGTATTGGTCTGCCGCCGCATATAGTTTCGCCAGGCATCAGAGCCTGCCTCCCGGCCCCCGCCGGTTTCCTTTTCACCGCCAAAAGCCCCCCCGATTTCAGCTCCCGAGGTCCCAATATTAATGTTGGCGATACCACAGTCACTGCCCCAGTGGGAGAGAAACTGTTCTGCATGACGGAGATTATTGGTAAACAGGGAGGAGGAAAACCCTTGGGGCGCGGCATTGTTAAGTTCAATGGCCTCATCCAGGGTTTTAAAAGGGAGCAGATAAAGGATAGGCGCAAAGGTCTCTTGCTGCACAATCTCCCAATGATTTTCGGCCCGGACCAAGGTAGGCTCGACAAAATATCCAGGTTTCTGGAGCACCCGGCCCCCGTAGAGAATCTCAGCTCCCTGCTGCTTAAGCGCTTCAATGGCATGGCTAAATCTGGTCACGGCCCCCCTATCAATGAGGGGCCCCACTAAGGTCTTTTTGTCTAGGGGATCCCCAATGGGGAGCTGGGGGTAAACATGAATGAGCCGGGAAATCAGTTCCTCATAGCGGCTTTGGTGAACAATAAGACGCCGTGTGGTGGTACAACGCTGCCCCGCCGTACCTACCGCTCCAAAGACCACCGCCGGCACAGCTAGGTCAAGATCAGCGGTTTCATCCACAATCACTGCATTATTGCCAGAGAGTTCCAGGAGGCTCCGTCCCAACCGTGAGGCCACCAACTCACCCACTCGCCGCCCGACCTCGGTTGAGCCGGTGAAGGAAATCAGGGGAAGCCGTGAATCTTGCACCAAACTTTCGGCAAGTTGATTCTCATCGGTAACCAAGAGACTAAACACCCCTGGATAACCGGCCTCTTCCATCGCTCGGTTGCAAAGGTGCTGCACCGCCACCGCCGTTAGAGGCGCCTTGGGTGAAGGCTTCCAAATCACCGTATTGCCACAGATGGCGGCAATCAGGGCATTCCAAGCCCACACCGCGACCGGAAAATTAAAAGCGGTAATCACGCCAACCACCCCTAAGGGGTGCCATTGTTCATACATGCGGTGGCGGGGACGTTCCGAGTGCATCGTCTTGCCGTAGAGCATCCGCGACTGGCCCACGGCGAAATCCGCCATATCAATCATTTCCTGCACTTCCCCATCCCCTTCCTCCTTGATCTTGCCCGTCTCCAAGCTCACCAGGCTGCCCAATAGATCCTTATGGGCCCGCAGGGCCTGCCCCAGCCGACGCACCAACTCTCCCCGTACCGGAGCGGGGACGATACGCCAAGTTCTGAAGCTCTCCTGGGAGGTGCTAATAAGGGTTTCCACATCGGAGGCAGTGGCTCCCCCGACACTGGCGATCCGCTGCCCAGCCGCCGGATTGATGGAATCAATTCCCCGCTTAGTATCTTTTCCAGACCAACGTCCCGGTCCCCCACAAACCCCTGGATTGAAATCTTCTAGGCCCAGATCCTTAAGTAATGTCATCGTGAACTTACCTTTGCTGCGGAAGGGGGGTGTTTTTCTTCCAGATCTTGAAAAGTCCGGACAATACGCTCCACCGCCCAATGGATTTGCTCTCGGGTAATGGTGAGCGGGGGTGCCAATCGAACCACCACCTCATGGGTTTCCTTGCTTAACAGCCCCTGTTCCATCAAAGCCTCGCAAACGGTTCGCGCCGTCACCCGTTGCGGATCAACCTCAATGCCAATAAACAGGCCCCGGCCCCGGATCTCGCGAATCAGGGGGCTTTGCAGCCGCTGAAGCTGTTGCAATAAGTCATCTCCCAGTTCAGCCGAGCGTTCTGGTAGCCGATCTTCAACCAGAATTTTGAGGGCTTTCAAGGCCACGGCACAAGCTAAGGGATTACCCCCAAAAGTACTGCCGTGATCCCCAGGCTGAAAAACCCCCATGACCTCCTCCCGGGCCAGAAACAAGGAAATGGGTAACAGCCCCCCACCCAGGGCCTTGCCAAGAATGAGGCCATCCGGTTGGACTCCTTCATGCTGGCAGGCAAACAACTTACCGGTGCGTCCCAACCCGGTCTGAACTTCATCACAGATGAGCAGAACATTATGACGGCGGCAGATCTCGGCACATCCCCGGAGATAACCCTTATCCGGGATAATAATGCCCCCTTCACCTTGAATCGGTTCGACCAAAAAAGCGGCGGTATGAGGCGTTATTGCTGCCTCCAAGGCTTCCAAGTCATTATAGGGAATGCATTTTAAACCCCCAGGAAAGGGCCCAAAGCCTTCTTGATACTGGGCTTCAGAGGAAAGACCCACAATGGCGATGGTACGTCCATGGAAATTCCCCTCACAGGCGAGGATTTCCGCTTGCCCTGCCGGGACTCCTTTGACTTGATAAGCCCACTTGCGGGCTGCTTTAAGCGCGGTTTCCACGGCCTCCGCACCGGTATTCATGGGGAGAGCCCGGTCGTGCCCACTCAACTCGCACGCATACTTTAGCAACGGCCCTAGTCGATCGGTATAAAAGGCTCGGGAAGTCAGGGTCAAGCGCTGGGCCTGGTGGGTCAGGGCCTGAACGAGTCGGGGATCGGCATGGCCGTGACCCACCGCCGAATAGGCACTCATCATATCCAGGTAACGCTTTCCTTCCGTATCCCAGAGATAGACTCCTTCGCCCCGGGTCAATACCACCGGCAGCGGATGGTAATTATGGGCTGAGTACCGATTTTCCAATTCGATAATTGGGTTCATGGGTAAACCTCTGTGGCGTAAATGCCGAGCACAGCAACTCACCAATGGGGCTGGTTTCTGGCAGGTGACCGTCCTTTAACATCCTGACGCAGATCTCCCCGCATTTATCGACTTGCTCTTCAAATTGGACCCCCAGGACGCTGCTTTTGTTCAGGGATAGCGTTTCCCTTATAGGAGGATTGAGAATTGAGAATTAAGGTCCTGCTAGGTCGATATTCGTATCTCATTTATTCGGGAAACGCTATATGTATCCCGGCAAAAATTTTGAGATATTGGAGCGAGGGGGTAGTGTGGAGCCAGGAGACAGGGGTGTGCCGGGCGCGAATCGGGACATCCAGAGGATGCTCTCAGGGGGCGCGTCAGGGAGGGCGCGCATCAAACCCTTACCCATCGCTGCTTGTTAATTCTCCTAAAATAAAATATTTAGCCGCGAATTAGCGCCTATGAACGCAAATATTTCAATCGCTTAAAGACAGGCAGGCGTTGATCCGCCAGAAAATCATTCCAGGCCATTTTTTATAAGCGTTTATTCGCGTGCATTGGCGGCTAAAAACCGAATCTAGGTTGTTCCTCGTCTCTATTTCTTTGTCCCTGTCGGTAGGTTCTAGCGTAGAGCCCCACCGCTACCTACAAAGGCTTTCCACCAGCCTCTAAACATCCCCATATGTTATTCATAGGCACTAAGCTTACATCCAGGTCATTTGAACGCCCAGTGGCCGCTAAAGTCAAAATAGAATAGGAATATCCACCTTGAGGATTTGGAAATGGGAGACCCCTATACCCTCTTTGCAAAAGGTCTCGTCACTGCATTACTTGAGGAGGCCCCTCAATTAATCCCCGATCCTGATAATCCCTACCGGGTGCGGGCACCCCGACCCGATGGAAGCTTTGCCAGCCTTGATCTCACTCCCTTCCAAGGTCAACCCCAACCGGTCTCGGCTCTTCCCTACTTTCAGCATGTCCTCACCATGGACGATTTGCTGGATGCTTACCACCAAGCCAGCAAGGCCATGCCCTTAGAAGGAGACCTGCCCGGGATGACCATCAGCCCACCGGCCCGCTCCTTTTTAGAGGATTTGCTCGGGCAGGCGCAGGCCGCCTTAGCGGACACCCATGCTCAACGTATCGCCCGTTTCGTGCAAAATTTCGATATTTATGTAGCCGTCAAGGCAGTGGAGTCCCTGCTCAACAGCCGGGCCGATCTTGCCTTGCTTGGGATTGCCGAAGAACAAGGCTGGGTCGTGCATTTTGACCATGTGGCTATCCGCTGCGGTTCGGGAGCCACCCAAGATGCAGAGAGGGTGGCCCAACTATTACAAACAACACACGGTTATCTGCCAAGCCAGGTTCCTGAAGAAGCCGCCTACCAATTTCCGGACGGCTGGAATGCTTATCCGTTATACAAAATATTGTCGAACGGCCAGGTGCTGCGGATATTTTTAGATCAATCCGATGCCGAGGCGCCGGCCCAAATCATCCAGCACTGGAATCGAGTTTATGGTTTTACGGCTCATCACTTGGCTCTACGGGCCAGTCGGCAAGACTCAGATAAGCGCCGGGCTATGAGCTTGGAAGCCCTTATCCAGGCCTTGAAAAAAGCGGGAATAGCTTCCAGGGAGGCGACGGGCCAGTATACGGCAGGATTACTATTGCAAGTCTTTGTCCAACCCGAGCGTCATGTAAAAGTGGCCCTGAAGATCAAACAAGAACTTGCCGCCATTGATCCCAGTCTTGAACGCAGCATTGAAAACGGCAAGCTATTGGAGTTGGTTTCACGGCGCGAGATGCCGTCCCTCTTAGGGAAAGAATATTTCGCTCTTTATGGCCTCACCTATGAACAGAGCGACCCTCTCCATTCAGCGCCCTACTATCATTATTTTCTTCCCGCGCAAGCGGCCCATGTGATCCGGACCTCGGTCGCCAGTTAACTCAGTCTAAATAGCGTTCGGTTTTCCCGCTTTGCCAACTCTTGGGGTTGCTTCTTGAGATCGGATTCGACTCGCACATTCAATAACTCTCTTGCCTTTTTCCCTTAACACCTAAACCTTCCTTAAAACTTTTTCTCCAGGCTGACAAGGTGAGGCTAGCCTGAATTTTTCACCACCAAGACACAAAGAACACGAGGATGAGGGAATCTCAGTCAGTTGGGAGAAATTGATGGATATGCTCATTGCTAACGAAGCAAATTATTTTAATCTATTTACCTTTTTGATTTCTTTGTGCCCTTAGTGCCTTTGTGGTGATCTCATGAATTATCCAGGCTAGTCATGGTGAAACTCCAAGGATCTATCACCTACTCATGACTAACGCACTCCAAGCGCTTTGAGAACGCCGAGAACAGCCGGGCCTATAGCCACCAGGAAAAAGGATGGCAGTATGCAAAAGATGAGGGGAAAAATCATTTTGGTGCCCATCTTTGCCGCCATTTCCTCAGCCCGCTGCATCCGTTTATCCCGGAATTCATCGGAGTAAATTCGCAGGGTATCCGCGATGCTGGTGCCGAAACGCAAGCTTTGGGAAAGGAAAGCAACGAAGCTGTGGATCTCCTCTATTCCAGCTCGCGCGGAAAAATTTTTCAATGCCTCGACGCGATTTACCCCCGCCCGGATCTCCATATTCACTAAAGTCAGCTCCCCGGAAAGTACGGGATGGCTGACAGCACATTCCTCCGCTACTCGCTTTAAAGCCGCATTCAACCCCAAACCAGCCTCAGTACAAGTGATAAGCAAATCGAGCACATCGGGAAAACCGTTGTAAATCTGGCGCTGACGTTTTTTAATCAGTCGTTCTAGAACAATATTCGGGAACAATAGCCCGATAAAACTTAAAAACAAACCTAAGAAAACAATCTGGAAGGTTGTAAATTTAGGATAAAAAATTGTCGTTAAAAATATTGCAATCGCCGGTAGAATAATTCCTGAAAGCAGCTTAATAGCATAAAACAGGGTAAGTGCATTACCTGAGCGGTAACCGGCGTGAACCAGCTTAGTGGTGGTTTTGGATCGTTCCCATTCTTGCCTCGGTAAGATATAGGGTGATAAAGGCGCTATCGCTTCCGCTACCGCATCCGTGGTTTTCCTATCATGATGTCCGGAATTGGCTATGGAACGCAGCCGTCGGCGCACTGGATCGGACAATCCAGCGACGAGCAACAATAAGGCCAGCACAAAAAGAGTGGTCGCCACACCCATGATAACGGCAAAAAACCACGTGGTTTGGCCAGGTTCACTCAGCAATTTGGACAAAGTTTGCAGAAGATATTCCATGAGGGCCCCCTCAAACATCAATACGGATAATACGACGCATCCAAAAAACACCCACCATGATATTAATAAAAGCCAACAGGATTAGGGTTCGACCCAAGGGTTCCTTTACCAACATAGGCAGGTATTCAGGATTAATCACATGGAGTGCCGCTGACAGGACAAAGGGTACTAAAGTCAGGATCCAAGCGGAAAGCCGTCCTTCCGCCGTGAAAGTCCGTACCTTGCGCTGAAACCGAAATCGCCCTCGCACTACTGCGGCAATCTTCTCCAGGATCTCTGCTAGATTACCGCCCGTATCCCGCTGAACTAAGACTCCAGTCACCACAGCCATCAGACTCATGCTGGGAACCCGCTGTAATAGACTGAGGAATGCAGTTTTGATATTCATTCCATAATTAATGTCCGCAAATGTGGTACGAAATTCTTTGGCCAAAGGATCCCGCATTTCTTCTGAGGCGACGTGCAGCGTTTCCACAAAAGGGTATCCCGCCTTCATCGCCCGGCTCATGATATCAAGGGCCTCAGGCAACTGTTCCTCAAATTTTCCTATCCGCTTGTCCCGCTCTATGCGTATCCTTAAGATAGGAAAAATAAAACTCACGAAGGCCACCAGGAATCCCAATAATGGGGACCGGGCCAAAACCCACACCAACAACCCAAGGCCCATACCCAGGCTAAAAGCGAACAATACGACCCGATAAGCGGCGGTCTCCCGACCGGATTGCTTGATAAGCAGGCTCAGCCGCACCATTCCTGGCAGCCCTTCTATCCAGCGTTCAAGGGGCGAGAGTTTATGAAAGCTTTTCTCCCGTAACAGAGAGATCGCCGCAGGATCTAATTCCTCTATGGCTCCCTGAATACGCCGCCGCAGATTTTTCGCCGCCTGGGCTGAGGTTCCAAAGGTGGGGACGATAATAGCGGTGGCAAGCAGGAATACCGCCAGAAACACCATAATCAAAAAGATCAGCTGGTCACCGGCCATAGAATACACCCTGTCCTTTATTACATTTGACGATCAGGATCGAAAAGATCAAAATCGAGCTCAATTCCTCGCTGGCGCAAACGTTCATGAAACTTAGGCACCAGTCCCGTGGACTGGAAGCGGCCTTGCACATTGCCATCGCCGTCGATACCTTGGCGATGAAATTTGAAGATTTCCGACATGGTGATCACATCCCCCTCCATCCCCTGGATCTCTTGCAGGCTGACCACTCTGCGCTTGCCATCCTCCATCCGCTCGAGCTGGATGACGATATGGATAGCAGAAGCCATCTGCGCACGCATGGCGCGAATAGGCAGATTAAATCCGGCCATCGTGACCATGGTTTCAAGGCGGGAGAGCGCATCGCGAGGGCTATTGGCGTGAATCGTCGTAAGTGATCCATCATGGCCCGTATTCATCGCCTGGAGCATATCCAAAGCCTCGGCCCCACGCACCTCACCGACAATGATTCGATCCGGGCGCATGCGCAGACTATTGCGGACCAGATCCCGCTGCGTCACCTCCCCTTTGTTTTCAATGTTGGGCGGTCGTGTCTCCAGCCGCACCACATGGGGTTGTTGCAGTTGCAGTTCCGCCGAGTCCTCGATAGTTACGATCCGCTCATTATGGGGAATAAATCCAGAAAGCACATTGAGCAAGGTGGTCTTGCCCGATCCGGTGCCGCCTGAGATCAAAACATTTAACCTCGCCTTCACAATCGCGCTGATGACCTCTGCAATCATTGCAGTAATGCTCCCATACTCAATCAGGTCTTCAGTACTGGGGCGATACACGGAAAAGCGGCGTATCGACAACATGGGACCGTCAATCGCCAAGGGCGGGATGATCACATTCACCCGGGAACCATCTTTCAGGCGGGCATCGACCATGGGAGAAGACTCATCAATGCGGCGTCCCACATTGGAAACAATGCGGTCAATGATATTCCTCAGATGGGCGTCATCCCTGAACTGCACCTCAGTGCGTTTAATTTTTCCATGCCGCTCCACATAGACCGAATCGTGACCATTGACGAGGATATCAGAGACACTCGGGTCAGCCAGCAGGGGTTCCAAAGGTCCCAAGCCCAGAATTTCATCTTCGATCTGCGTCACCAAACGCTGCCGCGTCGCAGCGGGCAGGGGAACGGATTCCTCTATCATGAGGCGGTTAACCACCTCACGAATCTGGGTGCGCGCCTGTTTTTCCTCAAGTCCCGTGACTAAAGAGAGATCAATGACTTTAAGAAGTTTCTGGTGGATATGATGCTTCCACTCTCTTTCCAGGGCGGACGCCGTTTCCTTTGCAGGGGACTGATCGTGAGATGCCGGCGGGGGAGTATTCGCCGGTACCAAGCTCTCTTGGGAGCCCGCGTTACGCATTCTTTCCTTTAAATTCATAATTGAATACCCTTAAAAGCTAATGCGGCAGAAAGTACGATAGCGCCCTTCGCAATATATTTTGTGATTGCGTTTGGGGTTTACCACTGAGTTTCACCGCCACCTCAAGGACGGCTTTAGTAATCGCCGCATTCTTTTCGCTCTCAAAAAGGGGAACACCCGTGTTAATGGACTGCATGACTCGTTTAAAATCATTGGGGATGAGCAAAAAACTCGAAATCTTCAAGGCATCCCTCAGATCGGCCAGGCTAATCGCATTCTTATCTTGATGGCGATTCACCACCACATAGATATTTTCATCCAATACCGCCAAATCCCGTTGGACAATTTGTAGCAGCCGTTTGGCATCGCGGATGCTGGTTAAACTCTCCTGCATCACGATGATGACATGATGAGCCCGCTCCAATACCGTGCTTGTCAAGGAGTCGATTTGCCGAGGTAAATCGACTACGACATGCTCATAAGTTTGGAGGGAGATATCCAGGAGACGATTGAGATCTTTTTCAGAGATTTCCCAAGGGAGCAATACTTGCTCAGAGGCGGATGCCAAAAGGTGTAACCCGCTAGGGTGTTTTCCCATATAGCCTTCAAGAGCAACCCCATCGAGTTGGTCCACCGCAGCAAACACCTCTGAGAGGCTGTTGCGAATATTCATATCCAGATAGAGAGGAAGATTGCCAAACTGGAGGTCCATATCCATTAAAGCGACCTTGATCCCGGAGTGGACAGTCATCATATGGGCGATATTACAGGCAAGGAACGTCGCCCCTGATCCGTTGGTCCCATTGATAACCGCCGTCAACACGCCTTGCCCCGTTACCGCCGGCGAATGAAGGTCTTTCACAATTTGCAATGTGGAAGCCAATAGTTCTTCTGGCGGTGCTGGATGGGTAAAAAAGTCACGGGCACCCGCCTGCATTGCTCTTCGCATGACTTGGGTATTTCCCGCGGGTCCGATGGCAATCATCGGCAAGCCTTGGGAAGCAGCACGGGTTCTAAGGGCGCGCAGTTCCTCTTCCCAAGCAGCACTTAGGACCAGCACAAGAATATCGGGTTGGACGGTTATCCCATATAAGGGATCGGTATGGCCATTTTCCATGTGGTGAATGCGCACCTGTAACTCTGACGGGTCACAAAATAAACGTCCCATCGCCTGTAGATGCTGTTTATCCCGCCCCGCAACAAGAATCATGGGTTTGTTTTTCATCAATATCTGCTCCTGACCTTTAATTCCTCGCTTGGAGTTTGGCTAAGCCTTGCTGTACTGTTCCCGACAGCCGCACTCGCCTTGTTTCCTCCTCGCTGGAGGGGCATCCCACTTCCTTGTGCTTCTTCAACGGTTAAACCCCAAAACATTCTCGGGTCCCTAGATCGGGGATATAGCCCAGGCTTTCAACGGGGAGTGTGGTGCTAAAGGCAGGCACCTCCAGGGTTTGCCCCACAAAGGGAATCAGTAAAGTATGCTGATAATTAGTGATGCCAACCCGTACATAGGCGATGTCGGCAAAAGTTGCCGTGGCCGCACCCCCATTATCAAGATAATTGAGGGTCACGTTGCCCGCCGACAAGCCGCTGAGAATGGGGCTGGAATCCCCCCCATCTGGCTCGCCGAAGATGGTAATGCGAGCGATAGCAGGATGATTTACGGGACAGACAGTGGCAACCCGCGCCCCGCGCCGCGTTGCTTCGGCAATGGTGTTCCAGACGAAAAATGCCCGCGCGACTTCAATAACCCCAAATAGCACGATCATGACTAGGCCAGCAATGAGCGAAAACTCCACCGTGGTCAGTCCTTGCTGTGATGTCTTCATACAACCCTCTTACTAGCACTCCTGTTAGCCGATATTTCCATTTTCTTTTTTAATAGACACGCATTGCTTCGTTCTGTGTGATCTAAACCTAGCCAACCCCATGCCTGGCAGCAGCAGTTCATAAGGCTCTCATGGTCGTCGCCGCCTGGAAGTTGAGCTCAAGCACAATGTCCTCACCCAACCCAAACGCAGGTATCTTTGAAAACATTGGTTTAAAAGCAAAGGTAGCGCTGACCCGGATATGGGCGGCATCAAATCCAGCAGCGGTAACTTCTGCCGGCGACCACCCTTCTAAGAGCGGACTACCGCTTCCCGTCGTATTTCCATACACCACCAAATTCTTGGTTTCCGCCTCAGTCGCCGCATCAATGTCAATCACCCCCGTCGCCCCCTTAATGGCATTGTCAGCCAGGTATCGCGCCCCATCCCGCACTGCTTTCGTCATGGTGTTGTACTGGTAAAAGGCACGGCCTAGCTCGGCTGTCCCCAGCATCAGCAGCAAAATCACCGGAAGCACGATGACAAACTCAGTCGCCGCAATGCCCCGTTGCCTGGCTTTCGTTGAATCACACGGTGGTATCATCATGGCTTACGAATCTTGGCTATCCGGGTCCTTATAAAGGACGATTTTGTACAGATCGAAGTCATCGTCATCGATGGGCGGCGCTTCGATGACGCTACCATCGGCCTTACACTCGGCGATGAACTGTCCATAGATTTCCTGGGTGTTACCTGAATGGGAGGTGGGTCGAGTCATGAAAAAGCAACCATAACCCAACACTTCCACCTCTCCTCTCCCATCCGTGGTGCCGGTGCAGTTGCCAAAGGGCACAGCCAATATTCGGCGTTGGGGGACACCCATCCCCTCCGGCTGGGGACTGTAGTCCCAAGGCCCGTTCTGCAGGCGGCTCAAGTAGCCCTCATGCCAAAAGTAGTTACCTGAAGAATCAAAATCCCGATAAGTCACCACATCAGGAGGAGCCTCGCTTGAAGACATGCCCCCCTGATAAATACCAAAACGGGTATTAAATCCTTGGGCCACAGGGCCTACGGTATTCCCTGGCTTGGTGGTGACACTATCCCCTTCAATACAACCTTCGTATTCACCGGAGAGGGCATCCCGGACACAATCTCCGCCTGGACCGCAATCAAGCTCAATCAGCTGAAAGTTACCGGGCCCCACTTCCCAATCACTACTGTTCCCCGAATGGGTTTTGAGCGTCTGTTCTTCCTCTCCACCCATGGAATAACCAAAGCAATTCCCATCGGAACAATCCGTATCCCCTGGATCGGCGCAAATGATCATAGGTGCGATATCACATTTTTTAGGCCCTAGGGGGATGGGGCCCGCAACCGCACTCCCCCCTACCGATTGGGTGTTGCCGATACCCGGGAGCACCTGGGCCAGCCAGACCTGCATGGGAAAGTCATTCACCCTGGCCCGGAGGTAACGGGGATTGATCCCCCCGGGAGCAAAGGGGGACAAGGTCTCAGAAACCTCCACCGTGGGAACCAAACCGGCATCCGCTAGTTCACCCTCAAGATGCATATTGAAGGTGGTTAAAGCAGCCGCAGTGGCCTGACCCACATCATGCATGTCGTTCAGGACCTTGGCACCGCTCAGGGCGGCGGCATCCAAGGCATTCTGCAAACGGGTTTTGTTCAGGTAAGCATGGCCCATGTCCAACGCCAGCCCGGCCATGCCGATAATAGCCACCATGCCGATAGTGAACAGAACCATAGTCACCCCCCGCTGGGAATGGGGCGTAGAAGGCAGTACGTTCATTTCAGTCCCTCATATTCACAAATAACAGTACCGATCACTGGCCGATGAGGATATTTAAGGGTAATTCTTTTTCCACTTTGCTAGGCTTGCCCACATCCTGGCGATATTCTTTCAGGGCCTCCCCCGCTTTAGCGCCGTCAAGTGCCGCCGGTGGTTCTACAGGAGGATTACGGGCGGCCTCTGGATCATAGATTTGCGCCTGAATCATATTGCGTACTGAATTGCCAAAGTCCTGCTCGACACGCACCGGATCAGTGCTGGTACAACCGAGCAGTAGCACCAGGGGAATTCCACTGGAAAAACAAAAGACTTTTATCAGGTTTGCTCGCATCGGGGCATGCTCCTTACAACTGGTGGCCAAAACGGTGACTCTCGGGGCCAATATCAATAATGCCCTGAGAAGATGGGGAGGAGTTCGACATTTCCCGCGCCTCCATTCTGCCCATTAAATAAAACTCAAGATCGGTAGGGGGGACAAAACTGTCCGTGGGCAGTTTGACCTGCTGGGGTGAAATGGGACGGGCTAAATGGGGAGTAACGAACATCACCAGTTCCGTCTGGCCGGACATAAATTCTTGGCTCCGGAATAGAGCCCCCAGGATCGGCACATCACCCAGGCCTGGAAGCTTAGTCACGAGTTCCCGAAGGTTATCGTTAATCAATCCGGCAATGCCGATGGTCTGACCATCGGCCAATTCCACTGTCGCTTTGGCGCTGCGCTTAGTCAGCGAAGGAATCACGAAGGTGTTTTCGGTGCCTTGGACTCCCAAGGTTACCGGGACATCCTGAGACAATTCGCTCACCGCCACATTGAGTTTAAGATTGATGCGGCCCGAATCCAAAACCAGCGGTAAGAAATTGACGATCACGCCAAACTCCTTGAATTCAATGGTCACATTGCCGGTAATGCCGCTCTGAGGGACCGGAATGGGAAACTCACCTCCCGAGACAAACTGGGCTTCTTGGCCCGTCAACGTCGTGAGGGTGGGTTCCGCCAAGACTTTGGCCAGCCCTTTCTGACGCGAGGCTTCCAGCACCGCTTCCAGGAAGAACTTGCTACTCAGGTAGCTCAGAAAGACCCCCTTATCTTGTATCCCGGGAGTATTGGGCTGAAAGAGATCAACCACGGGGCCAATGGGGCTGTCCTCTCCATTGAGAGAGCCTAAGATCGGAACCTCATTGCCACTGGGGGTCAAGGCATTGGGGAAGGAAGCCCCCCCACTGTTAGCACCAAACTTCCAGGGGCTGTCGAAGCTAAAGACATTAAAATTGGAGTCGAACCGTTTCAGTACCGTACGGGCAATCTCGGCGACCTTGATCTCCAGCATCACCTGATGAGCGCCGCCTACCTGCATCAGATTAACCACACTGCCTTTCTTACAGCCCTCCTGGTTCGCTCCACTGGCGCCACGCCCACCATCACCCTGTTGAATAATAATGGGCGTTCCTTGGGTGGTATCCCGCACCAAGACATTCGATTCGGCACTGATGCATTCGGGTAAAAATCCTTGGGCCAAATCCTCCGCCGCCTTCATCTTCACCACGCTCGAGACCTGACCACTGAGAATAATCCGTTCCTGGGCGGAATGGACTTCGATGACTTCACCGGGCAATAGCCGATGAAGTTTACGTTTTAACGTGTCCAGGTCATGGACGACTTCTATGTTGAAGGAAGCAAAAACCCGTTCATTTTTATCCCAAACCACCACATTGGTGGTGCCGAGGGCCTTACCCACCACATACAATTGACGGCTGTGGAGCATGAGAATATCGGCAATACCGGGATTACCCACGGAGATCCTCTTTGCTCTTTCTTCAAGCTCAATCACCCCAGACTTATATAAAGGAACCTGAAAGTCACCCTCGATATCGGATTGAATAATCAAATTCTCTGACTGCCTTGGGGTCAAGGGAGAGGTTTGCGCCAAAGCAAGAGAGGTCAGGCTGAAAAAAACAATAATATTAATGACGAGAAAAAATAAGATACCGGATAGCCAGGTTCGGCGATTGCCAACGACAAGATAATTTTTTTGCGGGGACATGCTGAGGACTCTCCTTTCTATAAATATAAGTCGCTGGCTAATCGTTCGGCGGCAAAATTAATCTCTTTAGATCTCCCTACTTATTTAAAAAACCTCAAGCGTTCTGACTCCTTCCAAGACTTAAACTAAAGCCTGACTTTGGAGATATCCACCTGGGTTCCCCGGATCACGGTGACCGAATCGGAAATCGGCTGCGGCGCTTTAGAATAGGTTTTCTTGGCCACCTTTACCGGTTCGGGATCTTTGATAACGGCCACATCTTGTGGATTGCGCAGAACCAGTTGAATGGTCCCCTCCTCGGTCGCTTTGAATAGCTTCTCTGCTTGCTTCGGATC
The DNA here is from genome assembly GCF_000024725.1 of Nitrosococcus halophilus Nc 4. Classification (NCBI taxonomy): domain Bacteria; kingdom Pseudomonadati; phylum Pseudomonadota; class Gammaproteobacteria; order Chromatiales; family Chromatiaceae; genus Nitrosococcus; species Nitrosococcus halophilus. Next base: position 1,440,332 of record NC_013960.1, on the reverse strand, counting down.
AGCTTCCAGGGTCACCGCGCGCACCACCAGGGGCTGGTTTTTATCCTGGGAGGCCGTTTGATCCACCGCCAGGACTTTTAAGTTTTGCAAAATGGTCTCGATTTGAACTTTGTTTTGACTCCTATCAATTTTGCGTGAGGACAGGACATCCACCTGGTTGCCGGGCAAAAGAAAACCCGCCACACCGATGACGTCATTGACACGCACGGTCACCGCCCGTTTATCGCGAGGAACAATGGCCGACAAGGTGCTACCGCCAAGCTGCTCCACCGCCCGATCCTTCATGATCGGCTCGCCTGGATAAATTTTTTGACTGGCAACCCGGCCTTCCACGGCGGATGTCTCATGAAATATTCCCTCTGGCATGTTATCGGCAGGCCAGGAAATTACTTTCAGGTGCATCGTCTCTATTTTTTGTCCAAAGGGTATCTCCAGGGCAGCAACCACTACGGGAGCAGTCTCCGGAGCGACCACTTCTACCGGCCCAGGCTGCATCCGATCCTGGAGCCATTGATTGGCCATCCAAGTGGCGCCGGTACCCAGGACGATGGCGATGAAAAACAGCATCAAACTCTTACGCTTGATCATGTTGACCTCCTATTTGATTATGACGATAACTACAGTGCAGTCTCCGTAAATCAGCTTTTGTCACTCTCCAGTCCGACAAAATAACTCTGCCAGGCCAGATCCAGCATTTCTTTGGTCACTTGATTGGAAATCTCCAAGTAGCAGGCTTGGTCCAAGGCCATGGACAGCAAATCCCGCGGATGGCAAGGCAGCAGCGGCCGAGGACTGGAGCCATAAAGCTCCTCCAGCACATACCTCAACAGTTCCCCATCGAACTCGATGCCCCGCGCTTCACAGACTTGACGCCAGATTGCCGCATATTCTTTCGCATTCAGCTCTCCAAAGCGGATTTTGTAGCCCAGGCGGCGGAGAAAGGCCTCGTCGGCAAGGGCGCTGGGGTTCAAATTGGTGGAAAAAATCAGGATCACATCGAAGGGGACGGGAAAGCGCTTGCCCGAGGCCAAATTCAAATAGTCCTGCTGACTTTCCATGGGAACAATCCAGCGATTAAATAAATCTACCGGCGCCACCCGCTGGCGGCCCAAGTCGTCAAGGAGGTAGATCCCGTTATTGGCTTTGAGTTGTAACGGCGCTTGATAGACTTTAGTGGACGCCTCATAGCTGATTTCCAGCATATCCAAGGTTAATTCCCCCCCCGTGAGTACGGCGGGACGCTGGCAGAAGACAAAGCGGGGGTCGTACCCTTGCTCGAACAGCGCATGGGGGGTTCCCTCAGGATCTTTAATAGGCTGATGGAAGATGGGATCAAAGAGTTGAATGGGGGTATCGCCGACCGCAATGGCGTGGGGAATCAGCACCGGATCGCCCAGCATCCAAGCCAAGCGTTGGGCAATATAGGTCTTGCCGGTACCGGCAGGACCGTACACGAAAATGGCCCTACCGGAGTTCAGGGCCGGACCTAACTGATTTAAGAGATTATCGCGGATAACGATCTCAGAAAAGGCGGACTGCATCTGGGCCTGGGTGACCTGGTGATGATGGACGCTTTGGGCCTGCACGACCTGAATATATTGCGTTAACGACACCGGAGCCGGTCCCAGATAACCGCTTTTCATTAAAGACTCAAGGGCAAAAGCCCGGCCCCGATCCGTGAGTCCATAGCGCAAGGCGGTGGTTCCGTCCACACTGCCCCGGATTTCCACATAGGCTTCGCTGCGCATCAGGGCCAACACCGTTTCCAAAATCGATCCGGCTAACAGGGTTCTCGCCACCAACTCCCGGAGGGTGCTGACGCCTCCATCGTAGAGGTGCTTGGCGATCAATGCTTGCAAAAAATTCTGGCTAAGGCCCGTCTCCTCCACCGTTCGGGGACGGGGAGCTAGGGCGGCCAATTTCATTTCCATGGGGTCCATGGAAGGCTGCTCTGAAATTTGTCGTGCCAATGCGTCCACAAAAATCACCTCATTGAGTATTTACCCTAGGGCGACAACAAAAAGACCGCACCCAAAGTTCCCGCCGCAATGGCCACGGCATAGGGAAAGCGGGTATTCAAAGTCCTATTGATCTCCGGGGGAATGTAGGTTCCCGCCAATAACAGGAATTTGGCCGTGGTGGCATAGGGACGCCAGACTTCCAGAAAAATACCCCGGACAAGGAGTACCCCCATGCCAATCACTGAACCAGCCAAGAGGCTTAAAATGGCAACCCACAATATAGCTTTGGCCCCTAAAAAGGCGCCCACAGCCGCCAGGAGTTTCACATCCCCTGCCCCCATACCGCCGAGAAGATAAAAAGGCAGATACAACAATAAGCCGAGGGTCAATCCTCCCAGGCCAGAAAGTAATCCCTCCAGACCTAAAAACCAGACCTGTAATATCAGTCCTAGCAGAGCGCCGCCGAAGGTGAGCACATTGGGAATGCGATGAGATTTCAGATCCCGATAGCTGGCGGCAGCCAGCAGAAATCCTAAAAGACTAAAAGCCGTGAAACTGATAGAGGTAAGCATGGGTTTTACCTGGAAAGAGAATGAGTAAATTTTTAAAATGAGATGTCCCAGGAAAAATTAGGGAGGGGAGCCGAGCCCCTCCCTGCAGCGCTTTAGGCTCCTCCTACTTTTGCAAGCTCAGCATTAACTAACCCAATTACTCTCTCAATTTCACCTCCCAGAGCCATAAATACCGCAGCACCACCAACAACGATTAAACCACCCGCCACTGCATATTCGGTCATGGTCAAGCCTTCTTCATCGCGCAAGAAAGAACGGATTTTTTGGGTAAGATTGCTCATGATATCTTCCTCCATCGTTATAAATTTGTTAACTCAAGTTCATCACAGACAGCGGTAAAGTTGATGCAAGATTGATTAAGTTGTTTACCGTTGTCTGGTGGTCATTATGGGACAGAGAGGATTTAAGTGTTATAAAAATATTGCGTTCGATTAAGACTGTTTTGCTTTTCCCCTGCCGGCCTAGGAAACTTGGGAGGAAGAAGAAAAGGAAGTATGCAGGTTCTCCAGATCGGCCTTATAGCGAGAAGGGGTCATCCCCACATAGCGCCGAAAGGTGCGGGTAAAATAGGACAGATCCCGGAAACCCACGGTATAGCAAACATCCGTAACCGAGGCGCTCGGATTCTTAAGCAAGCGTACGGCCTCGGTCATCCGCCGCCGGATGACAAATTCTTGGAAGGTCATGCCATAGGCTTGCTTGAAACAGCGGCTAAACTGGAAAGGCGTCATGCCACAAAGCTCGGCTACCTCGGATTGGGAAATATTCTCATGGAGATTCTTTTCTATATAGGAGATTCCCGCATTAATGGCGTTTTTTTTTTGCGACAAAGGCCGAAAGCGGGCATCCGTGGGGATGGAATGGGGGGGTAAAATCGCTTTCCTGGGCACCCCTTGGTGCCGCTCTGCAATCACAAGCTCAAGACTTTCCATGCAGTGCAGAATATCGTCGACGACAAGGGGCTTTACAAAATAATCCCAAACCCGTGAACGAAACGCCCAGACAGCAAATGCCTCGGAATGCTGTTCCGTGACCAAGATAATGGGAATGGAGGGATAGTGGAGTTTAGTTTGCTGGAGGAATGAAAGCCTGGCGATGTCGGGATAATCGTATTCGAAAAAAAGGACCTGGGCTGCCGTCTCCGCTATCTTCTTGGGGATATCACCCGTCCAAGGAATGTGGTGAACGACAGCCCGCTGTTCCAGAATATGCCGGAGATCAGATCTAGCATCAGGTGGCGTTAACTCCCTCCCCTGCTGCCTCAGATCGATTAAAAGTAGGGTTAACCCTTCCGAAGTCGATGCTCCCTTCCTCATAATGGTCCCGAAATCTTCTCATACTGTGATTAATTTCCTCTATCTATCTGTTTCGGCACCTTGGCCTCTAGGTTTAACACGCTTGAAAATCAGGGTAGCTTGGAGCTGAACTCGGCATAGAGAGGCAACAAGTAGCGTACGCCGTGCGCACGAAAGGGCTAATAAATAGCTTCTTGCTGCCGATAAGTAAGACACCGCTCTTTGTAAAAATAGTTACATTTTATTTTCCCCATAAAATCGGCTAAGGATAAAAAATGGATATCCTCTATTCTCAACAATACCCACAAAGAATGAGATTACTCGTGCAGATAATGCTGCTAGCATTGTCTACATCACTTTTGGGTTGCGCCACCGCCACTAAGCCTCCTCCCGAGAATAGGGATGCCGTTGCCCCCGATCCCCAAGCTATTCAAAAGGCGATGGAGACCGGCGACCAAGCCCTTAAGGTAGGCAATAGGGATCTGGCTCTATTTCATTACGTGAAGGTCTTAACCTTAGACCCGGAAAATGTTGAGGCGCTCTATAAAATAGCCACGATACATCGGGAGAAAGGAAATACGGAGCTAGCCGAGAAAGCCTATCGGGACACCCTAAAACAAAAAGCGAATCATGCCGGGGCATTGGAAGGTTTCGGATTATTGCAACTCCATAAAAAGGAGTTTGACTTGGCGAAGGATAAATTAGCCGCCGCGGTTAAAATAGATCCAAAGCGCTGGCGGGCCCATAACGGCCTGGGGGTCATTGCCGATCTTCGCAAGGATTACGTCACCGCACAGCAACACTACCAAGCCGCCCTGGAAATTAAACCGGGACTTCCCTTGCTGCTCAATAACCTCGGGTATTCCCACTATCTTGCCGGGAATTGGAAATTGGCCCGTTCTTTCTTTGAAAAAATATTGGCCAAAGATTCCCGTCATGAAAAGGCCTGGGCCAATCTGGGTCTTATCTATGTACGTCAGGGTCATCATGATGAAGCGACAAGCGCCTTCCAAAATATTATGGACGAACCCGAATCCCTCTACCATATCGGCTATATTCTGATGATGGAAGGCGACCATCGAACCGCTGCAAATTATTTCCGTAAAGCCATCAGTGCTTCACCCACCTACTATCCAGAAGCCAATGATAATTTAGAGAAAATACAGGCCCTCTTTAAAGCAAACCGATAGAGGAGAACAATCATGTCTGGACAAAAAAGAAAAATGCCTACTTTGGTTTTAATTATTATCTTGGTGCTGACTATCATCGGTTCCCCCGCCTTCTCTCAAGAAAAAGAGCCGCAAAACACCGAAGAACCTAGATGGACAGCACCAGAAGCCCTGACAGAGGTTTTAATTCTTCGTCCTGTAGGGCTTGTGGGGACTATTGTGGGAACGGCGGTTTTTATTGGGATAAGTCCTCTTACTGCCCTCGCTAGTATCGCGGATAGAGAAGCTTTTAAAGTGACGGCTCAAACGCTAGTGGTCGCCCCTGCCGAGTTCACTTTTAAAAGGCCGCTAGGACACTATGAGAAGGATTATTATGCGCCCCCAAAGCAATAACCCGGCGCATTAAAGTATCTCGGCAAAAATTTTGAGAAGAATGCGGTCGATTTCACGTTGCTCAACCGCCCCTACGAGCTCCCGTGCGCTGTGCGCACGAAGAGGCGTCGGCGGGGGATGAATGCTAAAAGAAACAAACAATCCCTCAAAACTTTCGCTGGGGTATTTAATTAGAAGAAAATTAGCCTGAATTTTTCACCACCAAGACACAAAGGACACGAAAGTGAGGGAATCTCAGTCAGTTGGGAGAAATTGATGGATAGGCTCATTGCTAACGAAGCAAATTATTTTAACCTATTTAACTTTTTAATTTCTTTGTGATCTTAGTGCCTTTGTGGTGATCTCATGAATTATCCAGGTTAGAGCAGTTGCAGCATTAAGCTTACGGTACTTGCTCAGCAAGCCGTTCTAGAATAACAAGGGAAAAGGTATTGAGTATGGCATGTGCAAAAATTGCCGGCCATAGGGTCCCCCAACGTACCGTTAAAGCGGCAAGCACAATACCGAACAGGGTCGTTTGCGCTACCCCGATCCATCCTTGGTATAAATGACCTAATCCAAATAGAAAGGAGGATAACAAAATGGGCGCCCATAGGCCTCCCAGTGCGGTCCGGCATCGAGTCAAGAGGAAACCTCGAGCCATGATTTCCTCATACACGCCCACAAAGAACATCATGGCCGCGATTCCGGCAAACGGGACTTCACTGCCCAGTTGGGTGGCGATCACTTTGAGCTGATTTGCATGCTGCTTGAGCAATTGCGGGTCGATAATGAATGCCGCCGTTGTCAGCACCATGTTGGCGCCAATACAGCTTAACAGTCCTATCAGAGTCCGGCCCAGATCCTTGAAGGTGAGCGCCTGTAACCCAAGGTGCCGCCAACTCTGCCCCCGCATGGCCAGCAGGAGGCGTAAACCGAGGAGAATGAACACCCCCTGCAATATCAACAGCAACGAAAATTGATGTTGGGCCATCAATGCGCTCATAAGCCCAACCGCTACGCCACTCACCCCCACTAAGGCAAGGGCGAGAATAATATCAACCCATGCTTGCCGCCGGTTCATGTCAATACTCTACCTAAGTTTTTTTTAAACTGTAAAACAACCGCTAGAGAGATAGAAGCGCTTTCTGCAACAACTCCGCAGGATGATAGGCCAGGACTTGGGCACCATCTTTGATCTGGGCCCGGCAACTGGTGCCCGGTGCACATATCAGAGTGCCCGCCGGGGCCCGGCGAACCGCCGGCAATAACACCAACTCACCGATACGTAACGAAAGGTCATAATGCTCCTGTTCATAGCCAAAAGCACCCGCCATCCCGCAGCAACCTGAAGGAATAGCTTCTACCACCGCCCCTCCCATCAAGGCTAGCGTATCCAGAAGCGGTTGCATTCCAGCAAGGGCCTTCCCGTGACAATGGCCATGAACCAAAATACGGCGGCTTTGGTCATCGAAAAATGACGGATTAATGTGTCCAGCGACCGCCTCCCGGGCCATAAACTCTTCGAATAACTGGGCTTTGCTCGCAATGGCTTCAGCCCTATGGCGGCTCTCGCCAACGGGTAATAGAACCAAAGCCTCATCCCGGAATGTCAATAACTCCGACGGCTCCAACCCAATCAGCGGTTTGCCCTCGGCGGCATAGGGATAAAGGACCGCGATCGCTTCCTGAAATTGATCCTGGGCCTGAGTCAACAGACCCTGACTGATCTGAATCCTTCCCGAGGACAACCAGGGGGTCACGGTGACTCCATATCCCAATTGCTCTAGGCAATTGACGGCCGCCATCCCGATCTGGGGATCAAAGAACTCGGTCCAGAGATCATTGATGAGCACCACTTCGCCAAGACGACCCTTATGAGCAGGGGGGGAGCGGTCTCGAAGCTGGGAACTAAAGGTTCGGCGCGCCAGGGTGGGAAGTGGCCGTTGATGATGCAATTTTAATACTCGCCGAGACCACTTCAAAGCCAATAGCCCATTGACCACGGCGGGCAACAAGGAGCCTAGCCAGGCCAAACGTTGGAACTGACTCAACACCCGGGCGCGCCAGGGAAGTCCATAGCGGTTCTGGTATTGTTGCAAGAACTCTGCCTTCATGAGCGCTATGTCCACCCCGGCCGGGCATTCCGTCTTACAACCCTTGCAGGCCAGACATAGATCCAGCGCCTCTTTAAGCAAAGGGCTATCTCTACCTGTCAACCCTCCAGGCGAAGCCAACACTTGACGGAAAACATTGGCACGGCCCCGGGTGCCATGCTGCTCTTCCTGGGTGGCCATATAGGAGGGACACATGGTTCCCTGACCGGCCCGCTTGAGACAGACTCCCGCCCCATTGCAGCGGGCCGCAGCGCCTCGTAAGCCTTGGTCTTTGCCCCAATCTAGAAACGACAAAGTAGGCTCTACAGGGGTTTTCTGCTGGGTGCGAAGGGCTTCCAGCAGAGGGGGAGGCTCGAGGATTTTGCCAGGATTAAAATGCCAGTGGGGATCGGCCGCCTGCTTAATGCGGTGCAGCAGAGCAACAACCTCCTTGCCCAATAGGGTTTCCAAAAACGGGGCCCGTAACCGTCCGTCACCATGTTTGGCGGAGAAAACACCCCTAAACCCCTTCACTAACTCCACCATTTCAGTCATGATGGATTGAAAGCGGGCTTGATCTTCCGCCAGCTCCAAATCCAACTTGGGCCGCAAGTGCAACAATCCCCGTCCTGCCGAACCATAAATCACACAATCAACACCGTAACGGGCCATCAAAGCTTGCACCTGGGTAACATATTGGGGTAAATCCGCCACCGCAACCGCAGTATCTTCAATCCCGGTCACGGCCTTAAGTTTACCCGCTACCCCCATGAGCAACCCTAGGCCCGCACGGCGCACCGCCCATGCTTGTTCCGGGAATGGCAGCACAGGCGCCGCATAACTGCCATTCCCCGCGCCCAAGGCCCCCGCTAAAACCTCCCCCCGCTGCTGCAATGGGTCCCCATCACCTTCTAGCTCAACAAGCAGCACCGCCGCCGGCTCCCCTTCTATCCAGGCACAATTTTTTACCTGCTCCGGGTTGTTTCGGGCCAAATCCAATATCGTTTTATCCAATAACTCCACCGCCACCGGCTGGTGCTCTAACACCATGGCCACCGCCTGCAAGGCCTCCTCAAGGCTGCTAAAGTGCGCCCCAATCAGGGTCCGCTCCCCTGGCAGGGGAACCAGCTTTAAGGTGGCCTCGATAACCAGTGCCAAGGTTCCCTCGCTACCACAGAGGAAAGGCGCCAGGTTGAAAGGGGGGCCATCGCTCACCCAAGGTTGCCCCTGGGCTAATAGGTCCAAAGGATAACCCTCATTGCAAGGGATCCCGCGGGTACTAGGATAGTGCTCTAAAATAACTTCCCGCTGTTCCTCCACGGCCTCCACTACGGCACGGTAAATCTTCCCTTCCAGGGAGTTCAGCGCCAGTTTAGCTTCCAATTCGCCGGGGCTCAGGGGGTCAAAAAAAACCACACTACCATCACTGAGGACCGCCTTGATCGCAAACACATGGTCCCGAGTGGTCCCATAGCGGAGGCTGTGCAACCCCCAAGCATTGTTACCCATCATACCGCCTATCTGGCAGCGACTGCCGGTAGAGGGGTCCGGCGCAAACATCAACCCCAAGGGCCGAAGCTGCTCGTTCAAACCATCTAAGATGACTCCTGGCTGCACCCGCGCCTGGCAACCCTGGGCATCAATTTCCAGCACCTTAGTCAAATGCCGGGAAACGTCGACCACCAACCCTTCACCCACGCATTGGCCTGCCAGGCTGGTGCCCGCGGCACGGGGAATCAATGGAATCCGGTGGCGGTTAGCAAAGCCTATCAGCGTCACACAATCCTCGACACTGTGAGGTCGAACCACGCCTAAGGGAAGTTGCTGATAGGGAGAAGCATCGGTAGCATAAAGCATCCGGCTCAAACGATCGGTCAGCACCTCCCCCTGGATCGCTTTTGAAAGTTCTTGGAAGAGGTGATCGCTGCTTAATCGAGGCATCATGCTCCCTATTGCTCTCTATCAGTAAAGGATTCGATCCGATTTTTCCATCCAGCGCTGAAAGACATGGAGAATCTCTTCTCGCATGAGCTGGATCATGGGAATACGGCGCCTACTCGGCTCAAGGCAAAGTTCATCATAAATCGCGGCATCGGCAAAACCAATATTGGCCGCATCTTCTCGGCTAGCGGCGTAGTAGATACCATCGAGATGGGCCCAGTAAGCAGCCCCCAAGCACATGGGGCAAGGTTCACAACTGCAATATAAAACACAACCCTCGAGATGAAAATGATTGATATGCTTGCAAGCCATGCGAATGGCTTGAATTTCCGCATGGGCGGTGGGATCGCACGCTTCAACGACTCCATTACAAGCATGCGCCAAGATCTCCCCATCACGCACAATCAGGGCACCGAAAGGCCCTCCAAGATCATCATCCATGCCTTGACTTGCTAGCCTAATCGCCTCTGCCATAAACTCTGGATTCATAAATCCTCCGCAAAAAACCCGCGACTTCAGCCGCGGGAGGAAAGGTTAATTAAGCCGGCGACTCAACCACAAGTCTAAATGTACTGTTAGAGTAAAATAGCACTTCCGTTAGTAGAGGACCCTAGAGCGATTGTCAAATGACGGCAGTATTAGAACTCCTTAACCTTAGCAAATCTTACTGGGAAGGCGAGACTGAGCATCGGGTACTCCATGGGCTCACCGCCACTGTGCAAAAGGGTGAATGCGTGGTTCTGCTTGGGCGCAGCGGCTCGGGTAAATCCACCCTCCTCAACCTCATTGCGGGTATCGATTTTCCCAGCACCGGTGAAGTGAAAATTAATGGGATATCCCTGACTCAACTCTCCGAGGAAGATCGGACCTTGCTGCGCCGGCGCCATATTGGGTTTGTCTTTCAATTCTTCAATCTCATTCCCACCCTCACCGTAGAAGAAAATCTGCTGCTGCCACTCGAGCTTAACGGCCGCAATAGTCCCGCTGAGCGCGCTCACGCCCGAAATTTGCTCCAGGAAGTGGGTCTCCTAGAGCGGGCCCAGAGCTCTCCGGATGAACTCTCCGGTGGCGAGCAACAGCGGGTGGCCATCGCCCGAGCCCTGGTCCACGATCCCTTGCTCATACTGGCTGATGAACCCACGGGAAATCTGGATCTGGAAACCGGACAACGGGTTTTATCCCTCTTAGACCGTCTCACCAAACAAGCCGGCAAAACCCTCATCATGGTCACCCATAGCCCAGAAGTGATCGGGCAAGCGGATCGCATTCTGCGGTTGCGCAGCGGGGGATTGGTGGCCGAGGAGTTCCCCCAATGATGCCAGTACTATGGCGAGCCAACTGGCGCAGTTTAAGGCAACACCCTTGGCAGATCGCCCTAGCGCTGCTAGGTATTGCCCTTGGAGTGGCCGTTGTCATTGCCATTGACCTTGCCAATACCAGCGCCCAGCGGACGTTCGTCTTAGCCACTGAAAGCGTGGCAGGGCGGGCAACCCATCAGATCATTGGCGGACCCGATGGACTTTCAGAACAGTTCTATCTCCGGCTGCGTTTGCATCACAAAGTAGAGCCTGCCGCCCCTATCGTGGAAGGTAGCGTTTACCTGACGGGTGAAAATGATCGGCAACTGCGGCTGCTGGGTATCGATCCCTTTGCAGAGCAACCCTTCCGCAATTATTTGAGCAGAACAGGCACGGGCTCAGAAATCGACATTCCCGCCCTGCTCACGGAACCCGGCACGGTCGTACTGGAGCAAGCAACAGCCCAACGATTGGGGTTTCAACAGGGGGATCAATTCACCATCCGGGTGGGAACTCGGAACATCCGCTTGACGGTGGCGGGCATTTTTCAGGGAGACACCCTGGCCCAAGAAGGTCTTGCGGACTTACTCATGGCCGATATCGCCACCGCCCAGGAGGTTTTAGGCCTGCTGGGAAAGCTAAGCCGCATTGATCTGATCTTGCCTTCTGGCAAAGCCGGGGTCGCCCAACAAACACGGCTAAAAACCCTCTTGCCGCCGGGAGCAGAGCTTATCAAAACCAGTGCCCGCAGTCAGGCCGTAACGGAAATGACCCGGGCCTTTCAAATTAACCTCACGGCCCTTAGCTTACTGGCGCTACTGGTTGGAAGCTTTATCGTTTACAACACAGTCACCTTTCTCTGGTTGCAACGACGGCGTCTCATTGGCTTATTACGGGCCATTGGCGTCGTTCGAAAACAAATATTCCTATTGCTTCTCAGCGAAGCGCTCGTTCTTGGCGTCCTAGGTTCGGTAGGGGGAGTACTCCTGGGCATCGGTCTAGGCGAATTCCTCCTGGGGTTGGTAAGCCAAACCTTCAACGATCTTTATTTCGCCCTTCAGGTCCGCGACCTGTCTATCTCCTCAGAGAGCTTGGCCAAAGGCATCGCCCTGGGTCTAGGGGCGACCCTTGCGGCCACTTTGGTTCCCGCCCGGGAAGCGACCCAGGTACCCCCAGGGACTGCCCTCCGCCGCTCCCCCTTGGAAGCCCAAGCCCGGCGTTGGTTGAAGGGAAGCGCCTTGATAGGCGGCGGCGTCCTCACCGTGGGAACCCTACTGCTACTGATGCCGAGTAAAAGCATCCTCTTAGGCTTTGTGGGCCTGACCGGACTGCAAGTAGGATGTGCCCTACTGGTGCCGGCCCTGGGCACGCTCTTGCTCGCCCTGGCCCGGCCATTACTGGGGCGTGGCTTTGGGACTCTAGGACAATTGGCCGCCCGGGGCATCGTGGCGAGTCTCAGCCGAACCGGCGTGGCAATGGCTGCCCTCACCCTGGCAATTTCCGCCACGGTAGGAATCGGCGTCATGATTGATAGCTTTCGGCTTTCAGTCAGTCAATGGCTCTCCACTACTCTACAAGCCGACCTTTATGTCTCTATTCCCGGTTCCCACTCCACTCCCGCCACCAGCGCCCTAGATTCGATCTTGATTGAACAAATTTCCAAGACTCCAGGAGTCGCCACCATTAGCACTACCCGTTGGATACGGCTGGAGGACAGGAAAGGGTTGACCGACATGGTGGCCCTTGAGCCCGCCCCCCAGAGCTTTGCCAGTTTTCAATTTACGGCGGGAGATCCAGAAAAGGCATGGGAGGCGTTTGTCCATGAAGGGGCCGTGCTGATTTCTGAGTCCTATGCTTATCACCATAACCTATCACCCGGTTCAAGTCTCCGCCTGCGCACCGACCAAGGCCCACAGACCTTTACCGTAGCAGGGGTTTACCGCAGTTACGGCTCGGATCGGGGGGTCGTGACTATCCACCGCCACACGTATCAACGCTATTGGTCCGATAGCGGAGTCTCCGGCATCGGGATTTATGTCCAACCCAATATAGACCTTGAATCACTTCGTCAAACCCTGCTGGAAAAAATCAGTCCAGAACATGAGGTGCAAATCAGAACGAACCGGTCCATTCGTGAATTGTCGTTGCAGATCTTTGACCGCACCTTTGCCATCACTGAAGTCGTACGCCTACTCGCTGGCTTGGTCGCTTTTGCCGGTATTTTTAGTGCTTTGATGGCACTTCAATTGGAGCGCACCCGGGAATTTGGAATACTCCGGGCCACAGGACTTATCCCCCGGCAATTATGGTGGCTGGTGACGGGACAAACCGGACTGATGGGGCTGGTTTGCGGCCTGTTGGCCCTTCCTCTTGGGTTGCTGTCAGCCATGGGACTCATTTATGTGATTAATCGCCGCTCTTTTGGCTGGAGTATGGAGTTTGCCATTTCTCCAGAGATTCTTTTTCAGGGAATTCTGCTGGCCTTAACCGCAGCCTTATTAGCGGGTATTTATCCAGCATGGCAAATGGCCAACACTACCCCGGCTGCGGGACTGAGGGAGGAGTAATAGCAAATTCCTTCTTATCCCCCCTCCCTTGGAGGGAGGGGGAAATCAAGAACCTAGATTCTAGGTAGCGGTGGCGGGTTTCTCTTCGTTCCTCCTACAGCTCTACGCGAGAACCTACCGACAGGGACAAAGAAATAGAGACGAGGAACAACCTAGATTCGGTTTTTAGCCGCCAATGCACGCGAATAATACCAATTTAATCAAAGAATGCAATTTATTAAGATCTCAAGTGGTTGTTTAGACTGAAGCTATACAACGCAAAATGACATGAAAACACTTATAAAAAATGGCCTTGAATAATTTTCTGACGGGTCAACGCTTGCCTGTCTTTAAACTATTGAAATATTTGCGTTCATAGGCGTTAATTCGCGGCTAAATATTTTATTTTAGGAGAATTAACAAGCAGCGATGGGTACCCTTGAAATGGAAAAGGGAAGCTACAATCAGAGGTGAGTTTTGCCGTACACAATTCATCCTAGTAAAGAATTTTCCAACGGCTTCTCAGCCCTCAAGGGGGAGGGAGTGCTATAGCATTTCCTTTATAGAAGAGATACGGTTAAGCTGAAAGACTTACCAACCACTTCTAAACCGTGCCCTTTGTCCGGAGGGGGTACACCTTTGACGAAAGAGGATATCCTTTCCTATGCCGGTGCAGAATTGTTTGTTCAATCCCGTTTGCTGATAAGGGCTGGCTCAGGTAAAAACCTTGAATCGAATCACAATGGTGCTCTTTAAGGAAGGCTTCCTGCCCATGGGTTTCCACCCCTTCGGCAACCACTTTCAAACGCAGACTATGGGCTAACGCAATAATCCCGACAATAATTGCAGCATCATCGGAATTATCCATGATGTCGCGGACAAAACAGCGGTCAACTTTTAATGTATCGACGGGAAAACGTTTCAAATAATTTAACGAGGAATAACCCGTACCGAAATCATCAATCGCCAACTTGATCCCCATTTCCCTCAACTTACGGAACTTAGGTATGGCTGCATCGGCGCATTTCATGACCACGCTTTCAGTAATCTCAAGCTCTAGCAGTTCTGGGGACAAACCCGTTTCTTCCAGGACCGCTATAATCTTATCTACCAGATCCCCCTTTTCCAACTCTCGTCCCGAGACATTCACCGCAATACGGAAAGGTCCAAATCCTTGCCGTAACCAGGACTGCATTTGGACACAGGCCTCTCGCAACACCCATTTGCCAATGGACACGATAAGCCCGGTCTCTTCCGCTAGGGGGATAAACTCGGATGGCGAAACCAGGCCACGTTCTGGATGATGCCAACGTATGAGCGCTTCCATGCCGATGAGCTTTCCAGTGCTCAGCTCCACTTGCGGCTGATAACAGACAGTAAACTCCTTTTTATCCAGCGCCCGGCGCAGATCCGCCTCCAAGACTAACCGCCTAGCGGCCGCCGTTTCCATACCTTCTTCATAAAATTGGTAGCTATTGCCTTGCTCCTTAGCACGGAACATTGCAGTATCAGCATGCTTAATGAGCGTGCTAGTATCTTCGCCATCATTAGGATAGAGGGAAATGCCAATGCTGGTGCTGATATACATTTCCTGCCCCAAAAAAGCAAAGGGCTTAGAAAGCACACCGCAAATTTTAGTGGCCACTCCTTCCGCAACCTCGGACGAACTAATCTCTTCCAAGATTACCGTGAATTCATCACCCCCTAGCCGAGCCACCATGTCCCCAGAGCGGAGACAATGCACAATGCGATCAGCGGCCGCCTTCAGCAGTAAATCACCCACGTCATGGCCGAGGGTATCATTAACAAGTTTGAAGCGGTCTAGATCAAGAAATAGAATTGCAAACATTCTTTTCTCAGAATGAACCCGGTTCAACAACTTCTCAAGATGCTTACGAAACAGGGCGCGGTTTGGCAAACCAGTTAATGAATCATGATAAGCAAGTTGATGAACATGTTTCTCAGCGCGGCTGGCATCGAGCAGGCGGGCCACCCGCTGCCGTAATACACCAAAGTGCAATGGCTTGGGGATATAATCGGTCGCACCCGCGGAAAAAGCTTGCTCAATGGAATGCTCATCATCCAAAGCAGTAATGATTAATACCGGCGTGTGCCTACTGCCCGGCATATCCCGTATTTGAGTGCAGGCCTTGAAGCCATCTAATAGCGGCATGACCGCATCCATCAGAACAAGGTCCGGCATCTGCCGTCTACAAAATGCAAGCGCCTGCTCGCCGTTTACCGCCTCCTCAATCCGGTAACCGCCCTCTTCCAATACATTACGCAAAGCCATGCGCATGGCCCGATCGTCGTCGACGATGAGCACCCGCGATGGTCTCTTGTCCATAGCGCCATAAGATTCCGGCTGAATTTCCTGTTGTAGTGCTTCTTTAACCAGGGAATATTCCGAAACTAACACCGCTAATAATTCTCTAGCCCCTTTGGTGGAACCGGAGCGCCCCAACTCTTCTAATTGCTTAGCCACAGAAGCAAGCCGGGCGGCCCCAAAATTCTTAGCACTGCCCTTAATGCTATGGGCCATATCCCTGAGTTCCTTAGTTCCGTTTTCAATGATCGCTTTTCGCAGCAAGTCCAGATAGATGGGGGTATCCTCAAGAAAGACCTCAATCATTCTAGAAAAGGTGTCACCTACACTGGCACGAAGCTGATTGAATACCTCTGGATCTAATGGAGTCTCATCATCCAGACTTTCTAGTTGAGTACCTGAGGAATCTACGCTAGTTGTGCTTGAAGAACTTAAGCACAACCAATACTGTAGTTTGTCTCGCAATAAATTTAGCCGGAGGGGTTTTGGCAAGTAGTCGTTCATACCTACCGAGAGACACTTATCACTGTCACCTTCTCGAACATTGGCGGTCATGGCAATAATGGGTACCTGCACTTTGCCAGCTTCCAAGCTCCGAATCCGACGAGTCGCCTCATAGCCGTCCATCCGCGGCATATGGCAATCCATCAGCACTAAATCGTAGGATTTACGGGCCACTAGATCCAATGCTTCTTGCCCATTAGCCGCCACTTCCACATGGCAACCAAACCGCTTTAACATCCCGACAGCCACCTGCTGATTCACCCGATTATCTTCCACCACCAAGATATAACGATTGGCGAAACTCGGTTCTTCCATTGCCGCGAGCGGAAGTTCTGGCTGTCCCTTCCCGCTTTGTTTAACCGTGGTCACAATAGCATTATATAAGGGAGACTGCTGCACCGGCTTAGCGATATAGTTCACTACCCCAGGTAAGTGGGAAACATCAACTGTAGGCTGGTGCTGACGCCCCATTAGTATGATTTTAACGGATGAAATCTGGGGAGATTCGGCAATCCGATGCACCAGATCCACTCCCTCCATACCTGGCATATTTTCATCAATAAGGGCAAGATCATAGGCCCGACCCTGAATCGCGGCACTGCGTAACATCTTTAGGGCCTGTTGCCCATTCTCAGCGCTACCATGGTACATTCCCCAAAAGCTAAAGGTCTGTTCTAAAAAACGGCGACTTACGGTGCTGTCATCCACAATCAATAACCGCAATCCAGCCACATTGGCCCTATTGAGGTCCCGCCGTTCTTGAAGTGCCACCGCTTCTTCCAACGGTACAGTAAACCAAAACCTGCTCCCTCCGCCGAACTTGCTCTCTACCCCAATATCTCCCCCCATTAAGTCCACTAACTGGCGGCAGATAGCTAAACCTAAGCCCGTACCTCCGTACTTACGTGTAGTGGAACTATCCGCTTGGGAAAAGGCCTCGAAAATGTGTTTCTGAAATTCTATCGGAATGCCGATTCCAGTGTCCTTTACTTCAAACAGCAGCACTAATTTTTTTGCTGTTTTCTCAAGAAGCTGGACCTCGACCGACACCTCCCCTTGTTCGGTGAATTTGACTGCATTGCCCATTAAATTAATAAGGATTTGCCGAATTCGGGTCGCATCGCCCCGTAGCGATGGAGGGACATTTTTAGCCACCACATAACCTAGATCCAAATCTTTTCGCTGGGCTTGACCAGCAAGCAAACCGATAGCATCATCCAAAATTTCTTGTAAGTAAAAATCAGCCGGATCGAGCTTAAATCTTCCTGATTCGATACGGGAAAAATCCAATATATTGCCGATGAGTTCTAATAGGGTCTCTCCCGAGTTGCATGCCACCTGAACATACTCTCGCTGCTTAGGAGTCAATCCCATATTGCGCAACAACTCAAGCATGCCTAGCACTCCATTGAGAGGAGTACGAAGTTCATGGCTGACATTGGCCGCAAACTCTCCTTTAATGCGGGCAGACTCCAAAGCAGCATCGCGAGCCCTTTTCAATTCCTGTTCCCGTGCCTCTAGAACAGTCATCATCGTATTAAAGGCACTCTCCATATCCATAATATCCTTAGGACCATCCATCTCAGCGCGCACTTGCTTCTCACCTAATTGAGCCTGCCTCATGGTCTCCGCTAAGTTCCTCAAGGGCGTGGTTATCCGCGCCGTAATCCCAAGCAAGACAAGCAATAATACTGCCGCTAGGGCGATGGACACCAACAAATTGCCATGTAAGATATCCGTTGCTAAAGTCTTTAAGGTATCTTTGCCCATGACTACCCGGACAAAACCTATTAGTTCCGGATCAGGGGGATTGGCTATAAAGGGCGATTCTTCCTGTTCAGTATTCCCCTGGCGGGTATAAACTGGCGCCACGAAGTACCATGCTTTTTCTGTTTCTCGCTCTAGCCACAACTGTTTCGGCCACTGTACATTATCTCCTGGCGGCAAAGCTTTTTGCCCCTTAGAAAGCAATACTTGATATTCCAAATCGTAAATGGCCACGCCTTGAATATCCGGGAAAGCTAACGTTGCGTTGGCGGCCTCCTTGGCATTATCGGCGCTTTGGTAGAGTAAGGCGAGCGTGCTTTGGGTAGCAAAAGTCTCAGTAGCACGGCGCCCCTGCTCAATCAGAGTAGTACGAACAGTGCGACTCGATAGGGTTGAAATGGCGAAAGATGAAAACAAGGCCAAACAAAGAATTCCGATAGTAAAAGTGAGTACCAATTGCTGACGGAATCCTATTGGTCCACGAAAAATCCGTAACAATCGCCTCACTCTGGCCTCCTATTGCAGCGGAAAAATCAAATCAAATTCCCGCTTCATCTGACTTGTCAGTTTAAGCCCTAGGTGCTCAGCGGTACGAATATTGACAGCAATCAAAAGATCGCGCAAAGGCATGACACTTAAAGGAATATTGTCACCATTTTGGATCTGCTTTAAGGCAATCTCGGCGAGGCTGCGTCCCATATTCTCATTGTCCGGGTATAAAGCAAAAAGAACTCCCCTTTTTAAATGAGATAAATTGCTAGAGAATACGACTAAATTTCTCTCCCAGGCTTCTTGCAATATCAATGGCAAAACCGCCTGTTCATCAAGGATACTATCTTGTAACAACCAAATGGCATCTGTTTCACTTTCTAATTGACTCAGGACATCGCGGTACAAAGTTGCCGCCTCACGAAAATTTTTTGCTGGCAATGCATTGAGTTTTAAATTATAGTTTCTAATGCTCTCTTCAGCCCGCTCGATAAGCCAATCACTGTAACCTTGCTCGTAAATTACCGTAACTCTCTTAACATCAGGTGTAAGCTCTTTAATTTTCTGAAAGAAAGTTTGCGGATCCGGAGTCAACGAAATCCCTGTCAATTCTGTACCGTCGGGAGCAACCAACACTGCACCTACGACTACTTTAAACATGGATTGTAATTTTCTTGCTGCTAACAAGCCGCGCCCTCCAAGAGCAATAATCACTTGTATTTCTGCTCTTTCAAGCCTTTCTCTTAACATCACAATGTTATAGTCTTTTTCTAGCGCATAAGCATCTATTGGTGTCTTTAATCTTTTTTTTATACCGTTGATAATGCTTAGAAAGACGCTCCGGTAAGGCTCACGGATTTCTGGATAGATAACGGCCACCGGTGATGGACTGGCAAATGCCGCCGGCACCATACCCGCTCCAATCGACATACACCATAGCGATAAAAATAGGCATGGAGAGCAAATTTTTATTCTTTTAATTGGCAACTAGATGTCCCTTACCAGAATTACTAACTGCGAACATCCTTGGTTTTCTAGAAAATTCAAATATTTTATCAATATTTCAGCGTGAACCGCCTACTATCATTTACAGCCAAAATTTATTAATCACTATGTATTGACCCCACCATCGATATCCCAAACTGAGCCGGTCACATAGGTTGCCTCAAGTTGTGCTACAATCACATTGGCTACTTCCTCAGAACTGCCAAAGCGTCTTAGTGGAATTGTCGACAGCAGTTGCTCTTTCGCAGCTCCAAGTTGCTCTGAGGGAATTCCCATCTTAGAAAAAATTGGCGTCTCAATGGCCCCTGGGCAGACCGCATTAACCCGAACACCTCGCGGAGCTAGTTCTACCGCTAAATTTTTTGTAAATGCATTAACGGCCCCTTTCGTCGCCGCATATAGTGAAAAACCTGACGCCCCTCGCTGGGTAATAATCGAAGAAACCGTAGTGATACTACCACTTCTTTTTTCAACTGCAGATAACAAATTTTTTATTAAAAATAACGGCCCCCGAACATTAGTATAAAAAAGTCGATCAAAAACATCCCCATCATAGGCTTCAATGGGAACCGGCTGGGCAATACCGGCATTATTCACTAGCACATCAAGACCGCTATTTCTAAAGGGTGCTGCAAGGGATTCAATATCTGCTAGTTGCCCCATATCCGCAACCAGGGACTCTACTCCAAGCTCGGAAGCAGCTTGTTGCACTTTCTCAGAGTTACGACCAACAATATAGACCTGATATCCTTTTTTTTGTAATTTCCGGGCGGTTGCGAAACCAATTCCCGAGTTACCTCCGGTAATAAGTGCTGTTTTTTTCATTAGATAAAGTTTCTTCCCCTGATAAATGACTAAAAACGTAACCGAACCTCTCCAAAAAAGCTTCTCCCTGCTAACGGTAAGTCATGGGGGATAAACGTTTTCGGACTGCTTACTGGGCTAGGCTCACGGGCATCAGAATCAAATAGATTACGCACCGAAAAAGCGATTTCCCAATGCTCCTTCAGAACCATCCGACGGAGGGTTAAATCAAAAATACTGTAATCGTCGATTTCAAGTCGATTATCACCGGCGACACGGGATCGATCTATAATCCAGTTAAGCTGGGGATTTAAGTGCCAGTCAGGTAAAAATTCCCAGTCTGCACGCAAATAAATCTGATGATGAGGTGCATTGCCTGCGTTTTCGTCTGTCTTTTCATCCGTCGACTGTTGAAACGCATAGTTGCCTAATAAATGAAAATCATCAGTGAGCCCCCAATCAGCTTCCAGCTCCATACCAAAACCAGTCTGTTCACCCGCATTTCGGGCGATATGTCCAGCAACCCCCGGCTCGGACACAAATTGGATGATATCGTCCCATTGATAATGAAATAAGCTCAAGGCAAAGTGCAGCTCATCCGTTGGCCGATAATCAAAAGCCAACTCTATCGTTTCAATAGTTTCCGGGTCCAAGTCAGGATTACCTAAGGTTACAGGGTTATTAATATTGAATAATTCAGCGAAAGAAGGAGCACGAAAAGCCCGCCCATAGAGAAATTTGGTGGTCAGGTTATAGCGGGTCAGCCAAACCAGGGCGAGGCGGGGGTTGACGGTATGACCAAAATCCGAGAAATGATCATAACGCAAGCCGGCTGTAAGCTCCCAATCATTAGCAAAATTCCAAACTTCCTGCATGAAGAAATAATAATTTTTGCGATTTTCCTCGCGTAGGAAGACAAGAGACAAGTCTCCCGTAACATCTCTTAAGCTTCCAAGAGGTTGTGGTAACCCGGTTATAGGATCCTGGAGAAAATTTTTAGTTTCCTTAACCTTATAAAGATCACCATAATAAAATCCAGTACCGACACGCAACTGGTGTTTATCAAATCCCTTATAGAAAGCTGAAATATTAAAGCGAGCATGACGCTCAAATACTTCCGGATTGCCAATCACACCCTCTGGAAAATCTACTCCAGGGACTGCGCCAAAATCTGCTCCTGGTGGAAATAACCGGACATCCTGTTGAACTTCCTGAGTCGTATCCAAATAACTGAGTTGCGCCATGACATCCCAATTCTTAGTAAAAAACTCCGGATTATGATAAGTCAAATCCACATTCCATCGGTCGCTGGCAAATTGTCCGTTAGGATCCAGGGCTTCTGCCACACCGGCACCGGTTTCGAAATTCCGCCGCCGTTGTAAACCTGCCCGTAGGCGCCAATGCTCCCGCGTGATATCCAAGCGAGCATCGAAATTCTCCCGCTGCAAATTCACGG
This sequence comes from Nitrosococcus halophilus Nc 4, assembly GCF_000024725.1. Lineage (NCBI taxonomy): Bacteria > Pseudomonadati > Pseudomonadota > Gammaproteobacteria > Chromatiales > Chromatiaceae > Nitrosococcus > Nitrosococcus halophilus. The sequence continues at coordinate 1,418,731 of NC_013960.1, read as the reverse complement.
GACCAGGAGCAAGGGAAGCATTAGTACCGAAAACATCATCAAAGAAAGTTTGAGCGTCCGCATCGATAATCTCTCGCTGACCATTGGTATCACCATACTCCAGCATTACCGCTATATCAAAGCCACCCCAACTCCCTCCATGCAATGCCCAAGCATCCCACGTACTAAAACTCCCTGCGCGCACGCCCACCTCGGTCCCTTTTATGTCTTGCTTAGTCTTGGTGATGACATTAATCACACCGGCAAAGGCGTCAGCTCCGTAAATTGCCGATCCCGGCCCCCGGATCACCTCAATGCGGGAAATGGCTTGTAGCGGCATCCCGCCCCAGATTTGGTTCCGATCTCCATGGAATAAATTGGTAATAGGAATACCATTAATTAAAACCAGCACCTGGGGATTGAATTGTGAAAATATCCCGCGAAAACTATAAATAGGATTGTATCCCTGGGGGGCTCTTGCCACATGCAACCCTGGTATAGTTTCCAGCACTTCATCTAAGTCTGTTGCACCAATCTCTTTAATGTCTTCGGCTGTAATGACCGTTGCTACCGCAGGTGCCCTAGGAACAGGTTTTTGCTTTCCGGTAGCAAGGGAAATCATATCCTCACTACCATAAACAAAATCCATGGTCTCCTCATCTTCCTGCCCCAGGTTCTGAGCCATCACTTTAACCGCAAATAGCAGGAATAAAAAAAAGAGGAGGCGGGTTGCAAACACCATAATATTGATGTGATCGTATAGGATATATTTAAGAAATAAAATATATATTTCTACTCCTAGGAACTAGAGCCAATAGGAAGGAAAATTTTTCACCAGATAACCGATCCATTCCCGACCCATAGTTGGGAACTTCCCATTACTCACAAATTGACTGCTCTCAGTCTTAGATAGCATTACTTTGATTCTATACATACCTTATTTGGAACTTCCCAATAGCGATGTTGTTTGCCTTCATATTTAACCCGATCACAACGCAAAGGAAAAAAGGTACCCTCCGACTTTTTTAGTGCATCTAAATAACAAGGAAACATACCCGCAGAAAAACATAAAACTAAGTAGTGATAATATTCACGGCGAGACAACCCCTGATCTGCTGCTAATGCTGCTGCCACGGCAGCAATATTCATATACAAACGCCACCGGCCTTTTAACAAAATTTCCTCGATAGCAAATGCAAGCTCCAGATAAGGACCTTGAGCAAAGCCTAATTCTCCAGCTAAAGCCATAAGCGGTTCAATACGTTCGTCTTTTTTTGTAATAGGACGACCATATCCTGGAATAAGTTTATATTTTTTTAATTCCTTCCTGACAAGCTCTTCTATATCGGCACCTTTATCTAATTGGCATTTTGTCCGCAGTAAAAAATCAATAGCCCGAATATCTGGCCGCCGCCCATAGATCGATGCTTCGGAGACGGCATTCGCTGCTCCTATAGCTAACGCAGCGGTGCTTCTAGCCGTACCTGCTAGCGCGGCAACACGATTATTCCACAACCTTGGATCGGGATAGCTCGTGCACAATGTCCAAATGCCTTCAAACAGCCGGATCTGTTTCTCATTAGGAATCTTCCCTGTAATGCCATAAAGAAGCAAACCCATCCAGGGAAGATCTTGAAGCTCATGAAATAAATCCTTGCCGCGGAAAACGACCCGCTCCCCCGGAAACCAAGCCCCTATGTTCGTCACCCAATGGTCTTCATTTTCGAAAAGATATTCAGGTCCTTGCATAATCTCTATTCCTAATATTTTATCCGGTAAGTTATCGGAGTCGTGGCAATAGCAACGCTCTACAATTGTGGTTCAGTGCTTAATTTCAAACCATTGGCAAAAAATGGATAGCGGCGCCAGCCATACTCTTGCTGCTCCAAAGCATGGGCGGCTGCCCCAGGTAAGCGGAGTAACAGATACAGCATCTCACCTTGTTGAATACTAAAGTCCAGGTCAATCATTGCTGCAGCGGCTACCCCGCTCATCGCCAAGGGGCAATTGGCCGCAGCCTCAAGTTCCAATCGATGTTGCTGCAACCAAGTTAAAACACCTTCGGAGTGATACTTTGCCAGAAAAGCGAGGGTTTGCCGCACCGGCGTGGCACAACTGGCGCCATGGGGATCAAAACCAGGAGGGTGCTCCAAGGGCAACCAAATATCAGCCCGTTCCTCTTGCAGGGGGTGTTTAAGACGCTCCTGCCATGCCATTAAATTTTTACCGCAGTCCTGCCAATAGGCCATAGCCACAGCCACTTCATGGGCACCATTTAACTGACCGGCACCAACCGCAAGGGCAGCCATCAGAGAGGAAGCGGAAGTGGAGCCGCCTACCCCGGCGCACATGGCGGCACGAACGCTGTGTTCCCGCGGCCCTGGGTTAGCGACAGCCACGGCAAGTCCTTCCAAAAGTTTGGCCTTCTCTGGAGCGGGACGCTCTTGTTTTAAGAGCAGGTATAAATATTCAATCCAACTGGCTTTACCCAACAAGTCCCCGTAAACGTCATACCCGGAACAATAACAAGCCGCCGCCGCAAAAGGGTTATCTGGTTCCGCAACTTCTTCCCAGACCCGGCTATGGATAACCTCCCGTTCCTTGCTCATTGCGACGTCCCCAATATCCGTATCCGGGTCTTGATGGGGGGCACCTCCTCCGGATCGACTCGCACATCAATAAGAGTGGGACCTGGCCGTTGACAAATGGCCTCAATATCAAGTTCAAGCAGGTCCTGCGGAGCGTGGATAACATGACCGGGGACTCCCATGGCCTCAGCATAGGCACAATAATTGATTTGTGGGAGTTCAAAGGCGATGGGTTCAGCCTTTGCTAATCGCTGGCCATGCTTCACCATCCCTAGGGCGGCATCATTTAGAATAATGAAAATCACAGGCAATCTTTCTTGAATCGCCACGGTAATCTCTTGACCACTCATGAGCAGACTACCATCCCCCGTAATACATACCACCGGGTTGCCGGGGGCGCCTAACGCAGTCCCCACAGCGGCGCCAATAGCCCACCCCATCGAGGCAAATTCCAGACAACTACGGAATATCCCCCCTCTCGCATCACGCCGACCGGCTAAACGCCGATCGGAGGGTTGTAAGTAGTGGATTGCCCAAGCCATGCTGTTTCCCGTATCTGCTAGGAAGCGAGTATTGGGGGGAAACAAGCGGGTGAGCTCCCTCATTAGCCGTTGCGGCTTAATGGGCGTAGAGTCATCGTAATACTTCGCCTCCTCGTCAAGCTGAAAATGCCACTTTGACTCTCGTACTGTGGTACTCCGCATGGGGGAATCATGTCGCCTGCGTTCTATCCGAGAGATCTGTCCCGCTTCTTTCGGCAGGCGGCTGTGAAGATAATCCAATACGCGCTCGCAAATGGTGTCAATTGTTCCCCGTACGTGCAACCGGGCCATGGGGGTGCGAGTCAAATTACCCTCTGTGTTCTCTATGTGGATTAGCCGGTTATTGAGAAGCGTATTTGCATCCCAGCCATTGCTCGCCCATTCCCCCAGGTTAGCGCCAAATACCACCACGGCATCCACTTTTGGATCAGACAAGGCCTCACTGGCACTGAGATGCCCGGCAAAACCAACGACACCGCGGAATAAGGGATGATAGGGACTAACCAGCCCTTTACCATGGGGCGTGGTAACCACTTCGGCCTGAATTAACAGGGCCAGTTCCAGAATAGTGCCAATCGCTTCACTACATTCTTCCCCTACCACAAACACGACTTTCTTTGCCTGTTCAATCTGGCAACAGAGTGCTTTTACCGCATCATCATCTAGCAAGGAAGGTTGATGTAACAGGGTGGCGAGATTATAGGAAGGTTTTTCAACGGGGCTGGTACTACGCAAGATATCTAAAGGGATGCTCAGATGGGTGGGACCGCGGGGGGACTGATAGGCCATCATGATCGCCGTACTGAGCTTATGTTCCAATTGGTCCACGTGGGAGACTAAAGTACTATAGCGGGAGCAATACTGAAATAATCCGACGGTGTTAATTCCGGTACAAGAGGATTCCTGGAAAGCCCCCCGCCCAAAATTACTCAAAGCGGTCTGGGCGGTAATCACCAACATGGGAATATGGTTCTCATAGGCTGAGGCCACCCCTGTGATCAGGTTGGTGGCACCCGGACCGGTAGTGGCGCAACAAACGGCTAGCTTGCCGGTCTGACGCCCATAACCATCAGCCATAAAGGCAGCCCCCGTTTCGTGGCGGGCGACCACTGATCCCGGCCCCCCACGGCGGGCGCTGCGGGCTAAAGCATTATATAATGGCTCAATAGCGCCTCCCGGCACCCCAAACACATAGTCCACAGATAATTGCGCCAAATAAGCAACTAATAAATCTCCTGCCTCTAATTGTGGCTGAGATACGCTTCCTTGGGCCACGCTAACCGTTCGACTTGGCATCACGAACATCTCCCCCTTGTGAGAACTGTACTTGCTACTTTCAGAATCAGGCCCAGGTATAAAAAAAGATTAGAAATTTTCCCTTGCCGCTAGCGAGTATTAATACCAATTTAATCAAAGAATGCAATTTATTAAGGCTTCAAGTGCTTGTTTAAACTGCATCTATACAATGCAAAGTCACATAAAATTGGTATAAGCGCTTAGGATTTGAGACCTGGATTTTGTCGCGCCCAGCATTTAGCAAAGGGGAAACCTATGTTTTCAATTGTGAGCCGTTGACTCTGGCTTTATGGCCTATGCAACGGCCCTTCCAAATATAACTTTAGGTTTTAAAACGGTATCGCTTAATACCTAGAGGGAAGTGTTTAGGCCTTGCCAAAAGGAAGGAATTAGGATTCTCGGAGGTCAAGAAGACTTCAACGAAACATTTGCGGTGCTGCAAGTCTGATCGTAATTTACGTAGCCTGGAAACACCGCGCCCTCGCTGCAATAGGCACAATGGGATCGCCGCGCCAGCTTGAGTTCGGAAAAACTAGCTTTAAGGGCATCATAATACAGCATCCGGCCGAGCAGGGGCTCGCCCAGTTTCAACAGGATTTTAAGGGCCTCCACCGCCTGCAATAGGCCGATAACACCGGGCAACACGCCAAGGACACCCGCTTCGGCACAGGAAGGGGCTAATTCCGGGGGGGGCGGTTCCGGATAGAGACAACGGTAACAGGGGCCTGAGCGGGCCGGCCAAAAGACACAGATCTGGCCTTCGAAACGGTACACGGCCCCATACACATTGGGCAGTCCCAATTTAACGCAGGCATCATTGACCAAGTAACGGGTGGGAAAGTTGTCGGAACCATCGATGACCACCTCATAGTCCCTACAAATCTCTTCCACGTTGCGGCTCTCTAGACGGGATTCATACTCGTTGATACGGATGGTGGGATTCAACGCTGCCAAAGTTTGACGGGCGGAGGCCACCTTGGGCATCCCGACCCGATCATCCCGATGCAGGACCTGGCGTTGGAGGTTGCTGCGGTCCACCACATCGTGATCAACCAACCCTAGAGTCCCCACCCCTGCCGCTGCTAAATATAAGCTGGCAGGCGATCCGAGCCCTCCGGCCCCCACCAACAACACTTTGCTCGCCATCAGTTTTTGCTGGCCTTTCTCTCCGATTTCCGGCATCAGAAGATGGCGGGAATAACGGCTCCGCGCCGCCCCATCTAATATCTGCGGCACCTCAAAAGGCAAACCCTCATCTTTCCAGCGGTTAAACCCTCCGGCAATGGAACGAACATCCCCATAACCCAGTTGCTTGAGGCTTTCGGCGGCAAAAAGGGAACGTGTTCCACTCCCGCACAGGGTGAGCACGGTGCAATTGAAGTCCGGCACACTTTGTTCAACTCGCAGCTCTAAATATCCTCTTCCCAGGCGGTAGGCACCCGCAGGACTACCTTGGGCAATCTCTTCACTTTCTCGAACATCGATAAGCACGGCACCTTTTGCTTGCAGCGCCAATGCCTCTGTCGGCGTTATTTCCGGAATGCTCCGTTTCAATGACTGTAGCCGGCAATCTTTGCCACTGCCCCCGGCTACCGCGGGAATAATGGTGAGGACATCCCCGTCCTTAAGAGGGGTTTCCAGTCCTTGCAAAGCGAGAATATTATCCTCCCCCAAAAAGAGATTCACGAAAGGACGAACTTCACCTTCCGGAGTCAGCAAGCGATTTAAAATACCCGGATGAGCCACCCCTAATGCCTTAAGGGCACCGCCTACCGTATCGGCTTGAAGTTGCAATTGCTCCGCTCCGCCCACATCACCCCGTAAGGGGGAGGGAATGTGAACCGTAATTTTGCTCATACTTGGATGGCCTCTTCGAGAAAGCTTTGGCTCGGGGGTTAATCTTAATAATTAAGACCCTACAAACTGGTTTAAGGGGTGTCCAGGAAGATATAATCCAGCCATGGTTAAAAGAATATATCGAAAAATTTGGGTAAGTGAACGGCAGCTAGCCGCCTCCCATGGGAATCCTAGCCGGTTATGGATGGTCGCGTCCTGATCATTGCCGGCTCGGATTCCGGTGGCGGCGCTGGAATTCAGGCTGACATTAAAACCGTCACCGCCCTGGGTGGCTATGCCGCCACGGCAATTACCGCCCTCACCGCCCAAAATACCCAAGGGATCTTTGCGGTGCTGCCGGTAGCGCCTCATTTCATCGCTGAACAGGCACGGCGGGTGCTGTCGGATATCGGCGCCGACTGTATCAAAATCGGGATGCTCCATTCAGCGGCAGCTATTGAAACGGTGGCCGATGTTTTGGAAGAGCTGGCGAGGGGCATTCCTCTCCTTCTTGATCCGGTGATGATAGCCAAAGACGGGACTCCACTCCTTGATCAAGCCGCCCTCAAGACCTTAAAACAGCGTTTGCTCCCCCAGACCCACTTGATTACGCCGAATCTCCCGGAGGCCGCAGCGCTTACCGGCCTTAACATCAGCCATCCTGAGGCCATGCCAGAGGCGGCAAACGCATTGCTGGAGCTCGGCCCTACCGCCGTCCTGCTCAAAGGGGGGCATCTTCCTGGCCATCACCTCCATGATCTGCTGATGACACGGGATTATAAAGAAAGTTTCCAAACCCGGCGCATCCCGACCCCCCATACCCATGGGACAGGATGCACGCTGGCTTCGGCCATTGCCACCGGCCTTGCTCAAAAGCAACTCCTTCCGGAGGCGGTTCGGCGAGCCCATGCCTATGTACAAGAGGCAATCCGCACCGCTCCCGGCCATGGGCAAGGCCAGGGACCGCTCAACCATACCCATACCGTGAGTCCCTTTGAGGTCTAACCTCTTGCGGATATTCCAAGAACTTCCATAAATCCCTATACAAAATTAAGCAGTCATCATTCAAGATTATTCATCCCTTACTTTACTCTTAGATTAGGAGAAAAACAGTCCATGTCCAACAAAACACTCCAGATTACCGATGACCTCTATGACTATCTGCTCTCGGTTTCCCTCCGGGAGTCCGATATCTTGCGGGAACTTCGGGAAGAAACCTCGACCATGCCCAGGGCCAATATGCAGATTTCCCCGGAGCAAGGTCAATTCATGGCCCTTCTCATAGAGCTACTAGGCGCTCAAAAGACCCTAGAGGTAGGGGTCTTTACCGGCTATAGCGCGCTTTGGGTGGCCCTCGCGCTACCCTCCGAGGGACGGATTGTGGCTTGTGATGTCAATCCCGACTGGACTGGGATCGCCCAGCGCTATTGGCAACGGGCCGGCGTGACCAACAAAATCGATTTACGCCTGGGACCGGCTATTCAGACCCTGGATCAACTCATCGAAGCGGGGGAAGCGGGCACTTTCGACTTTGCCTTTATCGATGCCGAGAAAGTAGAGTACGAGGATTATTACCAACGGGCCTTGGAGCTGGTACGCCCCGGCGGCCTGATCGCCGTTGATAATGTCCTCCGGGCGGGGCGGGTCATCGACCCTAGCTTCACCGATGAAGATACGGGCGCTATTCGCGCTTTCAATTTAGCCCGGCTGGAAGACGAACGGGTCACCCTGAGTATGGTGCCCATTGCCGATGGACTTACCTTAGCACGAAAGCGCTAACCTGCCCGATAAAAATAGACCCCTTGAGCAACCCATTTCCTGCCCAGTGAAATGGGTTGCCACCTTTGCCCTTCGCTTTGATTTCCCCAAAAAATGACTATGCTTACATTCATTGGGCTGTGCCTAAAAGCACATTGGTGGTGTTTTAAATGGAGAGAATTGAGCAAATGCTTGGAATCTCCAGATCTGGAATACTACCCAGCGCACCTATCCTAAATAACCACCTTGTCTAAGGGGAAACCTTACCCCAGGGCATTGAAAGACAAACAAACTTTGCTATTCAGTGGGGAACACTGAAATGCCCATCAGCCACCAACAAAGAAAAAATCCTCCCCAGTCTTCCGATCTCATTCGCTTTCCCCTAGTACAGCCCGTGCACACCACCGTGAGGGGTCGGGCGCGGTTTAAAATACCGCTTCTTTACCGTGCCCGACACCTGAAAGCACCCCTAGAGAAAAAGCTACAAGCACTAAAATCAATCCATAGCGCCAGCATAAATCCTGTGCTGGGAAGCGTATTAGTTCAATTCGACCCTGCTGTTCCCCTCAGCGAGATTATTGCTTTAATCCAGCAGCAGGTCGCCACTGTGGTGCGGGATATCCCTCCCCCTGAAAAGAAAAGTCCCCAAGCCTCCAAAGCTCACGGCTCGTCAAGTGGCTTTGCCACCATTACTTCGATTTTCGAGTACTGGACCCGACGCAACGAGCCTAAACCAGACCAATTCGCCGGAAGCAAATCGGAACAACCGAAGGACGCCTCCAGGGGGCACGCCAAGGAAAGCGCCCATCAAAACAACTCACTCCCCCTGTCGACGCCCGCGCCCACTGGGGACGGCGCCACCTGGCACAGCCTTGAATCAGCCCAGGTGCTGCAGCACTTAGACAGTGATTTCCATTCCGGCCTGACGACCGCCGAGGCCAGCCAACGCCTGGCCCATTATGGGCCTAATCAATTGCTGCAAGCCCAAGCCCGCTCCCCCCTGCAGATCTTTTTGTCCCAGTTCAATAGCCTCCCGGTTTGGTTGCTAGGCGCTTCTGCGGGTATTGCTATTTTCACCGGGGGGATGGTGGATGCCGCCGTTATCCTCGGAGTGGTGCTCATCAACGCCACCATCGGCTTTGTAACCGAACGATACGCGGAACGGACCCTCACTACTGCCCTTGCCCAGATGGACTCCCATACCACCGTGGTGCTCCGGGAAGGTCAACCCCTGCAAATGTCTGCAGAAGAAGTGGTCCCGGGGGATGTGATCTTGCTGGCCCCTGGCAATTATGTCCCTGCCGACATCCGATTATTAGCCGCGAAACGCCTCAGTCTGGATGAGTCCGCCTTAACCGGAGAAAGCTTGCCCGTTGCCAAAGACCCTGAGTTTCTCGGCAAAGAGGAGACGCCCCTCGGCGACCGCTTGAACATGAGCTACATGGGAACGATGGTCACCGGGGGCAACGGCCGGGGCATTGTCGTCGCCACTGGAACAGCCACCGAAATCGGCAAAATTCAGGCTATGGTGGGCAGCACTAAGCTCCCGGAGACCCCTATGGAACGGCAACTGGACCAAATAGGGACCCAACTGGCCATCCTCAGCGCTGCCGTTTGCGGAGGAGTCTATGTGGTGGGCTTGTTGCGGGGCTATAGCTGGTTGGAAATGCTTAAATCCTCTATCTCCCTGGCGGTTGCCGCCGTACCGGAAGGCCTGCCCCCGGTGGCCACCACCACCCTGGCCCTGGGCATGCGAACCATGAACCGGCGCAAGGTACTGATCCGGCGGCTGGATGCAGTGGAAACCCTGGGCTCGATACAGGTGATTTGCCTGGACAAGACCGGCACCCTTACCAAAAACCGTATGACCGTAGTAAATATCAACACGGGAAGGGGAGAAATTATCGTCAACGATGGCCATTTCTACCTCTCTGGGGATCGGATCGAGCCGGCGCAACTCCAAGATCTCTTGCGTCTTTTCCAAGTCATCGCCCTCTGTAACGAATCCGAATTGGAGACAGACAACACCACCAACGGTTCCTCCACGGAAAATGCCTTGCTAGAAGCCACCGGCCTGGCGGGTATTGATATCCACCAGCTGCGGCAAGAGTTTCCCAGGCTCGAAACTCAATACCGTGCCGAAGGCCGCAACTATATGAAAACTACCCACGCTTCTCCCTCTCCCGAGGGCAAGCGGTTTTTAGCCGTCAAGGGCAGTCCCTCCCAGGTGTTGGCCATGTGCCGCTGGCATACCCACAATGGCAGGCAAGTTGAAATCCAGGAGGAGGACCGAGCCGCTTTTCTAGCCCAGAATGAGGCCATGGCGGCAGACTCCCTGCGGGTGCTGGGCGTTGCCTACACTTGGCTAGAGCCGGATCAACCCTCCAAAAACGCCAAACTGACTTGGCTTGGCCTGGTGGGAATGAGCGATCCGGTACGCACCGGCATGGCCGAGCTGATGAATCGCTTCCACGCCGCCGGTATCGATACCGTTATGATTACCGGCGATCAAAGCGCTACCGCCTATGCCATTGGAAAACAACTTAGCCTGGCCAAAGGGGAACAACTCCAAATCCTCGATTCCACCCATTTGGAAAAACTAGACCCAGAACTGCTATCGGGGCTGGTGCAGCAGGTCCATGTTTTCTCCCGGGTCAGCCCGGCCCACAAACTGCAAATCGTGCAAGCCTTGCAACGGGCAGGAAAAGTGGTAGCCATGACCGGCGACGGGATCAACGATAGCCCGGCGCTGAAGGCCGCCGATATCGGGATTGCCATGGGCAGTACGGGAACGGAAGTGGCCCGGGGGGTCGCCGATGTGGTGCTGGAAGATGATAATTTGCACACCATGGTCGGCGCTGTGGAACAGGGCCGCACTATCTACGGTAATATCCGCAAATCGATCCATTTCTTGCTGGCCACCAACTTTAGCGAAATTGAGGTGATGTTGGCCGCTATCGCCCTCGGCCTCGGACAACCCCTCAATCCCATGCAGTTACTATGGATCAACCTCATCACAGATATCTTTCCCGGTCTCGCTCTGGCCCTCGATCCCCCCGATAAGGAGATCCTGAATAAATCTCCCCGGGATCCCCGAGAATCCATTATTCAACGCCAAGAACTCAAGCGAATGGGGCTGGAATCGGTGGCGATCGCTGCCGGCAGCTTATCCAGTTATGGCTATGCCCTGTGGCGTTATGGCCCTGGCCCTAAGGCAGGCACCCATGCCTTTACCAGCTTGACCTTAGCCCAATTGCTCCACTCCTATAGCTGCCGCTTCCCCCAGCAGAGCCTCTTGAGCGGCGGCCGGCCTCCGCCTAACCCTTACCTTAACTGGGCGGTGGGGGGCTCCATTGGAGCCCAAGCCTTGGCCAGCTTGATTCCGGGACTGCGCAATATTCTGGGTATCACGCCTATCAGCCTCATAGATGGTTTGGTCATTGGGGCCGGGGCCACCCTCCCCTTCCTCATCAACGAGGCCACCAAGCCTACAGGCAAACTTCCAGCCCCTCTCAGCCCGGAAACCGACCCTCCCGCAGCCGAAGCCAACCCTCAAGGAGAATCCTAACACCATGAAAACAGACTTCATGTTCACCTCTGAATCGGTCACCGAGGGCCACCCGGATAAACTTTGCGACCAGATTAGCGATGCCATTGTGGACTCCTTTTTGGTCCAAGACCCCTTGTCCCGGGTCATTGCCGAATGTGTGGTCTCCTCCGGAGTCCTGTTCCTGGCCGTCCGCTTTGCCTCCAAGGCCACTCTGGATATTCCCGGTATCGCCCGCCGCGTGGTTCAGGAGATTGCTTACCCGGAGCAGGTCTTCAATGCCCGGGAGTCGACGATCATGACCAGTTTTCAAGAACTCCCTCTGGATCATCAGGTATCGGCCCATGAAGACCATATGAGTGAGGAAGAAATCGATCAACTCACGGTGCCCAATCAAGCCACCATGTTTGGCTTTGCCTGTAATCAAACGGCGGCCTTTATGCCCCTTCCCATCTGGTTGGCCCATCAACTGGCCCGGCGCTTATCCGTCGTCAGGCTTAAGAACCAACTGCCTTACCTTTCTGCCGACGGGCAGACTCAGGTCGGCGTGGAATATCGAAACCGCCGACCTGACCGAATTCACAGCATCACCGTCGTCGCCACCCAAAAAGAATCCGGAAGCCCTGCTCTAAATACCTTACGAAACGATCTAATCCAACATGTGGTTGAGCCTGTTTTCCAGCATGAGTCCCTTTCCCTGGATAATAAAACCAAAATCTGGATCAACCCGGATGGACCGGTTATCGGCGGCGGCCCGGCCTTACACGCCGGACTCACTGGCCGCAAAAATGCAGTCGATAATTATGGAGGTTACTCACGCCACAGCGGCGCTGCCTTGAGTGGCAAAGATCCCACCCGCATTGACCGGGTGGGGGCCTATGCCGCCCGCCATGCGGCCCGTACCGTGGTAGCGGCTAAATTGGCGGAAGAATGTGAAGTGCAACTGAGCTATACTCTTGGTCAAACCCGACCGGTGAGCATCCAAGTGGAAACTTTCGGTACCGGGAAAATCGAGGATAGTGAGATCCAGCGGCGGCTTGAAGAAAGTTTTGACTTTCGCCTTGGTGGGATTATTCGGAAATTTCGACTACGGGAACTCCCGAGCATACATAAAGACGGGTTTTACCGAAAACTGGCTACCTATGGGCATTTTGGGCGGATGGACATGATCCTGCCCTGGGAACAGGTGGATCCCCAGGTGTTGCTTGATTAGCCCGGGTAATTCACAAGATCACCACTAAGGCACCAAGACCACATAGCCTAAAACGCTACTCTGGTGAGAAAAATGGAACCCAGTATCGCAAGCGCAAATAGTCTAAGGACTAGGATGGCTTCTTTTCAGAACTAGGCCGCCTTTTCCACCTGCGCTCAGGCTAGATAGGCCCGCTCTTAGCCGTGATCAATCTTTCACCTTGCACGGGGGCCACACAACCGCGTAGCGCATCGTCAATAAAGGTGGATGAACAACCGATATCCTGACAGCGCTTTTTAGTAAAGGTTTTCGTGTCCTCACCATCGAATTGGATTTTCTGATTTTTCTCGGCGCGTACCATAACGGGCACGATTGGAATTTGCCCCTCCCTTGTCTCCAGCCACAGCGGAAGTTCCGTTTTACCCTGAATCGTTTTCGAGCCAGAGAGCCGTATTTTCCGCTCACCGAGGGCATGTCCCCACCGGTCGATCAACCGAATGACCACTTCCCCTTCTCCTTGAATCCGCACTTCCATGCCCGCTACTCCACTTCGTCGATATAAGTATGGGCGCCGATAAGGCGGCCAACGGCGATTGTTCCCGGCGAATCAATGCGGTAACCCGGGTCTTCAATTTCCAGGATGGCCATTCCAGCCCCTTCAATACCCGGTGAGGGAACATGGGAAGGGGCATGGAAGGATTGAAGGGGCCGGTCCTGTCCCGCAAAGATGAGAAAAAGCTTGACATAGGCCCCGTCAGTAAGATCCATCGATCCGGTATGCCTATTAAAGGCAACCCCGCCTATCTTCTCGGCGGCGATCTCGCGAACGATGGTAGTATCCCCATCAAGGGTGTCAAAGGCGTGGGCGAAGAGCCATGGCACCGATGTCACCGTAGGATCGAAGAATTCGGCCACCTCCATCTGAATCATTATGCTGCCCTTGGCCATGGTTGCACCTCCTTGATGGAAAATTTAACGCTCGCTTCTGGAAAAGAAAGCCTTATCTATATGGGGTGGTTAACTCCACATCTTTATGAGTCTAGTTGCCCAAAGAAGAGATTTCATCAGCGCGAAAGTAGTGCCTGGAGACTAGAAGGAGTCCTGGAGAAGGTCCCGCTGGAGACCTAGAGAAAGAAGAAGAGCTGAAAGGATGGGCATCTATCCCTAGCAAGGCAGTAACTCTAATCCCACCAGCCGAGAGGAAAAAACCTCTAGAGAGCTCCATGCCCCCGGACCTCGATTTGTTTTAAAGATTGCTATCAACGGGCCGATAAAATACCAATGAGGTAACCCAGAGGAATGGGCCGAATGCGCTCGACTGCTGGCGTTTAATTTAACCCATTAACGGCAAGTGCATGGCCGCGTTTTCCATAAAGTGCTGTAGGAACGCATCGTTGAGTCGTCGCCCAACTAATTCTCCAAGTTCGTCCTGAACTTTTCGAATGAGTTGGTTGGCTCAACCAGCCTCAGCCCTTCGGGGCTACGTTTGAAGTTGAAGCGAAAGCGACTCACCCTGGAGTGCATTTCTCAGCCCCAGGCGCTGAGGTCAAAGGCAATGAACTACGGAGCGACACAGGAGCGAATGCCGAGACTGAACGACCCTTCAAACATTGGCGAGAGAACCCTAACTTTTAGAGTAGCGAAAGCTAATGAATAGAGTTTTTGTATTAGACACTGATAAAACAGCGCTGATGCCGTGCAGGCCCTCAAGGGCTAGGCGGTTGTTGCGGGATGGGAAGGCTGGCGTTTATCGGATGCAGCCATTTACGATCATCCTGAAATATAGAGTTGATTCTAACCCGCAGCCGGTTGAGTTCAGGGTTGATCCGGGCAGCAAAACCACCGGATTGGCTTTAGTTGGGAATTTTCCTCAACAGGGGCGCGTCGTGCTGTGGGCCGCGAACCTGGAGCACAGAGGGCAATCTGTACGCGATAGGTTAGAGAAGCGGCGCAGTTTGCGCCGAGGTCGTAGAGGCAGAAAGACCCGCTATCGTGCGCCACGGTTTTTGAATAGAACAAGACCCGCCGGTTGGTTACCGCCTTCACTGCGATCACGGGTTGAGAATGTTTCGACATGGTTTAACCGTCTACTCGATAGAGCGCCCCTATCTGAATGCCACATTGAAACCGTACGCTTTGATATGCAGAAAATTCAAAACCCGGAAATCAGCGGCGTTGAATATCAGCAAGGCGAATTGATGGGGTATGAGGTACGCGAATACCTACTAGAGAAGTGGGGCAGGAAGTGCGCCTACTGTAGCAACAAGGATGTCCCTCTGGAAGTTGAACACATCGTCCCTAGATCTAGGGGTGGCAGTCACCGGGTATCTAATTTAACCTTGGCGTGCACGCCCTGCAACCAAAAGAAGAATAGTAAAACGGCGACAGAGTTTGGATATTCTCAGATCCAATCCAAAGCCAATCAGCCCCTAAAAGATGCCGCCGCGGTCAATGCTACCCGCTACGCTGTTGGTCGCGCTATTCAATCAGTGGGGTTGCCGACTTCTTTTTGGAGTGGCGGAAGGACTAAGAAAAACAGGATCAGTCAAAGCTACGGCAAAGACCATTGGATTGATGCCGCGTGCGTGGGTGAAATCGGTGAGCAGGTGACCCTCACCGAAGGCTACCGAGCACTTCAAATAAAGGCCACTGGACGCGGCACACGGCAAGTTGCGCGCACTGATAAGTACGGATTTCCACGCGGGAAGGCCGGAAGGTGCAAGCGAGTAAGAGGATTTCAAACGGGTGATCTGGTGAGGCTCATTCAGCCCAAAGGTAAGTATGGGGGCACACACACCGGAATACTGGCAGGCATCCGGGCTAACGGCGCCTTTGACATCAAGGCCAAGGCCCGGAAGATTTCGGCCAACTGGAAGCATTTCAAACTCATCCAAAGAGGTGATGGTTATGACTACGGGCTATCGGCTGTCTGAGCCAAACACGGCGACGACAGCAAGTCATGCTGACCCTCGCGCTCACCGCGTAGCAAGCTGCGCACTCTCGCTGGGGGGGCGTCGTGCGTCCATGCACTCCTTCCTGGAAGAAGAGCCATATCATACCTCGTTACACTAACTTAATTATCAGAAAAGGCCGACACATGAGTTATACCTATCTTTTATCTCCTTCCATTGGCATAGCCCGATTGGGCAACAGCCCTACCGATTTCTATCTTGCCCCAACTGAAATCGGCGGGTTACCGTTGGAATGCGATGCTAACGGCAATGCAACGGGTGCGGCGTTTTCTTCTTTTAAAGATTCGGCTGGAAGAGTGAAGCGCCAGGCGCAGCCATTCCGCGTTATGCGCACCAAAGATAATAAAAATTATGAGGAGATAACGCTATCTACCGAGGGCGTAGCCTCTATCCACTGGACGGTGCATCTCGCCAACAAGAAAGCCGCTTGGTATCAGTTTTCGGAATTGCAGGGAAACCTACTATTGGGTGAAGGCAATAGCTATAAAAATCAAAAAATCCCCCTGAGGAATAATACGGTTACCGATTCTTCTGCTCGCCAGAAATTAATTATCGATCCGGGTCCACGCACCCTCAGCGGTGCAAACCAGAGTATTGAAGTCGCTCGCACCAATATCCCTTCGGATTACCCCCATGGCAGTTTTCCTAATTCCAGCCCCAAATATGGCTGGCCAATCAATTCCCTGGGCACGATTAAGACCGACAGGGAAGGCCGTTTGCTCGTATTGGGCGCTTATGGCCGTGCCGGCGGGGATGAGCCAATTACCAGTTATGGCGGTGCCGATACCTGGTATGACGATATCGCGGATGGGCCAGTTGAGTGCACGGTAGAATTCACAGACGGGACCCGCATCAGCCTGAATAGCTGGGTCGCATGCTGTTCCCCTGATTTCGCACCGGAAATCGTCAATATCTCCACCCTGGACGATACGATGTTTGATGTGGGTGTGCGTCATTTCAACCTGGTGCCGGATATGCATGCCAATGGGGCATGGAATACGGACTTCGTCGCTAACTACCAGCGAGACATTCTGCCGATCATCCAACGTATTTCACGTTATCAGTGGGTCTCGAACGTGCAATCAATGAGCGCCTTCTGCTCGTATATTTTCGATTTCAGCGATCCTTCCCCCGCCAATGCTGCAAACCGCCAACAATATTTTTCTTACTTCCGCAAACCGACTATTTATACGCCGAACGGGATTGAGGGCGAAAGCATTACCCTGTTCAGCGAGGATAATATTCCGATGATGCCCCTCAACTCCGGCAGTAACTCGGTGAGTAACGTGGATATTGAAAAATTTCTGACATTGAACCAGACCCAGTATTTCCTGCTCTCTCAATGGGCGGAAGGGAAATTTGTCAATGATCCAAACTACCAGCCCTATCCCCTCTGTTCTGCCACCAGTGCGGCGATGGGCAATTGCGTGGGCTTGCCCATGTGTCCCGGTATCGAGGTGACCTGGAGCATGCAGAACCCTGCCATTTATGCATCACCTTACCGTATCGCGCAATCTGGCGATGAGAGCAATTACCAGATGCACGGCCTTTCCCCTTCACGGGATGAAACAGAAGGCGGAGGGTGCGAGCCGGGCGATCTGACCAAGCGCATGGCGATTCCATGGCAGGCGGATTTCTTCAATTGCACAATTCAGTACGTTAATTTCACCGATCCCGACATCAATAAGCTGAACGGTATGCCGCTACCACCGAGCTATTATGCTTATTGGTGGCCGCCGCAAGCACCGTGGGATGTGCTGACGGGGGATCTCACGGCCGCGGAGCAGGCGCTCGCCCATACCCCAGCCGGGTTGCAGGTGAATTATGCCCGTGGCATCAACAGCTATGTACAGATGATTACCGAATGGTCTTATCTCGGCTTTATCCGCAACCAAAATTCAGGAGCGAACTCCAATCGCTTTCCCTACCTTGTGGAAACGGAGCGCCTGCATGGCATGTTTGAATACCAGGACGTGCCGGTCAGCCAGATCAGCCATAATCCCGATGACAGTGAAACGACCGTTCCTATCTGGTATTCAAAACCCCAGCAAAAACTAGCTCCAGAACATGCCGAGTTGTTGCGCCTTCGCGTTGAAGAAGAAATGTTCAGGGAAATCGCCGTAGCTGAGTCGCAACGCCAGCGCACGCCGCGACGGGGCACGCGGACCCGTTTCTAGTGACAGATAACAAGAATTGTCTCCCCCTGCTCGGGGAAGTGGATGTGGCCATCGTGGGCGGCGGGCCGGCGGGATCTGCCTGCGCCCTTGCCCTGCGCACCCATAGGCTTGCTTACCGGGTGGCGTTGGTGGAATCCTCCTTCTACCATGCCACCCGGTTGGGAGAAAATGTCTCATCGGCGCTATTGCCCCTGCTTGATTATCTGGAAATAAAAGAGCACTTTCTTGCCCAGGCGGCATATGTGGAAAGCTTTGCAGTACAAGCCTGCTGGGGGAGTCATATCCCGCTGCTGCAACATTCTCTCCGCCATTGGTCGGGTGAGGGTTATTTGTTGGATCGTCGCTGTTTTGATGCCATGCTGGCCGAAACTTTCCATCTACGGGGGGGGAAGTTGTATCTCTCATGCCGGGTAGAAACGATACTTCCGGCGGAAGATGAAGAAGGGGGTTATCTGTTGCACCTGCGGCACCAATCGGGCAAGCGGTTTGCCTTGAAGGCGCGCTTCCTGGTGGATGCCACGGGGCGAAAAGCCAATATCGCCCGCAGATTAGGGGCAACCTCCCTACACTACGATGCCTTGATTGGCGTAAGTCGGTTCTTCGAAATAAACCCCGCGGCCCCCTGGTCGAAAGACATCGTCATTGAAAGCGCACCGGAAGGCTGGTGGTATTCCGCTCCCCTGCCGGAAAACCGCCTGGTCGTCACCTGGATGACGGATGCCGGGCTATGGCGGGAACAAGGGCAGGATAAGCTTAATTGCTGGGAATCCCTGCTGAAACAAGCGCCAAACAGCGATGCCCGGTTGCGACAGACCGCCGTCGCGGCAGATACCACGCTGACCGTGCGCCCCGCCCACACCCATATCCTCGACCAAACAGTAGGAAAAAATTGGCTGTCCGTAGGCGATGCGGCAGCGAGTTTTGATCCGCTTTCCTCATTGGGGATTGGGTTTTCCATGCATTCAGGATGCCACGCGGCGCGGGCTATTGTCGGCTATCTGGAAAGCGGGGAAATGAACAGCCTGCACCATTATAGGGATTCCGTTAAACGGCAATTCACGGAATATCTGCCTACCTGGCAGCACTATTACCGTTATGAAACCCGATATCTCCACTCTCCCTTTTGGCGAGCGCGGCATGAACAGAATTCATTCTCGCAGGCTCTCCCTTAGAAGGACCGAGCTTGCAATCGATGCCCCCTCAGAGGAGAGAAATAGTGGGCAAAATTTTTGAAAAAAATGCGGCCGGTTTAGCGCGGCCCAACCACCCCGATCAGTAGGCATGCGCACGAAGAGGAGCTTAACCTGCCTTATAAGATAGCGCCGATCAAGGCCACAGCAGAGCGCTCCACCATTTTCTCCACCACCACATCCAGAACGGCTTTTCCAAACTTCTCCCCTACCTGACCGACCGCTTTGCCCGTCGTTTGCACCTTCTGTTTGGAGGAGGCAGCGCTTACAGGGGGCATGGTCACTAATTGACGGCAATAGCCATGATCATGAAGCGCTTGCAAAATAGCTTGGGGTTGGGTTCTTTCCCGATGGTAGGCCACGAGGATACTTCCCGTCACCGGGTTGACCTCGGCTTTGCCTATCCCTTCAAACCCTTCCAATAGTGCCTTCAGGGCTGCTGCCTGAACAGGATTCCGCTTGAGGGAAGCAAGCTTGACCCGCAACCGACCAGGTACATGATGAATGTATTGAACCATACGCACCTCAACAAGAAGTAACCTTCTGCCGAGGCTCATTAAAGCAGGCCCTTATTACGTTTTTATGACAATCTTGCCCTCCCCCAGGTGGGAGAGGGCAGGTTTTTATTTTCTCAAAGCTTACGCCAAAGACCCGGAGTCGTTATCCCTGCAAAGGCGGGTATCCAATTTTCTCAGGCATTCAATAGATTCCCGCCTACGGGGGAGTAACAAACTGCATAAATTTACTATTGCAAACCTTATCCCGCTTTCGCTGATGACTTCTTCCGGGAGGAGGGTTCCAACTGTTCCGAGCTTTCCTCAAGCTGGGCTTGCTCCCCTTTGGGTAAGGCGGCACTGGCAATCTCCTTGACTCCTCCCACCACGCCAACCAGCATATCCTTGACAGTAGCAACGGCAGCATTCCCAATGGCTCCGGCCGCTTCGATGGCAGCCATTGCCGCTCCCCGAACCACATCAATCACATTGACCCCGACTTCGTTGGCCGCCTCAGTCACCCCATCGACAGCCCGCCGGGCCACGACCCCCACATCGGCGCCCACTTTGGAAGCACCCTGAACAAGGGCTCTGACGGTGGTATCGGTTACCTTGAGTACATCACCCCCCACATCGCTGACCCCCATGACGACCCCTTTGGCCACGCTCTTGGTGGTCATGGTAAGTCCCGTGCCCACTTCTTCGGTAGCGGAAACGGCCCCTTTGACCACATCCCTGACGACAGTAAGCGTTTCCTCAGTCACATTACCCGTGGCAGTCACCGCATTGGACACGGTGTGACGAACCAAGGAAACGATCTCGGTCTCAATTTCATCAATTCCCCTGAGGCTGTTGACCACTCCCTCTTTAACGGTGGTTCCGGCGGCTCCCACGCTGTATCCTCTACCGGCTTGTGCTGTCCCTTCCGCCTCGGTGGAAGCGGTTTTTTTCGTTTCCTCAGCCATGATCAATCCTCCTTATTTAATAGTGGATTGGTTACTCATTTGGCGTAGTCAATTACGTCATCCTGCGTTTGCGCATCCCCTCCCTTAGACGGTAATCACCCTAGGAAGGTGGCGGCTTCAACATCGTTTGAAAGCCTGAGGTTACCCTCACCTTGTTCCCAGCCAAAGATCTAGTTCTTAGGGACCCTGTTTGCTAGTGGCGGACCTCAGGAGATCGACGGCATACCAAAGCAGTGTAGTTGCCGGTACCAAAATTTGCCCTCGAAAAATTTGAACGATGGCCGTCACGATGAGCACCACATAGAGGACCGAGCGAAAATCAAAGTGACCACTCGTAGCCCAGTTGAAACCTGAATCTAAACTGGAAAATCCTGCGGCAGATTTTTGGAGTACGGGGTCCTGCTGGTATTGGACATTTTCCAGAATAAACAGGCCAGTGGATTGGGCATATTGAGCGATTTGCTCCCGTGCCCCCTCTGTATGGTGGATAAGAATACTGCCGCTCTGATCATTGATTTTAATCTGATGGACCACTGAGAGTTTTTCCAGGGCTTGCCCTACCCGTAAAAAATAATCCGGTTCACCCCGTTTACAGCGAATGCGAATTCTAGTTCTTCCTGGAAGCCCATGACTCAACTCGGCAGCAGGCGTCATTTTGAAGCCGGAGGCGTTCTTTTACCTGAGCTGGCCTCTTCTGCGGTCTCTACTGCTTCCCCTGTCACCGTGCTTCCCTCCTCAAGTTCCGCCCTCGCTTCGGCAACTAGATCTTCGACAACCTCCCCCATTTCAACGACGGTTTCTCGTCCCTTTTCATAAACCACAATGCTGGTTTTAATAGCAGCTTTTGCCAAGGGTCGAACCACGGCTGCCACGGCAGGGATCACAATAGGGGCCAGTACCGAGGCCCCAATACCAATTGCTAGACCTTTAGCAGTATTACTCTTGAAGAGGTCATCTATGGATGCCATATAGCTCACTCTCCACCAAAATTCCTGGGCAATATTTTGAAATAAAATAAGCTTTCACCTGCAGGGACCTTATCGCCTCTAGCGGCTCAAACATAACAACTCAATAGATATGTATATAGAGTACCTTAGGGGAAAAAACAATTACCCTATTGTGATTCTAAAAATGTCTCCAATTGGCCTAATTCCACCCCAGGAAACAATCTTTTTAGGGTGGTAATTAGCGCTTGTACTGAATCCGGTGAAGTAATCTGCTGCTTGTCATAAACCACCAGGATACTGCTGGATATCTCACTTGCCTCCACCTGTTTAATTCCTGGCACCAAAGCCACTTCATCTTTAACTGTTTGTGCCAGCTCTGTATTTCCTTTTAATAGCTGGAACCTTAGCCGCACCCTTCCCGGCACAAAAGAAGTGACCCGCACCCCTTCTGCAATCTTCATCTCTATCCTCTACTTTCTTAGCAAAGTTATGCTATTAATAACTAATTAATAAATTGACACAAATAATACTAATCCCAGAAATTAACGCTCTTTTACCCCTTCTCCCCTGGCGGGAGAAGTTTAGGATGAGGGGGGTTAATGGTTAATAAAGAATGTTTTTTATTGGGATTGGTATAACAGTAGCATTATGGGAGAAATTTTATGTGGACTCGAGTCTTAATTGGAATAGGCCTTTTCCTGCTAGGCTACTACGTAGGGAAACAGGTTGAGCGTGATGCGCCCACCCGTGATTGGTTGCGTCAACGGCGGGAAGAAAAAGAACAAGAAGCGATTTCCACCGAGAATCATGAACCTCCTCCTGCCACTGGAGAACAATAAGCTAATAAAGCCATTTTCATCGGGACTTACTCTTAATGGTCTACGATGCACTTCCCTAAGCCACACGGTAAGGCACTTTGATAGTGAGCTAAATCCTCTCCATTTGTTATTCCTTAAAATGGGGGGGCTGGCCATAAAGCAGGTGAAATGAGCACTCAATTCTATGAAAAACAATAACTTACCCAAAGATAAGGCACTGGAACGCATTGGCGATCATTCCAAGAGCATTGCGGAATATGTGATTTACTTCGTGAAGGGAAAGAATGTCCGCCACCGGTGGGAAGGGGGCGAAAGAGAAACTGGACAGCCTGAAAATAGGGAAAAATAATCACTTGGAAAGCGGACACCGGCAAAAACAAACCAACCTAACCCCCTGAGGAACGGCGAATCAATTCCATAAATTCTGCACGGGTTCGAGGGTCCTGCCGAAACGTCCCCAACATGGCGCTGGTGACCGTCTGGCTATTTTGTTTCTGTACCCCCCGCATCACCATGCAAAAATGACAAGCCTCCAGAACCACTCCCACGCCGCGGGCATTGAGGACCGACATCAGCCCGGTGGCGATTTGGGTAGTGAGGCGCTCTTGCACTTGCAGCCGCCGGGCGAAGACATCAATAACTCGGGCGATTTTACTCAGGCCCACAATGCGCCCCCTCGGCAAATAACCCACATGGGCACGCCCGAAAAAAGGCAATACATGATGCTCGCAGAGGGAATAGAATTCCACATCCTTGACAATCACCATTTCTTCGCACTCGTCCTCAAAAAGGGCATCCCTGACCACCTCCTCCACGGTCATATTGTAACCACTGGTGAGGAAATCCAGGGCCTTGGCGACCCGCTGTGGCGTGCGCTTGAGTCCCTCACGGTCAGGATCTTCGCCGAGGCGGGTTAAAATTTTTTTCACGCTGGCTTCAAATTCCCGGTCATAGTGCTCCCCCGGCTCCACATCCAGGCTACCAATGTAGTGGCCTTCCTTCACCGCCTTGGTCAATTTTTTATCCATTGGCTCTCGCTCTACTACGGGGAACGCCTAGGCGCTCCCATTGTCGCTATGATTAAGATTAAAACAACACTTGTCACCACTTTTTAATAGTATACAGAATTACACCAATTTGATGTCTAAAGCCAAAGCCGCATCCCTAAAGGTTTATGTCCATGTGCCAACTGCTTGGAATGAATTGTAACGTGCCCACCGATATCTGTTTCTCCTTCGAGGGGTTTAGCCAGCGTGGTGGCGGCACCGACGAGCACCGAGATGGTTGGGGAATCGCCTTCTTCGAGGGCAAGGGATGCCGGAGTTTTGTGGACATTTTGCCTGCGGCCCACTCCCCCGTGGCCCACTTGGTCAGGGAGTATCCCATTAAGTCCCTCAATGTGATTGCCCACATCCGTAAAGCCACTGTCGGTCAAGTCTGTTTAGAAAACACCCATCCTTTTGTCCGCGAACTCTGGGGGCGCTATTGGATCTTTGCCCATAACGGTGATTTGAAAAATTTTGCGCCTCCCCTTCTGGCCGACTTTCGTCCGGTGGGGGGGACCGATAGCGAAAAAGCCTTTTGCCTCCTTCTGCAACAATTGAAAGACCGCTATCCCACTGCCATGCCCTCACTGCCGGCGTTGTACCAAACCCTGCGCACCACGGCAGCAGAGATCGCCACTTACGGCAGCTTTAATTTTCTACTCTCCAATGGAGAGCATTTATTCGCCCATGCCTCCACCCAACTGAGCTATATTGTTCGGCGCCATCCCTTTGGCCATGCCCACTTGGTGGATAAGGATATGACCGTTGACTTCCGGGAAGTCACCACCGAAAGGGATCAAGTCGCCGTTATCGCCACCACTCCCCTCACCGATAATGAGACCTGGACCCCGATCCCCTCAGGAACTCTGGCCGCCTTCCAGGATGGGCTTCCGCTGATTTTAGACTCCGGCGAATAGTCCGCTTACGCCTTGCCGCTAGGGCATTTATCTCCTAGGATTTAATTATTCAATAGTCTTCAGGGCCATCGCGACAGACAATTTTCTACTTCTATGGCAATGTATCTCTCTAGAGTGATGCAAATATTGATTAATTCTGAAAATGGGATCTACCAAAAAAACATTTGGCAACCCTCCGCCGATATCTACCGCATTGAACAAGGATGGTTGGTTAAACTCGATCTTGCCGGAGTTCGCAGCGAGGACATCCACCTGAGTGTCCGGGGACAACACCTGATCATCCAGGGTTTGCGCCGAGACTGGATCGTGGAAACCGGGCAGCAATATTACTCTATGGAGATTGCTTATAATCGCTTTAAGCGCGTGATTGAGCTTCCCACCCACTTGGAACACGCCCGTATCACCACCGAGTATCGTGATGGCATGCTACTCATTTGGCTAAAAACAGCGCCTAAAGGGGGGTTGTGATATGGAACACAGCACCTATCCGACACTGCCGCTTAAAAATACTGTCCTCTTTCCCCACTTGGTTCTTCCCCTATCAGTGGGACGCTCAAAGTCCATAGCTGCAGTAGAGACCGCACTGGCCAGCGAAGATAAACTGATTGCCGTTTTTCCCCAACACAATCCCCGGACCGAGGAACCGACAGCAGACGATTTGTTTCGCTTTGGTACGGTGGGCGTGATCAAAAAGATGGCCCGCAGCGGGGACACGGTCCAAATTCTAGTTCAGGGAATAGAGCGGGTGGAACAGTTAGAAACGGTCCAAGCGGAACCTTATCTGTCCCTCAAAGTAACGACCCTCCCTGAACCGTCCGATACGGGCACTGAAATCGAAGCCTTGCACCGAACCGTCATCGAATTGGCGGGCAGAATGATCGAACTGGTACAGCCCCAAGTCCAGGTCAGCATCCACCACATCATTTCCGACGTAGAAAAACCCCTTCACCAGATTTATCTCCTCACCTCTGTCCTGTCGCTGGATTTTGACAAGGAGAAAGAACTGCTAGCCGCTGCCACCCAAGCGGAAGCCTTGCATTTGATGTACCGCTACCTCAACCATGAAGTGCAGGTACTGGAGGTGCGTCAAAAAATTACCAGCACGGCCCAAACCGAGATAGATAAAAAACAGCGGGAATATGTGCTGCGCCAACAGTTAGAGGCCATCCAAGAAGAATTGGGAGAAAAAAGCCCTGAACAGGCCGAAATCAGCGAATTGCGCCGGCGAATGGAAGAAACTGAGCTCCCGGAACTGGTGCGTAAAGAAGTGGAAAAAGAACTTACCCGCTTGGAACGGATGCCCTCAGCTGCCCCTGATTATCAGTTGACCCGCGGTTACGTGGAGCTGGCCCTCGAACTGCCCTGGAATAAAACCACCGAAGACCGTTTAGATCTCAAGAGGGCTCGCGAGATCCTCGATGAGGACCACTTCGACTTGGAGGACGTTAAAGAACGGATCATCGAACACCTGGCGGTAATGAAACTCAACCCTGAGGCGAAATCACCCATTCTTTGCTTCGTGGGCCCTCCGGGGGTCGGTAAGACCTCGGTGGGACAGTCCATTGCCCGGGCCCTGGGCCGGAAATTCGAGCGCATGAGCCTCGGCGGCTTGCATGATGAAGCCGAGTTACGGGGCCACCGCCGCACTTACATTGGCGCCATGCCCGGTCGGATCATTCGCGCCATCCGCCGCGCCGGCTACAAGAATCCTCTCTTGATGCTGGATGAGATTGACAAATTGGGCCGGGATTTTCGCGGTGATCCGGCGGCGGCATTACTGGAGGTGCTTGATCCCGCCCAAAACGTGGAATTCCATGACAATTATTTGGATCTGCCCTTTGACCTCTCCAAGGTCTTCTTCGTCACCACCGCCAACACCTTGGATACCATCCCCCGTCCCCTGCTGGACCGAATGGAGGTCCTCCGGCTACCCGGCTACAGTGACGAGGAAAAACAACAGATTGCCCGCCGTTATCTGATTGGGCGGCAAATTGGAGAAGCCGGCCTCTCGGAGATTCAGCTTTCCATCCCCGATGAAACATTGCGTTACGTTATCCGTCGCTATACCCGGGAAGCGGGGGTGCGGGAGCTAGAGCGCGTGCTAGGGCGGATTGCCCGCAAAGTAGCGACCCAGGTCGCCGAAGGTCAGACTCAACCGATGACAGTCAAACCAAAAAAATTGGTTGAATTACTAGGACCAGAGCGCTTCTTCGCCGAAGAGGTGCGCCAACAACTCCCTCCCGGAGTGGCGGCAGGTCTCGCCTGGACCGAAGCAGGCGGCGATGTCCTCTACGTGGAAGCCGCGCTTCTGCCGGAAGGCAAGGGCCTGACCCTGACCGGGCAACTGGGCAATATCATGCAAGAATCGGCCAAAGCCGCCCAAAGCTACCTCTGGTCCCATGCCGAGGAACTAAGGATCGATCAAAAAAGCATCCGAGAATCAGGGGTCCACATTCATGTTCCGGCGGGCGCCATTCCTAAGGATGGCCCCTCGGCGGGAGTCACCATGGCCACGGCGCTTACCTCCGCCTATGCCCATTGGCCTGTCCGAAACGATACGGCGATGACGGGGGAAATCACCCTGAGCGGCTTAGTCCTTCCCGTGGGAGGGATTAAGGAAAAGGTGCTTGCCGCCCACCGGGCTGGCATCCGACGGATCATCCTCCCCAAAGAAAATGAAAAAGATCTCCGGGAAATCCCGGAGCATGTCCGGCAAAGCCTCCAATTCATTCTTGCCGAGCGGATCGAAGAGGTGCTCACTGCCGCTATCCCGGAGTTGAACAGGCTGCACAGCCGGGGGGCTGCCTAGTGGAGGGTTTGCCCCTAGATCGAATGATCCCATGACCCAGGAACAACGCCTCGCCAACAAGACTGCGGTAGTGACCGGCGCCAGTAGCGGCATCGGACGGGCGATAGCCCTCCTGTTTGCCCGCCACGGGGCACAGGTGATTGTCAACTACCGCCGCTCCAAGGCCCAGGCTGAAGAGGTGGTGGAGGAAATTACCCGCAACGGAGGCCAAGCTAGAGCGATTCAGGCGGATATCTCCAAAATCGAAGAGGTCGATCGCTTGGTCCAGTCTACCCTGGAAACACAAGGTCGAATCCATATCTGGGTCAACAATGCGGGGGCCGATATTCTCACGGGGCCAGGACCCCAGCTTAGCCACATTGAGAAACTAGACCAACTCATTGCCGTTGACTTGCGGGGCACTATTCTGTGTTGTTGGCGAATAGCGCCTTTAATGAAAAAAGCTGGCGGCGGAGTAATTCTCAATATGTCCTGGGACCACGTACTGCACGGTATGCCCGATCCTAACCCGGAGATGTTTGCTGCGGTCAAAGGGGGGGTGTTGAGCTTTAGTAAAAGCCTGGCCCGCTCCTATGCTCCAGAAGTCCGGGTCAATGAACTGGCCCCCGGCTGGATAGAAACTTCTTTTGCCAAAGAAGCCATGACGCCGGAGGCTTACCAAGCAGTGGTCGAAGCCACCCCCTTGCAGCGTTTCGGCACTCCCGAAGACGTGGCCTATGCCGCCTTATATCTCGTTTCCGACGAGGCGTCCTTTATTACCGGCCAGCATCTTAATATCAACGGCGGCATGGTGTCATGAACAAAGTCGATGAGGAAACGCTACAACGCCTTGTCCACTGGTTGGAGGCGGGTCAACATGGATTTCTGATCACCGTAGTGAAAGCTTGGGGCTCCTCCTTCCACTTGATAGGGGCTCAATTAGCCGTCAGCAGCGAGGGACGCTCAGCCGGTTCTCTCTGCGCAGGCTGGGTCGAAGAGGACCTGCGTCAGCGCCTGCCTATTGAATCACCCTGTCGGCCCGAAGTCATCACTTATGGGGCCAATGCCGAACCTCCCCGCAATCGCCCCTTGCCTCGCGAGGGAACCCTCCAATTAGTGATTGAACCGGTGCGCTCCCCGGACAACTTAAAACAAATACTTGCCGCGATCGCACGTCGAGAGGTGGTCTGCCGACATCTGGACATGGGCAGTGGGTATGCGGAAACATTTCCAGGCCAACCAGACAGCCAGTTGCATTTTAACGGCAAGACCCTCATCACGGTCTATAGCCCCCGTTGGCGCCTATTACTCATCGGCGCCACAGCCTCTGCCCATTACTTAGCCCAGATGGCCTTGGCCCTAGACTATGAGGTGATCGTCTGCGAGCCCCGCCCCGAATACGCCGATTCCTGGGATCTCCCTAGCACGGAATTACGCACCGACATGCCAGACGAGATGGTAAGAGAATTCGCCCTAGACCCCTGTGGCGCCGTAGTGGCCATGACTCACGACCCCCAACTGGATGAAATGGCGCTACGAGAGGCTTTAGAATCAAAGTTTTTCTACGTGGGCGCTCTCAGCGCTCAAATAGGCAATGAGCACTCCCAGAAACCGCTCGCCCAGCGCCTTGAGTGGACCCCGACACAACTTTCCCGCCTTCATAGTCCAGCCGGTCTGCCTATCAATGCCCACACGCCGGCTGAAATTGCGCTTTCCATCCTTGCCGAGATCACTGCCTTGCGCCACGCCCGGGAGCACTCCACGACCACCTCCACTAAGCAAGCTTTGGCAAAGGCTAGTTCTGGATTTCATCTCTAATAAACTCTAACTTACCTTCATGAAAATAAAGGATTTTAATTATCTTTCTCGAATTTTTATCATAGATCCAGCGGTTTCTGTCCTGAAATGTGGGCTCACCGCACTTTTTCAGTACCGTATAATTAGACGTTTCCACACCGCCTTCAATAACCCATTTTCCACATCGTATGCTGGTGTCAGCATGAATGTTGGTCCCAAATAGACCTACAAAAACTAGGCTATACCATTTCATCGCTACGCCTCCTGCAAACGATTTAAGGCTAGGATTACTTTTTAGGATAGACCATCACTATCTCCCTATGTTCTCCAAAACAGGGAGGAATTTCCCTTTAGAGTCGGCCTAATCTTTGCCACGCGCCTTTGATTGGTGGGTTGTCAATCTTTTAATTTCGGTGTAAAAATTTAACTACCTTATATCATGTGTAGGGAGTTGGACCATGCCAGCCACCATCATACATCTTGGCTTAGGCCTACAGATGAAATCTGTAACGCCACGATATTTTAGTTTTCCTGTGTTTGTGTTTACCCAATTAGCTATTGATACGGAGGCACTATATTTTCTCATCAAGAATGAATCACCGGTTCATCGATTTCTCCATACCTATCTTGGCGCTACCTTGATTATTTTACTTGCCGTTCTAGTGGGTAGACCACTATGTCAGTGGGGAATTAAATTATGGAATACCTTGCTTAAAGAAAAATACTATCGCTGGCTCTATGTTACGCCTAAAATTTCATGGAGAGCAGCGGCTATAGCCGCAGCATTTGGCGCCTATAGCCATATCCTGATGGATAGTATCATGCACGCCGACATGCAACCCTTTGCCCCCTTTTCGTTAGTCAATGGCTTCTGGGGGGCTATTAGCGATTTTCATCTGCATATGTTCTGCATTATGTGCGGAGGACTCGGTATTATCGTTTTATGGTTATTCTGGGAAACAAGAGAAGTTTTGGAGGCCACAGAAACAGAAAAAGAACAGCAGGTTAGCAACCAGGGGCATTGAGTAATCTAAATAAGTGGTGTCCCGCAAACCTTTTTACTAACAAACAAAAGCGGGTTTGCGGAACACCACAAATCATTCCCAGATGATAGGGGCTTACCACCAAGACACAAAGTACACGAAGGTAAAGAAATCTCAGTCAGTTGGAAGAAATTGATGAAAATGTTCCTCTCTAATCTACTTATTCTTTGTGTTCTTCGTGCCTTTGTGGTGATCTTATGAATTATCCGGGAGAAACCAAAGTTAGAGAGGGGAACCTGCACTACTCCCTAGCATCTCTTTCCGAATTAATGGAATAGGGGGCCCACCATAGGAAAGAAATTTATCGTGGAACGCCCGCCACCCCTCGCGTCCTCCCCGAGAAGCAGTCCACTCTTCCCGTAACTTCTTAATCATCAACTTCCCCAAGGTATAGGTGATATAGGCCGGATCAAAGGTTCCCCGCGCCGCCTGTTGCCTTGCCGTACCCGCATCCTGATAGGCAAATTCCCGAAACATCTGTTCTGATTCTGCTAAAGTCATCCTTTGGGCGTGCAAGCCAATGGCGGAAAGGTAACGCACATTTCGCAATAGGGCATTGAGCAATTGACCGATATGAATTTCTGGATCGCCATTACCTAACCCGGCTTCCCACATCAGTTCCTCCGCATAGTGGGCCCAACCTTCAGCAAAGCCGTAACCCACAAAAAGTTTTCCCACTGGGGAAGCCACCCGGTTGGAGTGTAAGAACTGTAAAAAATGGCCCGGCCAAACTTCATGGACCGAGACAAACAATAGGTCTGCCTTATCCGGAATGTAGGCTTCTTGTTCTTCCTTAGACCAGGACGGATCAGGCGGCGCCACATAGTAAACAGAAGGTAACGCTTTATCAAAAGGACCAGGAATGTCGATATAGGCAAAATTCCATTGCATATAAGGGGGGGAAGGCTCCACCTGAGCTTGCTCAGTGCCTGGAATCGTGACTAGATCTTTAGCAATGACAAAGGCCTTAAGTTCCTGGAGCTGGCGGCGTGCTTCCTCAACAGGACCCTTTTCAGGTTTTACCGCCTGGGCTTTTTCAATGCACTCCGGTATTGTCTTGCCAGGGGCATAATCTCCGCACGCCTTCTGCAATGCCGCAAGATTGCGCTCAAGATCTTGACGCCCTATTTTCTCTAACCGCTCAATAGGCACTTTTACCCGCTCGGTCTCCCGCAACAGGGCCCGAAAAAGAGGCGCACCTAAAGCAAAGTCATCGGTGGCATTGTCTCGTTGTGCCTGCATCCACTGTTGCAGTTCCCTCATCGCTTCAATAGCTCGCTTATTGGCCGCCCGAAATTTTCTCTGCAACTGCGCGTTATCCACGGCGCTGAAAATGGCCAGCGCATCTTTTTCATAGTAAGCGGCGAGACCTCCGAATACCTTCTCGCCAATGTCCACATAGGTTCGTGGCAGCGGCGTCCTCAGGTTATGGCGAATTTGTTTGGCTGCGGTGGGAATGGCTCTGGTGTAAGCAATATAAGCTCGCATACGTTCTTCTAGCGGAGCATAGGGGCGGCTAAGGTAAACATTGGGATCAAGCTCTTGAGTATAGAATGCTGGATTTTTATAAGGCCATTCCGAAGTCTCCAACCAGAAGAGATCCTTATCAATCCAGGCAATTAAATAATCACGCTCAAAACGCTGACTTGCCGTTAAGGAATCTGAATCAAAAGCAAGGGCCCGTTGGCGTTCCGACCGCAGGCGCTTGACCTCTTTGGCAAGCGCTTCTGGACTCCAATCAGGCAGCTTGCCATCAAACTCATGCCGACCCGCACGAACGGCAAAGTCAGGATTGACAACAAAATATTCTTCGATGAAATTGTGAACGAATGCATCCCAGTCGGTATTATTTTCTGCTGCTCGCGTCTCTTGGACACCTACGAAAAACAGGAGTAAGGTCAAAAAGAAAACGACTATACCCCCTGAAAAGAAAGAAAAAGTTTTTCTCATTTTTGTCCCCTTAGCGCCTATTACAATGGGATCGGTTTCACGCAGCTTAACCGCCCCTACGAGCCGACAAGTAGCGTGCGCTGTGCGCACGAAGAGAAGCCTATTACCATAAAGCGAACTCTTCAAGAGCGTTCTGGGGCTCAAGATAGCCTTAAAAATTAACTTTGAAAAGGTAGGCGATGAAACTAAACCCCATCGCCTGACCAGTAGAGATTAATAACTGAGAGTTTGGGATACCGTGTTCGATAACGAATGATGCTGGGTCCGACTCTGGGTTTCCCTATTCGTGGACATGGGGACCACTTCCGGGGAAGGGGTTAATGGCCAGAGCGGGTGAGCTTGCATTCGCTCACTTAAGCTTAAGCTGGGTAATTGGAAACCACCCACCACAGCAGCGCGGGCCTCGGGGCTGAGCTCCCGCGCCTCAGGCAGATCTTTAAGTACGAGAATAGCCATCTTCTAGGATCCTCCTCTTCAAGCTAAAAATATTCGTTAGGCTAAAATTTAAAATTTGCTGAGCCTTTTATGCTCAACCCTCTCGCTGCACACCCTATGCCAATTGTGATGGAGTTCTCGTAAAAAACAACAAGTTATTGAATAAATAAGTATATATTTCTCTTTAGGCCACGACTTCGAGAATGCCATGATCTCTAAACTCTAGCGACAACCCAACATAAACCAAGCTACTGTTTGATAAAGAGCAACAAATGCATTTTGGACCACAGCTTCACTGGGTAATTTCTTGCTCCAATTCTTGAGCCAGCGCAGCAGCGACCTTTTTTAAAGAACCGGTTCTTTTGAAGACTTCCCGCTGCCGGATATAGCTAGGTCCCTCTTCCAGATGTGTTTCCAAGCGCTTCAAATAGGAGGCTGTTCCTAGCTTTTCAGCAGTGGGCGCCAAGGTTGTCAGAAGCTCTTGAATGATAGCTCTCATTGGCTTGCTGTGGCCCTGGTCATCAATAATATAATTTGCCTCGACCCCTTGGTGGGAACTTCTGAAATGATTCATCTTTTCCATCCACCAATGGTGTGGCATTAACAAATAACCACATTCCTTTTGCTCGCAACAACGTTGGAGATAAACAATCAGGGTATGGACTAGCGCCGTCAACATCATCGTCTCCTTAATCGTTGGCTGAGTATCCATGACCCTGACTTCTAAAGTTCCTAGCTGGGGACGGGGGCGCAAATCCCAGTGAATGTCGCGAATAATGCCATAGACCCCAGCCGTTTGAGTATTCTCAAAAAACGTCACAAAATCTTTCCATTTATGAAAAGTAGGCGGCACCCCATAATCCCGCATAATGGCCAACACCCGTTGGCGAAAAGAGGCAAATCCCGTCGAGTGCCCTTCCCAAAAAGGGGAGCTGGCGGACAGGGCTAAGAGAATAGGCAAATAAGGTTTCAACATGGCCATGACCGCAAGGGTCGTGTCCCCTGAAGGCATGCCCACATGAACGTGTAATGCAAAAGTCTTGAAAATGTGGGCTAAATAGCCCACCCGTTTTTCCATCTCCCGATACCGGGGGAGGGGCGTAATGGTGGCAGGACGTACCGAGAAAGGATGAGTCCCGGCACCACACAGGACCAGTTTCTGCTGTTGACAACGGGCTGCTAAAGTTTCAATAACCGCGATAATATCGGTTTCTAACTCCTGGAGGTTGGCGCACACTTTGGAGTTGATCTCCACAGTGCATTGACTCATCTCCGGCTTGATATAAGGCGTCTCGGGATAGTTTTCGATAAGGGGTAAGATCCCATCTGCTAGATCCAATCCTTCCTTATCCAGGAGTTGAAATTCTATTTCTATCCCTAAAGAAGCCTTCCTAGAACCTTTAAACTCCAAATGCTTATGGCTCTTTCGCATACTCAGCTATGGCTTCCCGCGCCACCTGATCAAAGAAGGCTGCCCCCATCCTTAAAGCTTCTTCATCGAAATCGAAAGCAGGACTATGCAAAGGAATATTTTTCCATCCCTCACGGCAAGCACCTATCCGGACATAACAGCCCGGCGCTTCTCGAAGGTAAAAGGAAAAGTCTTCTGAACCCATGCTGGGGTACTCAATGGGGATCAATCCCTTCTCCCCCACCACTTTGAGTGCGGCTTGGCGGGCAATCTCCGCTTCTCGATCAGTATTGATGACGGGGGGGTAACCTTCCGTAATTTCTATGTCTACCATAGCATTATGAAGCTCACCGGTGGCTTTGGCCATACGCTTTAGCCCATGGAGAATATGGTTTCTCACGGCAGGTTCGGTCGTCCTGATGGTCCCTTGGAGCAAAGCGCCCTCTGCAATCACATTGGGTGCACTGCCTGCTTGCACCTGACCAATGGTGACCACTGAAGGATGGAACGGATTAATTTCCCTGGATATCAAGGTTTGTATCGCCATGATGAGCAGCCCCGTCACCACGATGGCATCCACTGCCTCATGGGGTCTGGCTCCATGCCCTCCCCGTCCCTGCACCCGAATGGTAAATTTGTCGGAGTGGGCGGTAATCAGGCCATGGGCCACCATGAACTCACCAACTTTAAATTGGCGCATCACATGGCCACCGAAAATGGCTTTGACTCCCTTGAGGGCTCCGGCTTTGATCATGACTTTAGCCCCGGCCCCTCGCTCCTCTGCCGGCTGAAAGATAAGTCTTACCTTGCCGGGCGGGGGGTTTTCCTTTAGCAAGGCGGCTGCTCCCAACAGCATTGCCATGTGGCCATCATGGCCGCAGGCATGCATCTTGCCTTTATTCGATGAAGCAAAAGGAAGTCCGGTCATCTCCTCCCCGGGAAGAGCATCCATGTCAGCCCGCAAGGCCACGGTTGGACCCTCCTCTTTGCCGGTAATCTGGGCGACGACCCCACCGCCGACCCCGCCATATTCAAAAGCAATATCGAGACGCTGCAATTCCTCCATAATGACCGCAGCAGTTCGCTTTTCCTCAAAGGCAAGTTCTGGATATTGGTGGAAAATCCTCCTTAGCTCCACCATTCTGGGAAAAATTGGCTCAACCTGCGCTACCATGCTCATCAGTCTTCACCCCGCAGCTTTTTGCCCTCAGCGGTTGCCTTGCTCCGGCCCCGCAGACTAGACTTTGAAAATACTGTTTTGTTCTTTATGACAGCTCTATTATTTGATATAGACTAAAAAACATGGTTAATACACTTTTAGGGGATGCTATCCAATGTCCTATACCGTGACCTTATTAATGACGGAGTTCGTTACCCATGATGTTAAGCGCTTCCTGGTAAGTCGGCCGCCTGGGTTTGAGTATCAACCTGGCCAAGGTGTTGAGTTGGCCATTAATCAGCCGGAGTGGAAAGACCAAGGGCGGCCCTTCACGCCGACTTCCCTAGAAGAAGATAAGGTTTTGGAATTCATTATCAAAGAATATCCGGACCATCACGGCGTCACGGAAAAACTGCATGCTTTGCGGCCAGGTGAAGAACTACTCCTATCCGAAGCCTTTGGCACCATTACCCATCAAGGGCCCGGGGTTTTCATTGCCGGCGGCGCTGGAATAACGCCTTTTATCGCCATCATTCGCCAACTTGCCCGTGAGGGTCAGCTTGCTGATCATATGCTGATCTTTTCCAATAAGACGCCGGCAGACGTTATTTGCGAGAAGGAATTCCGTTATTATTTTGATGAAAATTGTCTTTTGACTTGTACCGAGACTAATGGGGCAGGCTATGACAACCGGTTTATCAACAAAGAATTCTTACAAGAGAAAATCTCTGACTTTAGTCAGCGTTTTTATACTTGCGGGCCACCACAATTTGTCAAAGACATTAACAGCGCACTGATCGAGCTTGGCGCTGCTCCTAATACACTGGTGTTTGAAAAATAAGATATTTACAAAATGTGGTTAGTCGCCTTCCCTGGCGACTCCCCATTAGCTTTTTATACTTATTAAACCAAGTAATAGGAGTGTTTATCCACTGATAAAACCTCTTTCCTTTAAATATCTTTCTATATCCTCTTTCGCAAATCCTACTTTCCTTGCTACTCGATCCGCATGGCTTACTTTTGAGATTCCCTCTACGATTTTGTGAGTGGGAGCTTCCCCTACAAACTGCATCTGAAAATGCCGTCCAAGATTATTTTCCTTAAATCGCTCAGCCAGCTCATAGTTATGAGTCACCAGGACGGTATTATTTCCTATTTTGTAAAACCCATTGAGCACATGAAAAGAGGTCTCTAATTTTTCATCATGAGTCGTTCCTTCCGACAACTCGTCTAAAATAATCAAGCTCTGTGGGGTGGTCACCAAAAACATATCCTTTGTCCGTTTAAGCTCCTTTCCGAATCGCCCTTCTACATCCTCTAGGGAGCTGATCTCTGGAACTTGGTAAAAGATCCGGTCGGCAACGGAGGCTTCAGCGTCTTCTGCAGGCACATAGCAACCTATTTGAGAAAGCAATTGAATTTGGGCAATCGTTTTACAAAGAGCTGTTTTGCCCCCACTATTCGGACCGGTAATAAAGGTTAACTTCTGCCCGTCCAGGTCAAGGTCATTGGGAACATAACTGGGATTGCCTTTGCCCAGGATAGGATTCCTCGCCTCCCTCAATACCAAAGTATGGGTCTTTGCTTCGATAACTCTTGGTAATGAGGTGGGACTGCCAAAGGACTTCCCATAGTGATGAAAAGAAAGGAGTTCATCTATCTTCCCCAAGGCTTCCAGTGCGGTGTGGACTTCTTCCGAATCTTTGTAGCGCTTCCGCAAGGGATAAATGCAACTATCCCGGTCAAATGTCCCCACCGCCGGCATATAAGACAGTAGCAGCACGGGCACGAAAAACAACATGAACATGGGCGTCATGGAAAAGGAGATGCCGAGCACCATAGGGCCATAGGTCGTTAGAACAACAATGATGAGCAATACTGCCAGGATAAAAAAGGGCTTAAAGAGGGTGGGCCTAAATCTTGCCGCGGGAACAAATCTTTTTTTCTCTTCTCTGGATTTAATTCCACCTTCTGTTAAATAGACAGGTCCTTGCATCAAAGAGTAAATTTTTGTAGAGCCAAATTGCTTGATATCATCGACCAAAACTCTGAGATAATCGCTCTCCGGTGTAGGTAATGCACGGACATCCTTGACCAAGTCGAGCATAAAAGCAGTGCCCTTTTTATAAGTGGCATAGCCGTAGCCTTCGATTTCACTATCCCCTCTCGAGCTACCAAAGAAACCGGTAAATTTACTAAAAAGTAAACGATAAAAATCTTGTTCCCGCTGTGAAGCTTTTTGCAGCAGCGCTTCGATCTTTTCTCGAAGGCTCCCATTTGACGCCAGTTCCTGCAATGCCTCCTGCTTAGCCTTGATAAGTTTGGCGGAATGTAAAGGCTGGGCTACGGAGCGATACAGTGCGGTCTGCCCCACCACTGTATTGGCGCCATTTAACGCATCGAAAAGCCTGTCCGCTTCTATCACCTGGAATGTAGATTCATCAATAACTCCTTCCCCCACGCGCGATGGCTGTGCGGAACGAATCGACGGTGGAGCTTCACTGCCCCTCAAAATAGGTTCGTACATTCCATGTATCATTTCTCTTAGATATTCTTTTAAAGCACTACTCATCAATCACTCCAAACTATAGGTGAACCTTTCTTTTGAATGGGTATCGAATTTATAATTATTAAAAACCACTATGTTCAATGACTCTTGGGACTGTCAATCCTCAAATTCCAAAACCTCTAGCTTACCGATGACAAAAAAAGTTAAAAAATCAGGCTCTCCTGCCTGGGTCGTTGGAGCCCGTTTAGGGCTCCTCCTCGGCCTGCTCACCCTCCTGTTCGCCTGTGCCACTTACGGAGAACGGGTAGCACCGGTCCCCTTTCCAGAGGCCCAATCGGACCACGTGGATGTGGACGGCGCAAAAGTGGTCGCCCGGGCCTTCGCCAGCGATAAAGAAGCCAATAAAGCCTTTGGCTTTGATATCCGCGGTGCGGGCCTCTTCCCCATTCGCTTTGTTATCGACAACCAAAGCCTGTCAACAACCCGGGTCAGGGCCGACCAGACTTTCCTTATCGACGCTCAAGGACAGGCCTGGCCCTTGTTAACCGCCGAACAAGCCTATCAACGCGTCCGCAGCCATGTGGAACTGGGAGAAACCGCAAAAGGAACCGGCAAACCCGCCGTCCTTCTCGGCGCCGCCGGCGCCCTGGCGGGCATGGCGGTTGGAATTGTCACCGGAGAAAATGTGGGTGAAATTACCGCCAAAGGGGCTGCAGCAGGGGCCGCCGCCGGCGCGCTCTTTGGCGGAACCAAGCGCTATGACGAGCTTGACCAACAGATTCGCCAGGATTTACTTCGAGAATCTCTGCGGAATGAACGGATTCGCCCCGGAGAGTTGGCCTATGGCTATCTCTTTTTTCCGGGCAAGGAAGAAGCCCAATCGGCAAATTCAATACGCCTTGGCCTCAACCTGGGGGATAAAACCCATATCGTCACGATTAACTTTGCGGCACCGAAGTAAAAATTACATCCAATCAACCCATGAGGTACAACACCCCATAGCCTCCGAGAAACAACAACAGGATTAAAAAGCTCTCCCAGCCAATTCCCGCAATCCCCTGACGTTGGCGATACAATAGCCCCAAGAGCAAAACTCCCATTAATAAGGCGGTCAAGGCAATAATAAAGGTCTGGCTCTCCGTGGTAGCGTGCAGGAGTGAACCGTCAAGATAGACGAAATCGGCTGCGGCAACGACCAGGACTTCGAATGAATTGCCTCCTACAATGTTACCGACCGCCAAGGTCAGTGCTCCCTGCTTTACTGCACTTACCGAAACCACTAATTCAGGCAAGGAAGTGGCCACTGCTGTGAATAAGCTGCCAACGAAGGTCTCGGAAAGCCCAGTCTTGGCGGATAACGCAATCCCGGATTGAGCAACGAGGTAACCGGCGATGGCAACCGCTATCCCATTGACCAGAAGGCTCACAGAGACCTTGGCTAAGCTGGTGTGCTGAATCCCCTTTTCATCAGGTTCATCCAGCACGGTCTGAGCCGTTTTCCGGGGCGCCCACATGGGCATCTTACTGGATCTGGAGACGAGTTTAACGGCTGCGAGATAGGCGACAATGATGACAGGAGACGCGGGATGAACCCCAAAGACGGTAACTTGGGGGGTCGTAATCACGGCCAGCAATACCATGAGTAGGCTAATCAAAATCACACTTTGCATTAAATTTTGGAGGGAAGCGGCGGCATGCTCGAGATTGGCCCCCCGGTAAAACAAGTCCGCCACAGCAAGGAAAGCCGTCTGGGCCGCGATACCCCCAATGGCATTGCTTACCGACAGCACGGGATGACCTTCAGCCGCTGCCGTCAGGGAAGTGACGACACCCGCTAAGGAGGTGACCGCACCCAGCAGCACCGCCCCCACTAACGCCTCACCAATCCCCGTGAGATCCGCGAAAAGATCCGCTGAGCGGGTGAGATAAGTTCCCGCCACCCCGATCACTAAAGACGCTCCTGCAAAGATGGCTATTGTGGCCCCAAGCCCAAGCGCCTCGAAATTGAGAACATTCACCGCTTCCCTCTTGCTCAAAAGGTAAGCCACAGTTACCGCCATCAGGGTCAAGGCCACCAGAATCAGCGGAGTCCGGAAACGACGGGCGAAATCGGCTACCATGGCCCCATAATCACGGTCTTCATGAGACGCCATTTCCGTTTTTTTCAGGAGATGACTCTGGGCAGGCAGGGTGCGGCTTTCCAGTCGCATAAGCACGAGATCCCCCCTTTTCAGCTCGCCCACTGGCACGGTTTCCCTCTGGTCTTTTTGGGTGATCCGCTCGACTGTTTCAGGCAGCAAGCTAATTATTCGCTGCAGAGGAGTAGTGACCTGACGCAAGCGACGCCCCCCCACCCATTGGCCAAGGAGCAGTCCATCCATCAGGACGACCCCTATCCACAGAGACCCCCCTATCGGCGCTGAAACCAGGAAAGCCAAGATCAGAAAGGCGAGGGAAGCACTAATAGCCCCAATGACCAGCAGAGAAAGAAACGCCATCATTCCCCAGTGAGAGGAGTGAAGTTCTTTAGCTGCTAGGCGCAAAAAAGGCAAGCCGCCATAGCTAAAAACAAGGAGCGCAAAAAGCGGCGCTATCCAGGAGCGGACCATAAATGCCGGTAAAGAGAACGGAAGCCACTCCTGGAATGGCGGACTATAGAACAGAACGGGCATGGAGAGAAGCAAACCGATCCAAAACTGACGGCGAAGTCTCTTTTCCTCGCTTGGGAGAGTAATCATTAACTCTTGGCGCTCCATTCTCCCTGCTCTCTCGGTTCACCTTGGTATTGTTTTGCCGGATACGTAACGCTTAATCCGGCCTACGGGCGGTTTATGAGCGCCTCCTAGTAGGCCGGACCGATTCGCCGGGAGCGAATCGGGACCTCCTGCAGGAGGCCCGAAGGGCGCGCGCCAGGGAGGGGCGCATCAATAAGGCCTTGAGGCCGTTTCCGGCAAGGTCATTGCCCGAAACCGATAGGCTTAGCCTTCCCTTCATTTGCTCAATTCTCCCCATTTAAAACACGACGACTTTCGTTTGTGGCGTCTACAAGAACCTGAGCTATCCAGAACCGCCGTTAGCTAGGATGGGTTTGAGATAAGACATAATCCAACCACTGGGAAGTGAGCCGGTCCGGAAGACGATTCTGGAGCTGACGCGCCACCAGATTATCGATATCGATCCAACTTAAAGGCTGGTCCTGCTCGGCGCAAGAAAAGACAGCACGGGTGCGTTTTCCCGTCTCCGGGTCAATCTGCCACTGCAAACACTGGGCGCAAACGCCCTTTAGCATGCACTGCATGGGACTTCCCACCATGCCGATGGCTTTGAGATCGGAGCGAAAAACGTCTTTCAGGGGCCCTTTCAAAGCCCCTTGGAAACCGTGCAATAGCCCTGTAGACCCCATCACCAGAAATCGATTTACCGACCTCAAAGGAAGACGTCCACTGCCCTCAGGGCTCCCTAATTCCCCCGCCCCGTAGCGCTGTAGCAGGGCAACCATGTCCGTTTCCACTACGCTCAAGTCCTGGGGCCGACGGGGAGTAATTTTCGGCTCCCGAGCCGTGCTCCAAATGAGCTGATCGGCCGCCATTTCAAGCTCATCTTGGCGGTCTAATTCAGCGGCCGAGCCAAAAGCAGCCACATAGAGAACCCGATTGCCCGCCGCCCGGAGGGCAGGACCCAGATCAAGCATTGCCGCCGCCCCCCAGCGGCCTGCCACGACCAGCACCGTCTCTCCCTGGGGGATCTCAGTAGGCGCCCCGGTCGGCCCCATAAGCACCAGGGGATCTCCAGGCTGCAAACGGCCGACCAAACGGGGTCCAGCCCCCCACTGCAATACCATCAACCGAATTTGATCGTCCTGGACTCCCGTGCCGCTGACGGTGAGCAGCGGTATTTGCAAACGGGTCCCTTCCACTTCGGGGCTATTGGACTCAAAACTCTGCAAACGAAAAAATTGTCCGGGACGGAAATTACGGGCGGCAAGAGGAGCCCGCACCCACACTTCTACTATCCCAGGATTACTGCGGTTGACTTGACTTACTCGCGGGGTCAATAAGTCGGCCATTTGCGCTCGAAAGTCGTTATAGTCCTCTTTACTCGCCGGCGGGTGCAGCGCCAAAGCGGCCATGACCTGGGGATAGCTACGCTTACTTGAGGCAATCGCCTTGACCACACTGCCCTGGAATACCGGATGGGTATCCCCCACAAAAGTGACCATATGCCCTTCCCGGTGGTAAGAAGTAAAGGGACCAAACTCCGACGACTTGCAATCTTCAGCCACCTGAACCGGCTGCAAACCATCGGGATGCTCCACATGGGGTAAGAAGTGATCACCTTCTAACTCAATACTGCCAGGATATTCATGCTCATAGATAGTATTAGGCTTAGCACCGGCGGCAATAAACACGGCGCGGGCGGGCAAGGTGATCTCCTCCCGCGTGCCAAGCCAACGCCCCTCTTCCTGCCTCATGCGCCGACACACCAGCGCTTTCACATGGCCGTATTTATCCAGCTCCGCCCGAAGAGGTTCCAGGCCCTCCGCGTAATAAAGCCCCTCCTCCATGGCCTTGAGGACTTCTTCATGATTACGCTGATAGGCCGGAGAAGCATTGAGTCCCTTGCGGTAGGCCAGGGTAACGCCGCCCCAAGCGCGCAGCAGGGGAATAAAATCCGGTGCCTCTCCTGCCTGAGCGGCCCGTTGACGCTCGGCTCTTACCAAACGTCCATGGGCCAGAAATTCTTCTAGGATTTCCTCATCTTCTTCGCTCAAACCTGCCCGCACTTGCGCCTTGCCCTGGGCTGCCACCAGCTTCTCATAGCGGGTGAGCATTTTTTCCACTTGCTTAATGTAATAGGCTTGAACTTCCGTGGCCGTGTCAATGGCCGTGAGGCCACCGCCTATGACCACCGCAGGCAACCGCACTTGCAGGTTGGCGAGGCTGCTTTCCTTGCCCGCGCCGGTGAGCTGTAGGGCCATTAGAAAATCGCTCGCCTGCCGCATTCCCCGAGCCAAGCTATTGCCCATGGGAATGACCCGGGGCAACCCGGTGCCGGTGGCAATGCAAGCATGATCAAATCCCAGCTTCCAGGCATCCTCCAAGGTCATGGTCCCGCCTAAACGAACCCCACCAAAAGCCTGGAACAGGGGGCGCCGAAGCAAACTGAGATAAATGAGCTTCAAGAAGTTTTTATCCCAGCGTACGGTGATCCCATACTCAGCGACTCCCCCAAACCCCAGTAAAATACGTTCGTCTAGGGATTCCTTGAGGGCTGACCACTCCCGGACAGGCTGTTTCAACAACGCTTCCGGCAAAGGTTCCATCTTGAGCCCATCAATACCCACCACGGCGCACCCCTCCATGGTCAGGTGGTGGGCCATGGTGAAACCGGCCGGCCCCATCCCGGATACCAAGACCTTGTAGCCGTTATAGGGTTGAAGTAAAAATTGCCGCTGCCGTAGGGGGTTCCAGCGGGTGAGAAGATCATAAATCTCCACTCCCCAAGGCAAGTCTAAGACATCCGTCAGCACCCGGGTCTCGATCTGGGGAATGTTCACCGGTTCCTGTTTCTGATAAATGCAGGATTTCATGCAGTCATTGCAAATGCGATGCCCCGTGGCCGGCACCATGGGGTTGTCCACCATGGCAACGGCCAAAGCTGCTATCGTGCGGCCCTCCCGCTTGAGGGCGTGCATCTCGGAGATTTTCTCCTCCACCGGGCATCCGGTCAGAGTAACCCCCAAAGGATCGGCTTTAAACCCCAGTTCCGGCTGGTTCTTCTTCTCCGGAAAACCCTTGGAGCAGAAATCTCCATTATGGTCATGACAGTAAATGCAGTAATGCACTTCTCCCTGCACCGCCCGGGCCGACATGCGGGGATCGGTGAGCTTGAACCCATCGCGCCGCCGAAAGGTGGCTGGATTGGCCTGGAGCCGGTGGAGCGAATCCCCTTCCAGGTGTTCAAGGGGCACCAAGCGGGCATGGTCCACTTTTCGCGGCAGATGAAAACTGGTCCAACCGGCGACCGCCCGCTGCCCATCCGGATCGGTCAACGCCAAGGCGCACCATTGGATTAAGGCCTCAGTGACCTCCCCAGGGACCGCTTCAGCTTGATGCAGGCCCTGGGCCCATTGGGCAACCGCCTGTTCCCGGTCGGCCTCCGCTAACCCAGCTTGCTGGAGTTGTTCGCTCAACCACCGATCTAGGGTATAAAAAGATCGCGCAATGGGTTTCCGATAGCGCCGTCCTCGGCGCTGCACCCATTCTTTTTTAAAGACCATCACCGGATCATGGCTCAGGGTGGCATTGCCACTGGCGGCCAATTCTCCTTCAATCCCAAAGAAGCGCGCCAAAAAATCTTCTAGATGGGGGGCCAAAGCCAAGAGTAATTCACTTTCCGCCACCGGCGGCAAGGGTTCGGAAGCCTGTCGGTAGCTGATAACGTGCCGATAAAGCTCGGAATCCCGGTACTTTAATAAGTCTAAAAACCCCTTATCCAAAACTTCCAGCCCGGTGACCTGGAACAGCTCAGAGAAGGCGATATCCTCTAGCGTCAATGCATCGTCTGCTGCCATCCTTTCTCTCATCAAAAACCAATTGCTCAATAACTGCTTAAACTTATTAGTTTACCTTGCTAGGCCCTAAAATACCCACCATGATTATCAGTGCAGGGGAAATGAGAGGGCGGTCCGGCTAGAGTAATGGGTGCCGGGGATGGAATCGGAACCGTTCCAAAATCAGTGACTAATGATTTTTTGCTCGAAAAGGACACACCCGACCAACCCTGCGATGATATACTAGCAATCACCGAACCCTAAGGATGAGAACCGATGACCACTGCGTCGACGGATTCACCCCCAATCATCATGGCGCCCCATCGCAAATTAACCGTGGCTGAATACCATCGCATGGGCGAGGCGGGCATCTTGCGCGAGGATGATCGGGTGGAGCTCATCGAGGGAGAACTGATTGATATGGCGCCCATCGGCCACTTGCACGCCAGCCTGACGAGTACGCTGAATGAGTACTTGACCCCCCGGCTTATCGGCCGCGCTATCGCCTGGATACAGAATCCCATTCAACTCGCACCTTATTCCGAACCGCAACCCGACTTCGCATTACTACGCTACCAGCCGCACCGATACCGGCACATTTTACCGGCGGCCACCGACGTGCTGCTGGTGGTGGAAATCGCCGATACCACGGTGCATTATGACCGGGAGATCAAAGGACCCCTCTATGCACGGCACGGAATCCCAGAATACTGGCTCATTAACCTCCCAGGGCAATTCATCGAGGTCTATTTCGAGCCCGAACCGGAAAACGCCTGCTACCAAACTGTTCAAGCAGTCACCGAAGGCCAACTGGCGCCCCAATGCTTTCCCGAGGTCATCTTGAATGTCCGTGAATTTCTGAGCTGAAGCTTCGGTATGCCGTTAAAAAACCCTTTGCCTGCCGATGGCAAAGGGTATCGACAAACAGCCTAGCCTAATGGGCCATCCCATCGACAGCCACCTGACCCTTTTCCGAGTCGGCAAGGTAATAATGGGCGGTTGGCCGGAAAGCCTCATC
Organism: Nitrosococcus halophilus Nc 4; assembly: GCF_000024725.1. NCBI lineage: Bacteria > Pseudomonadati > Pseudomonadota > Gammaproteobacteria > Chromatiales > Chromatiaceae > Nitrosococcus > Nitrosococcus halophilus. The sequence continues at coordinate 1,373,804 of NC_013960.1, read as the reverse complement.
TAGTTCAAACACCAAGGGGATACCGGTCGGGATATTAAGCTCCATGACTTCCTGATCGGACAACCCCTCAAGATGCTTGTATAAAGCCCGCAAAGAATTGCCATGGGCGACAATAATCAGCTCCTTGCCCGCGGCAATATCCGGTAAGATATCTTTCTCCCAACAGGGAATAACCCGCTGAAGCGTCTTCTCAAGGGATTCCGAGGCCGGGACTTTCTCGGAAGCTAAGTGGGCATAACGCCTATCAAAACGCGGATGGCGGGGATCGGAATCATCCAATGGAGGCGGTTCAATCGCATAGCCCCGGCGCCATTGATGCACCAGCTCCGCACCATATTGTTTGGCCATTTCAGCTTTGTTCAGTCCTTGTAAACTGCCATAATGGCGTTCATTCAACTCCCACCGTTTTTCTATGGGAAGCCACATCAAGTCCATGACTTCTTCTACAATCCACAGGGTACGAATGGCCCGCTTAAGCACTGAAGTGTAGGCCTTATCAAATTGGTACCCCTCATTTTTCAATATCTTGCCTGCAAGGCGGGCTTCTTCAATACCATTTGCAGAAAGATCAACATCGGTCCAGCCCGTAAATCGATTTTCCAAATTCCATACGCTTTCACCATGACGCAGTAAAACGATTCTACTCACCATAACCTGATCCTTTCTTGGTAACGTTTAGCTACCAAGTGCTAACATTTCGTTAGGCCGTATCCGACAAAGCCCTTGAGATAAATCCCAAGGGCGCCATTGTGGTCTCGCTTCATGGAGTTTCCGTCCGAACCCTTCACTATCCGAGCGCCACCCAGTTTATGGTTGACTTCGCCCGTCCAGTTCACGGTCTTGCTGGTGTAGGATTCGTTGACAGAAATTACAGTGGTCCCTAGTTTTTTTGCCATCCATTCCAAGCGCTGACGAAACTGGTAGTGGGACCACGTGAGCATGGCGCGAACCGATTTTTTCCTCAGCTTTCGCTTGGTCCGTGAAGCCATTTGCTGCGTTTCAAAGTCGGGGATAAACACGACTTCAAAGTTTTCACAAAGAAAACGGGCGCACTTCCAATGTACTTCACGGATTAAGTCTTTAATCTTCCACCGAAGCCTATTGGCTGCCTTGCGCATACGTTGACGCTTAGCCGCATTGACTCGGTTTTCCTTGCGCTTCGGGTCAAGACGGGACATTAAATCGTCCAAATAGGCACACAAGCGGGCAATCCGCCCAAAATCGCCTTCGCCTAAATCCCCAACTGCGCCATCGGTATAAAAACTGAGGAAAGTGCGCACCCCAGGATCGACCCCTACAGCATAATAGGGCTTGGTTCTCGCCCCCGGCGATAAGGTGATTTCATGGGGCACGCACATAAACCACCGTCCGTTTTCCCACGTGATCCGAGAATCCCGTGGGTGTTCAGGCAATGATTCGGAAAAGGACAGCACCCCCAATTTGGTAGGGTACACAGTCCCTTTCCGAATCATGTCATTGCGGATAAAGAGAGTTTGCGTGGGTTCCCGCTTTGAGCGGAAGCGTACTTTATGGGGGTTGCCAGTTTGCTTGGTCTTTACCTTGGCCGCCTTAACGGCCCGGCAAGCGTCCATGACCGCACCATCACGAATAGCTCGCGGAACCTCAAAGGTATACTCAGGTTGAGCCGGAATCAGCCATTGCTTAATCGCTTTCCAGTCCGCTATCGTCCCTGGAGTAGCTAAGTGTTCGACCGTCTTGTTGTAAATCCTTCTCGATACGCCGAACCAACGCCTGAACAAGTTCTTCTGCGCTGTAGTAGGATAGAACCGGATCTTCTTCGACCTGATTACTTTTATACTTTCGTCGCCCATACATTCGGCAAGAGAAAACGTGGAGGATATGCAAGAGGTCTTGGGTGAGCTCTTCTTCTGCGCTTCCCACACGTTGATCGAGAACCACGATTTCGCCGCCGGGTTTTTGGACGATAAAGTCCACGAGTTCCCAGCCAAACCGTGCAATACGGTCTCGTGAGGCAACCACAATTTTGAGACGCTCTCCGCATACTGCGCGTTCCAGTAAGGCGCGTAAGCCTTTTCGTTTATAGTTGAGACCACTGCCGACATCACGCACCACCTCGCTTGCGTATTCGCTTAGATATTCCACCTGGCACTCTAAGTCCGGCTTTTGCCCTTTTGAGCTGACCCGAGCGTAGGCGACGGCTGTTTGTTTAGTGAGTTGTCCAGTGAAACTGTCCAAATCAAAGAGCCGTTGCCCGCTCGGGGTTCGGATAACATTAATACTTCCCTGGTCTGCATACTTTCTCAGGGTGTTCTTGGATAAACCGAGCGCTTGCACGGCTTTTCTTAAAGGTACCAATTTCATGAGAGAATGGTACTATTTGGTAGTGTTTTGCCAACTAGTTAATCACTCCTTTCCACCGAAAACTCGTTGCAGCCAATATCGTATAGCCCAATGACTTCTAGAGGGTGGGAGTCAATATTCCTGAAAATAGGGGCATTCCGCTTCTCAAATACCTTTGTTTTCACCTTAGTCCTATTAGTAAACTACATTTTAAGAATAATAGGCGCTGACCATGCCAAAGGAAAAATCCATGTCCAAAATCACCCCTCGTGTTTTCCTGCCGGCCACCTTGTTATTATCGCTTCTGTCTATTTCAATAGTATGGCCGGAAACTGAACAAAAAGCTGAACACCATAGAATGGAACATGGTCTGCATTCCATGTCCGCTATGGAAAAAATTCCTCTCACAGAACCCGGTAATGCCATTTTTGCCGCCATTAAGGAAGCGATTGCTCAACTTGAAGCCGACCCCAAAACCAATTGGTCTCAAGTGGATTTGGAAGCTTTTCGACGCCATCTGGTGGACATGTATCATTTCATGACCAATGTTGAAGTGATTGCCCAAACCTCTACAGCAGAAGGAGTTCATATTAAAGTTCGCCCCCTAAGCGCCCCGGCCCAAGAAACCCTGGCCCGCGTACTGGCGCCTGGAGCGCACCCGGCAGTGTTGAAACAGGAAACGGGCTGGAATATGGCGGTGGCGCAAGAAAACGGCATCTATGGCCTTACCATCACCACCGACAATCCCCAGGAGGTCGACAAGATCAGGGGCTTAGGGTATGCCGGTCTCATGGCCTATGGAGAACACCACTTACCCCACCACTGGTTCATCACCCAGGGTAAGGCCCCCCATGAGTGATGCTGTTTATCCCAGCCATTAGCAGATGCGAGGCAATTGCTCTCCCACTAGCATATCCACAATGCGCTCCCCCCCTAGAGCGGTCGCCAGCACCACCCTTCCCTCAGGGACCGCCGTCACTTCGCCAATTATCGCCCCCTCCCGACCGGCGGGGTGGGAGCGCATGGCGGCTAAAACAGCTTCCGCTGCCTCAGCGGGCACTATCGCCACCAGCTTTCCTTCATTAGCCAAGTAGAGGGGATCCAGTCCCAGGATTTCACAGACGCCCCGGACCGTCTCTCGCACTGGCAGTGAGGCTTCTTCAAGACGCATCCCCACCTGGGCCGCTTGGACAAATTCGTTGAGCACCGTGGCCACTCCACCCCGGGTGGCATCCCGCAAACAGTGGATATCAGGACAGGCCGCCAGCATCGCTGCCACTAGCCCATGGAGGGGCTGACAATCGCTTTCCACCGGATTGTCCAAGGCTAGATCCCCACGGGCATCCACGATGGCGGCCCCATGATCCCCCATAAAGCCATTGACCAAAATAGCATCCCCAGGTTGGGCCCGGTGGCTGGCAATATGAACACCTTCCGGAATCACGCCTAGACCGGTGGTGTTAATAAACAGCTTATCCACCGCTCCCCGGGGCACCACCTTGATGTCGCCGGTAACGATACTCACCCCGGCAGCATCGGCGGCACGGCCCATGCTCTCCACCACCTCCTCCAGAAGGGTTATGGAAAGGCCTTCCTCCAGAATCATCCCACAGCTTAGGTATAGGGGCTGAGCGCCGCTCATGGCAAGATCATTGACAGTGCCGTTGACCGCCAGGGTACCGATGTCGCCGCCGGGAAAAAATAACGGATCAACCACAAAAGAATCAGTGGTAAAGGCAAGCCGATTTCCCCCTGGTGACAATTCCCCAAGCCCGATCCGGGCCTGATCTTCCAGGGGAGTCAGCCAAGGATTATGAAAATGACGGACAAAGAGAGTCTCGATGAGATCACGCATGGCCTTGCCGCCACCGCCATGGGCCAAGGTGATATGCCGACTCCCCTGGTGACTGTTCATCCCTTAAGTTCGATCCATCATATCTTGGGGGTGAGCCGGTGTTTGCTGCTGGAGGCGACCAAACCGGTAGTAAGCGGCGCAAGCCCCTTCAGAAGACACCATCAAGGCCCCTAAGGGGGTTTCAGGAGTACAAGCGGTGCCAAAAACCTTGCATTCCCTGGGCTTGAGAATCCCCTTGAGAACCTCCCCACATTGACAGGCTTTAGGATCGGCGATTTTAAGGTTAGGGAGAGAAAAACGCCGCTCTGCATCATAACGGGCATAGCGCTCCCGCAGCCGCACCCCGGAATAATCAATGGAGCCGAGCCCTCGCCATTCAAAATATTCCCGCACCTCAAAAACCTGACTAAGGGCTGTCAGCGCCGCCCGATTACCCTCCTGAGGGACTACCCGGCCATACTGATTTTCCACCTCTGCCCGTCCTCCGGCAATCTGCCGCAGGACCATGGCTACCGCTTGCAACACGTCAAGGGGCTCAAAGCCGGCAATCACCACCGGTTTATGGTAACGCTCCGCGATGAAACCATAGGGACGGGTGCCAATCACCATACTCACATGGCCCGGTCCCAGAAAGCCGTCCAGCTGCATATCCGGGGAGTCCAGAATGGCTTTAATGGTGGGAATAATGGTGATGTGATTACAAAAAACCGAGAAATTGTTGATCCCTTCGCGCTCGGCCTGAAGCACGGTGAAGGCGGTACTGGGAATAGTGGTCTCAAAGCCTAAGCCGAAAAACACCACTTCCCGCTCCGGGTGCTGGCGAGCCAGCTTTAAGGCATCCAGAGGCGAGTAGACCATCCGAATATCGGCTCCCTCGGCTTTGGCCTGGGCCAAGCTCTTGCGGGAACCCGGCACCCGCATGGGATCCCCGAAGGTAGTGAAAATCACTCCCCCTTGCTCGGCAAGGGCAACACAATCATCAACCCGCCCCATGGGCAATACACACACCGGACAACCGGGCCCATGGACCAGCTCGATAGCCTCGGGCAACAGGGTCTCAATCCCGTATTTAAACAGGGCATGGGTATGGCCGCCACAGACCTCCATCAGTTGCAATGGGCGGACTTGGCAGGTGGCAATTTGTTCTATTTGGCGGTTGATTTCCCCGAGCAAATAACGGGCCTTCGCCGGATCCCGAAATTCATCCACATATTTCATGGGACGGAGTTCCCTTGATAGGTGACGGACTTCCCCCGATCATCGGCAAGCAAGGTGTGCACCAAATCCCAGAGAATATGATAAATGACGACATGACATTCTTGAATCCGGTGGATGCTGTCAGTAGGCACAATCAAGCAGTGGTCAAGGAAAGGACTCTTTGCCATCGCCCCGCCACTCATGCCGGTTAATCCGATGGTGGCCAACCCCTGCTCCTTGGCCTTGGCAAAAGCAGCCATCAGGTTCTCCGAATTACCGCTGGTGGAAATACCAATGAGCCCATCCCCGGCCTTGGCGTGGGCCAATAGCTGCCGCACAAAAACATGCTTAAAACCAATATCATTGCCCAATGCCGTCATTAAAGCAGTATCTGCACCTAGGTGGGTGGCAGGAAGAGCAGGCCGGCCTGCGGTCACCGGATGCTGGAATTCCACGGCAATGTGGGCCGCATCACAACTAGAGCCTCCATTCCCCATGGTAAATAGGCGCCCTCCTCCCCGGTAGACGGTAGCCAGAGTATGGGCCACCGCCACCATTTGGTGAAGGTGAGCGTCAAAAAAGGCCTGCTTTACCGAGAGACTATCCGCGGCTTTTTGGCGCACCGATTCCAATAACGCACCATCTCCTTCCTCGGGTGCTTTCCGCCCCTCCTGGAGAAAGGGATAAAGGGAGTGGAGTGGATCCTCATCCATGCTGTTCGTCCTCGGGGGTTAGCCCCTCTTGATCTTCCATTTTAACTTGGAGTTCACCCAACTCCTCAAGCAATTTCAAAGTCTTATCCGCCTCCTCCGGGTCAATGCGGCTCATGGCAAAACCCACATGCACCAAGACCCACTCTCCCACCCAAGCCTCTAAGGGCGAGTCGCCTTCTATGACACAGGCCAAGCTAATTTCCCGCTTAACGCCGCCAACACTGACCACGGCAAGCAAGTTCTCAGCATCGGTAATGTTTACAATCTGAGCCGGGATACCCAAACACATCGCGCACCTCCTGCGCTAATCTGCGCTTAGCTCAGGGCCAGGAAAAATAGAGGGCGCCCAACTAGACAGCTAGGGGATCCTCCACTGCTGCCACGGGTTTCCCCGACTGTTGACCCAGCAGCGCCTGCTGTTGCCGCCCAATCCAAGCGTACCAGTCGGCTAAGCCCTCGCCAATCTGGGCGGAAAGCTGGATGACTTCCATCTGGGGATTAACCCGGCGGGCATATTCCAGGCAACGGGCCACATCAAATTCCAAATAAGGCAAGAGATCGACCTTATTGAGGATCATGAGACGGGCGGCATGAAACATATCGGGATATTTGAGAGGCTTGTCTTCCCCTTCGGTGACCGAAAGGACCACAACCTTGTGGGCTTCCCCCAAGTCAAAGGCGGCAGGACAAACCAAATTGCCCACATTCTCAATAAACAGCAAGCTGTCCTTGGGGGGGCGTAGACACTCCAGGGCATGCCCCACCATGTGGGCATCCAGGTGACAGCCCTTGCCGGTATTGATCTGCAACGCAGGGACACCGGTAGCGCGAATACGCTCCACATCGTTGCTGGTTTGCTGATCCCCCTCAATCACCGCCAGCGGCCCCTGGGCCCTGAGTTCTTCAATCGTGCGGACCAACAGGGTCGTTTTGCCAGCACCGGGGCTGGAAACCAAGTTTAATGCCAAAATCCCATGGGCCTGAAAATAGTGGCGATTTTCCTGGGCATAACGGTCATTCTTACTCAGGATATCTTGTTCGATTTGGACCATCCGCTTTTGAGACAAACCGGGGGCATGGACCCAAATCGGGCCTGAGGTGAAATCCCCTGAATTAGGGGGATGATGCCCATGATGAGGGTGGTGAGAGTGCGCCTCCCCCTCCATTGTCACTTCACCTTCACCGCAACCACATACCGTACACATCACTCTACCTCCAGTTCTTTGATCCGCAACTCCTCACCGCTTGTCACCTGAAGCGGGTAGCCGCCGCACCGGGGGCAAGGGGAAAACCGTTCATTGAGGACAACGGTTTCCCCACAGGACAAACACTTAGCACGGCCAGGGACGGAAATGATCTCTAATCGCGCCCCCTCGGCCAAGGTACCGCGAGTAACCGCATCAAAACTAAACCGCAAAGATTCTAACTCCACGCCCGCCAGAATCCCAACCTCCAACCATACCGCCTTGACCTGGGAATAAGACTGAATCCCGGCCTGCTCCTCCAATATTTGCACCACCCCTTCACAGAGAGAAAGCTCGTGCATTTTTAATTTTGGACAACAATTCTAAGAGGTTCCACTCTATCACTCGGGGCTTGACAATTCCAAAATTTTTGGCTCTTCTAACCTTCTTCACGAAAAAGTTTTCAACAGGCAGGCCTTGACTCCGGGAACGCCCCCTTTTATAGAGACGCTAACTCTTGGTCATTTAAGAAAATTTTTATAAATTACTGATTTTTAAACAACTTTTAGATTGGTTATTTTATCACCAATTTGAAACAAAGGCCTGACGGTTGGGGCTTAACGAGATACTACCCCCACCTTATCCACATACTTATCCACAAAAATTGTGGATAAGTATGATTCTTTATGTAGAGATAACGGACTATCATTAATCAAGAGGAAGCGCAGGAAATATGGCAAGATCAGCTATCCATCCCGGCGAGGTTCTGAGCGATGAGCTGGAGGCCCGTGCCCTGTCAGCGGCGGAACTCGCCCGGCAAATTCATGTTCCGGTCAATCACATTACCCAAATCATAATAAGAATGGAAGGAAAAGAAGATTTACCCTTCCAAGAACTTGCGAATCTCGTCACTTCGCTTTTGGGCATCGTGGCAACCCAGTTCCATGAGGCGATGGAGATAGTCCGGCTGGAACATGAGCAAGCTCAAGACATCATTGCTGCGGGTTTCTCGGGTGCCCAACCCTCGAGTCATAAAGCGGAAGGAACGCGGCAGCGCCGGTTCATATTCGTTGGCCAGCTTGCCTAAATCCTGGGATGGCCGCAACAGCAACAGTTTAACGGGACGCAAGCCGTAGCGCTGCCTTTCAGGCAGTCTGGCTATCAGCCGGTTGATCCGCCCCAAACGCAAGGCATCGTTATCAAACACATCCAGGAAGATGGAATCGAAAAGAGCACCGGCAATTTGTATCGGCGGAGGATAATGATCAATATTAGGAAAATTATCTTCCTCGTAGCTGGGGGCGTAGTGGGTCGAGATAGCCAATATCCGGCTTGCCCCCAGGTGAATAGCAGGTGATAAAGGGGCGGTCATACGGATACCCCCATCTCCGTACCAGCAGCCGTCAATTTCCACCGCTGGAAAAAAAATGGGCAAAGAAACCGAGGCCAGAACATGCTTAAGCTTAAGGGCGCAGTGGATACCCTTTCGATGGGCCCGCTCCCAGCGTCGTAATTCCCTCCCTTGCACCCAACTCACAGACTGGCCAGTGGAATAATTGGAAGCGGTGATGGCAATGGCCTTAAGCTCCCCTCCCCCTAGATTGCGCTGAATGCCGGCTAGATAGCCGCCACTGGGCTCAAAAACCTGTTCTAAGAGGGCCTCTAAGGGCGTAGTATCCAATAGGCTGCGGGCTTCAATGGCACGGGAGGCCCCCCCTAACAGCAGGCGAAACCCCCAGCGGATGACATTACAAAAAATGGAGAGCAAATCAACCCGAAACACCTGTTCGGCATTAAGCCCCGCCCATACCCGGGTCAAACCCTCAACTCTTTCCCCAAAATTGCCAGGTTGATTGGCCAGATAGGCGGCATTGATAGCACCGGCAGAGACTCCGGTCAAAATCGGTATCTTTAGTTCGGGATAAAGCCGAGCAAGGCAATTGAGAAAACCGATCTGATAAGCAGCGCGGGCCCCCCCACCGCTCATCACTAAGGCAAGATCATCCTCTTTGGGGCTCATATAGACATAATATTTTCAACAGTTGACAAATTGACCGAGGTCATTTCTCATTAATGCCGCCATCCAGTGCTTACCAACTCTGAAATAATTTTTATAAGTTTTTGATTTTTATAAACATTAAATGAATTGCTCATTTTGTCATCAACTTGTCATGATGCCCGCTAGCATGGGACCTGCAGCCCTTAAATTCCATCTTATCCACATAGTTATCCACAGAAATTGTGGATAACCTTCCCTAACCCAGATATTGCCGCTAAGCTATGGAAAAATAAGCCGCCCCCTAAACCCGGAATACATATTCCTTCCCTTCCTCTCGCTCGCAGTCCTGGGGATAACTCTTACGCTTGTCCTCATAATACTGCTCGCGGGTATCTCCTTCCGAGAGGCGATTGTAGGTGATAAACAAAAGCCGACGCTGCTTATCTGTAAGGTTAGGCTGAGATCCATGGGGAGTAAAAGAATCAAATAAAATCATATCCCCTGGTTGAGTCGGACAAGAAATGAATTCCATCTCTTTCATCTCCTCTTCGCTCAGGGGAGTCCACCCCTTGAACATGCCACTCTTATGCTTTCCTGGGGCAATCTCTAGGCAACCATTTTCCTGGTTGGCCTCATCAATGCAAATAAGCGCGGTAATACAAAGGTTATTGTATTTCCACCATCCCGCCTGGTGGTCTTGATGGGGCTTGAAACCATCGCCACCGGGGAATTTGAAGTTGATTTTTTCCTTGAAAAGGACCGCCGGCTCACCGAAGAGTTCGGAGATAGCCTCTTGAAGCTTACTGTTATGAAACAGCTGGGCAAACCCCCTATGATAGGGGGAAAAATTCTCCATGCGATTTAACAGCCGCTGACCAGGCTCGGCAAGGGAATCCTCATAATAACGCTGATATTTGCCGGGGGCATCGGGATAGGCTTGGACCTCCTCTACCCAGTGCTTAATCTGCGCCATTTCCTGGTCATCATAAAACCCCCGCACCACAACAAAACCATCACGCTCAAAAGCTTCAATCTGCTCCTCCGTCAAATGGCTCATGGAGACTCCTTCAATCTTCACGGTTAAGAACCAAACCCACCTTTATAACCGAAATATCCCCTTTACTCTATGATCCCATTAGGGGTTAGATAGCCCTCTTTGTCAACTATGCTTGATCACAATTCGACAACATCGGCAACATAGAAATACAATAGAATTCATGATTTCCCGTGACGAAGCACTCGAATACCATCGCCGGGGGCGGCCTGGCAAGCTGGAAGTCACCCCCAGCAAACCTTGCCTCACCCAGCGCGACCTGGCGTTGGCCTATTCCCCCGGGGTGGCCGAACCCTGCCGGGAAATCTATCAAACTCCCGATGATGTCTATCTCTATACCGGCAAAAGCAATTTGGTGGCCGTGGTGACCAACGGCAGCGCGGTGCTCGGTTTGGGACCTCTGGGGCCTTTAGCCAGCAAACCGGTAATGGAAGGCAAAGGGGTCTTATTCAAGCGCTTTGCCGACATCGATGTGTTTGATCTGGAACTCAACGCCCCCACCGCCGATGGGGTGATTCAAGCCTGCCGCCTGCTCGAACCCACTTTCGGCGGCATTAATCTAGAGGATATCGCGGCCCCCGATTGTTTCTATATTGAAGAACAGTTAAAAGAGACCCTAGCTATCCCCGTCTTCCATGACGATCAACACGGCACAGCCATTATCTCGGGGGCGGCCCTGCTCAATGCCTGTGAATTGGTGGGCAAAGAGCTGGATGAAATCAAACTGGTCATCAATGGCGCCGGTGCGGCGGGTATCGCCTGCGCCAAATTTTACCTCACCCTGGGGGTGAACCCGAAAAATCTACTGCTCTGCGACAGCAAGGGAGTGCTCTACGAAGGACGCCAGGATTTGGCACCAGACCACCCCCGTTATAACCCCTACAAGGCCCAATTTATCCGGCCCAGCCAAGCCCATACTTTAGAAGAAGCCCTGGTGGGGGCCGATGTCTTCTGTGGATTGTCCATCCCCAATGTGGTCACTCCCGAGATGGTGCGGTCCATGGGCAACAACCCCATTATTTTCGCCATGGCCAATCCCGACCCGGAAATCACCTATCCGGATGCCCTCGCCGCCCGCCCCGATGTGATTATGGCCACAGGCCGCAGCGACTATCCCAATCAAGTCAACAATGTGCTCGGCTTTCCTTTCATCTTCCGAGGCGCCCTAGATGTCCGTGCCCACACCATCAATGAAGCCATGAAAATTGCTGCGGCCCAGGCTCTGGCGGCCTTGGCCAAAGAAGGGGTTCCGGAAACCGTCTGCCGCGCCTATGGCATGGAGAAAATTGAGTTTGGCCGGGAATATCTAATTCCCAAACCCTTCGATCCCCGGGTACTGTTGCAGGTGACCATCGCGGTGGCCAAAGCGGCAGCCGAATCCGGGGCAGCCCGTGCGCCCATCCAAGACTTTGAAGTCTACCGGGAACAGTTGGAGCGCCGCCTAGGACGCTCCAAAGAAGTCATGCGGCAGGTCATTAATAAGGCCAAACGCCGCTCCCAACTGGCCATCCAAAGCCTTGAAACAGAAAAACCAGCCTCCCTCGGCCCCATTCGGATTGCTTTTCCCGAGGGAGATGATGAGCGCATTATTCGCGCCGCGAGCCGTATTGTGGAAGAAGGTATCGGTGAACCGGTGCTTTTTGGCAATTTCCATGAGATCCAGGTAAAAGCGAAGCAGCTAAGGGTTAATTTGCAGCAAATTGAACTGCTTGATCCCCAAACTCATCCCCTACGGGAGGATCTCGCCCGGCAGTTCTTTGCCATGCGGGCCCGCAGAGGGGTCACCTTAGCCGAAGCGCGTCGCCATATGCTGCGTCGTCATTACTATGCCCCCATGCTATTGCTTCGAGGGGAGATGGATGCAGTAGTCTGTGGCGAAACTTACCATTATCCGGATTCCATCCGCCCTGCCCTTCAAATCCTTCCCCTGGACAAAGGAATCCGTCATGCCTCCGGGCTTTATATGCTTCTGTTCAAAAACCAGATCATTTTTTGTGCCGATACCACGGTCAACATCACCCCCGATGCGGAAACCTTGGCTGAAATTGCCCTGTCGGCGGCGGATACGGCGCGCCGTTTCGATATTGAACCTCGGATCGCCCTGCTTTCCTTCTCCAATTTCGGCTCAGTGAAGCACGCCCTGGTGGATTTGGTTCAAGAAGCGGTGGAAATGGTCCACCGCCGGCGTCCGGATTTGGTCATCGATGGGGAAATGCAGGCGGATACGGCCACCAATGAAGCCATTCTCCATTCCACCTACCCCTTCAGCCGGCTGAAGGAGGGCGCTAACGTCCTGATCTTCCCCGATCTGACCTCGGGGAACATTGCTTATAAATTGCTGGTAGAACTGGGGGGCGCCGAAGCCATTGGACCTATCCTGATGGGGCTATCCAAGCCCTATCATGTCCTGCAACGGGACGCTTCCGTGGATGCCATTGTGAATATTGCCGCCATTGCCGCCGTGCAAGCCCAAGAAATCGAGCTTCAGGCCCGCTCCGCCTGAACGATCTACAGGTTTTTGACAAGCCCAGCATGGGCTAGCCCAAATATAACATCCCCTCCCCCTTGATGGGGGAGGGAAAGGGTGGGGGTGAATGCTTGAGATTCTCAATTTCCCCCTAAGGGGGGGATAAACAAGGAGGACTCTGTTCCGGAAATCGCCTAAATAAGGAAACGGGTAGACTCAGGCATAGAAACCCTTAATTATAAAGTTCATTAGCCGCCCAATGCCCAGGCCGCCCCCACCACGGCCTGTCCCACCGAAAGCCCCCCATCATTGGTAGGCAAATAGCGGTGCGAAAGCACAGTCAACCCTTCAGCCTCTAGTCTTGAGATCATTCCCTCTAGCAGCAACCGGTTCTGAAACACCCCGCCAGAAAGGGCCACGGTCCCCATGCCCTGTGCCTTCCCAAGATGTCTGACCATGGCCACCAGTACTTCCACCAGTCCGAGATGAAAACAAACCGCCATTTTTTCCCTGGACTCGCCTCGGTTAAGATCGTCCAAGAGCCTTTGCCACAGGGGGGTGGGATCAATCCAAGGCAATCTGCTGTTATCCCCCATGCTAAGGGCAAAAGGATAGGGCAGGCAGCGGTCTTTTTGCGGCCATCCTGCTTCCGCCCAAGTCTCCAGGGCCATGGCGGCCTGACCCTCGAAACTCACTTTCCCCCGATGTCCGCCCAAGGCTGCGGCCACCCCATCAAATAATCGTCCGCAAGAGCTGGTCTGGGGGCAGTTTAGCCCCCGTTTCACCATGGCGTTCAAGGTGGCCAAAGGTTTAGTATTGAGATATTGAAATAGTTCTAGAGCCCCATACTCCTCCTGAAACCTGTCCCATCCCAAGCCGGTGAGAATATGGGCGTAGGTGCTACGCCAGGGTTCCCGGATGGCCTGGACCCCACCTATCAGGGGAGCAGGTTTAAAAGTGGCCAGACGTTCAAAACTTCGATAATCGGCGCGGAGAAATTCCCCTCCCCATAGAGTGCCCCCCTCCCCATAGCCTAGGCCGTCCAAGGCCACCCCTAGCACCGGCGAAGTCTCCAACGGCAGTCCATTTTCGGCCATGCAACTGGCAATATGGGCATGGTGGTGCTGCACTTCCAGTAAGGGCAACCCTTCCCGGGCGGCCCATTCCCGCCCCAGCTTGGCGGACAAATATTCAGGGTGTCGATCCACCACCAACATCTTGGGGGTCTGCTGATACAAGCGGCGATAGAGGGAGAGGTTTTGTTGATAATCCGCGAAAGTCTTCGCTTCCTCCAAATCCCCCAAGTGCTGGGAGGGAAGGCACTGCCCCCCCTTGAGCAAACAGAAAGTGTTCTTAAGCTCCCCCCCTAGGGCGAGTAACGGCGGCGCGGCTTCAAAACCTGGCGGCAGCGCGAGGGGGGCTGGCGCATAGCCCCGGGCGCGGCGCAGCCATCTGGGCCGTCCCGCCATGATCCGAACCACCGAATCATCCACCCGGTTAATGATATCCCGATTATGGAGTAAAAAATAATCGGCGATCCCCGCCAGCTTGGAGCGGGCAACCGGATTATGAAGACAGGGAGGTTCTTCGGAAAGATTCCCGCTAGTCATCACCAGGGGCTGATCCAATTCGGCACACAGCAAATGGTGCAAGGGGGTGTAAGGGAGCATGAATCCCAGATACTGCTGCTCCGGCGCTACATTTTCCGCTACCCTCCCTTTTCCTTCCCTTGGCAGCAGCACAATGGGGGCTGCCGGACTCTGCAACAGCTGCGCGGCTTCCTCGGTCACCTGGCAATAGCGCCGAATCATCTCCAAATCCCGAGCCATCAGGGCCAAAGGCTTCTCATAGCGGCGCTTGTTTGAACGGAGCCTGGCCACCGCTTCAAACTGGGTGCCATCACAGGCCAAATGAAATCCTCCCAGCCCTTTGATCGCCATAATAGCCCCTTTAAGTAACAGCTGTGCCGCGGCGGCAATGGGATCGGCACAGCCCAGGGCGGTTGGGGGAATTTCTTGAGCGGTCGCATCTTCCAGCCAAACCTGGGGCCCGCATAGGGGACAGGCATTAGGCTGAGCATGAAAGCGTCGATCATTAGGATCTTCATACTCCGCCTGACATGCTGGACACATGGCAAAGGGTGCCATGCTAGTATTGGAGCGATCGTAGGGAATCTCCGCAATGATAGAAAAGCGCGGTCCACAATGGGTACAGTTGGTAAACGGATAACGATAGCGCCGGCGGGTAGGATCAAAAATTTCCGTTAGGCAGGACGCGCAAACAGCAGCATCGGGCATCACCCCTGTCCGCACTTCACCTTGAGAACTGTGGAAGATGCGAAATTCAGAATTTGGGGGGGTGATCTCCAGTGGTTGGCGCTCAACCGTGTCAATACGGGCCAGGGGCGGGGCCTGGGATTTTAGTTTGCGGACAAAAGCTTCCAAAGCCTCTACCTGACCCCAGGCGCGGATTAAGACCCCTTCACTGTCATTGCGCACCTCACCCCAAAGTCCACATTCTTTCGCTAAACGCCAGACAGTGGGACGCAAACCAACCCCCTGAACCAAGCCTCGGAGGCGAATTGTTTCCCCCACAGGGCATGGCTTAGATTTCGACACGATTAGAGTAACCCTGGTATTTCGTCCCCCCCTTAAATCGCTTCATTGGACCTAAATTTCTCTTTAAAGGCTTGGATGCCAAAAGGCAGAGAACTGACAACAAAATCTTGCCGGAAACGGCCCAAGACTTTATTGATGCGCGCCCTCCCTGGCGCGCCCCCTTCGGGCCTCCTGCGGATGTCCCGATTCGCTCCCAGCGAATCGGTCCGGCCTACTTTCCACCCTGTAGGTCTGGTTTCAGGCCACAGTGACTTTCTCTGATAAATAGACATCCTGAATGGCATTTAATAACTCGATACCCTCTTTCATGGGTTTCTGGAAAGCCTTACGACCAGAAATCACCCCCATGCCTCCAGCCCGTTTATTAATAACTGCGGTCCGCACGGCTTGATGAAGGTCATCTTTGCCAGAGGGACCTCCAGAGTTGATAAGGCCCACCCGACCCATATAGCAATTGGCGACCTGGTAGCGCACTAGATCGATGGGATGATCAGAAGTGAGTTGCTCATAAACGCGAGGATCGGTTTTACCAAAACCAATGGCCCTATAACCCCCGTTGGTCAGCGCTTGCTTTTGCTTCACAATATCCGCCTCTATGGTAGCCGCCAAGTGGTTAGCCTGACCGGTAAGGTCTGCGGCAGTATGGTAATCGGTTCCTTCATGCTTAAAGGCTGAGTTACGCAGATAGGCCCAGAGTACCGTCGCCATGCCCAGCTCATGGGCATGCTGAAAGACCTCGGTGATTTCCTGGATTTCACGTCGGGAATCTTCAGAACCATAATAAACGGTCGCCCCAACCGCCACTGCCCCCATATCAAAAGCCTGATCGACACTACCGAACAGGGTTTGCTCATACCGGTTTGGATAGGTGAGTAGTTCATTGTGATTAAGCTTTACCAAAAAGGGGATGCGGTGGGCATACTTGCGGGATACGGCACCCAATACGCCTAAGGTGGAGGCGACCGCGTTACAGCCCCCTTCTATCGCTAGACGAACAATATTTTCTGGGTCGAAATAGAGGGGATTGGGTGCAAATGAAGCGCCGCCTGAATGCTCCACCCCTTGATCTACAGGCAGGATAGATAAATAGCCGGTACCTGCCAGGCGGCCATGATTGAACAAGGTCTGAAGACTGCGTAACACCCGTGGTTTTCGGTCCGTTTGGGTCACCACAGTATCGAGGAAATCTGGGCCCGGTAGATGCAGAGCACTTTTGTCAATACCCTGACACCGATAGCCCAATAAGGATTCCATCTCTTCGCCCAAAAGGGTTTCGATGTCAATCATTAAGTTTACCTCCAGCTTTAATCATCAAGAAATGCCAAAATCATAGAACAAAATATTACGTTATAGATTAGAAAGGAGAAAAAGATTGTCAATCTGGATTAGTGATTTGTTATCTGCACCTTGATCCACTTAGCTACAGCTTTATCCTCAGCAGGGTCAGTTCTTATCTCGACATTCAAACCTTCCTTAAGATCGGTGAAAGATCCATCTAAGTTTCTAGCCTTGATTTGCGACCGGTCTAACCATATTTTAGTATTCTCGTTCACTCTATAAATATGGCTTTCGGAATCCGTACTAACAGTAACGGTTTTTTCATCTTCGTCAGTGGCAACAATGCTGCCGATAGTCGTATATTTTTCACTTAATCCTGGAGAATAGCCCAGAGGAATAAACTTTTCATATCTCTCATGGCTATCCCCATGAACAAGGGGAATAGAGAATATTAGGAATATAGCGATTCCAAAACATGATGGCTTGTTAAGCATAGCTTGATGCTCCAGTTATAGTGTGTCGCTTGTCTGTATGAGGGGCCTAATAGGATCTAGCAAGATCGTCACGTGCGTCCCTTAACTCACCAATCGCATCTACCATAAGATGCTTTAAGGCAGCATTACCTCTTACTTGTTCGATTAAATTATAGGCTGAGTTAAGATCGGCAACTGCCTGCGGATGCAAATCACTTTCCGCCAATACCATAACCGCATCTTCAATCTCAAAGTTAGCGATCCTCAGTTGCTCATCAAAATCTCCAAATATCGCAAAATGCCTACCCATTGCTCCTTCAATCAATTCAATGCTCAAGCGAATATTTTCCAAAGCATTTATAACCCGAAGGAAAGCAGAAACAGCAACCACCTGATTTCCATTTAATTGAATACCGACCCCCTTAGGATCGCGACTGGCAAGTATCTGGCCTGCCGGAGAATTATTAAAAGCTTCACTGTTATAAAAAGCGACTGCGCCTTCAAGGGTATCAATCACATGATTATGGAAAAAAGGAGCTGTATCTGCCGCCTCGACCAAAGGTGGGGTATTGAAAGTACCATCTCCCGGGGTCCCAAACCCATCATCAGGCGGCACCAATTCATCGCCATAAGTTGCTTCTCTATCAGTAAAACTTTCAACACCCGTATTAAAATTGGCATTACCTACATCCTGTCCACCTAAACGGGCATTGGCCCCTGCATTCTGGTGGCAAATGTTACACTTTCCAACTGTGTCGTCTAAGAATATTTCCTGTCCGCGATTTGCCACTGTCCCTTTTAAAGGCAGGGGTAATGATAAATCCTTTTGCCGCCCCAGGGCGCGTTGAAATGCTTCTAAGGCAACAAGCTCGTCTTCAGTTGGAAGACGAAAATCAATATCCGGAGTTCTATTTAAAGTCTTAGTAAAATGCTGAATCACCGCTCCAATCGCAAATAGCTTCAGGGTCCCCTCCCTAGGTGAACCATCACCGGACCAACCCAAACGAGGTCCCTCTGGACTTTCTACTGAAGTAGGTAGCGCCAGCGTAGGAAGTGCCCCCCGTAATACGAAGACATTTTCTAAATCCCCAAAGCCATCTAGGTTCTCGACAATCAATCCGAACTGGCGCATGAGCTTTGGATTTTCAAAATTCTCACTCAGGTTAGGGTTAAACTCGGCCACGAACAAAGGATCGCTGTCTGGTAATGTGCTAATAAATTCAGGATCAATTGTAAAATTTGCTTCTGCTCTATGACAGGTGCTACAGGTCCGGCCATTGCCGTTAAATGTCTCATTAAAAAAGATATCCCTTCCTTTATCGATAAGTTTTTCTTCGGGTGTAGGTGGAGAGGGTTTAGGAAAATCAGGAGGCTTAGATTCACATGCCGCTAGAAGCAAAAAAATAATAAAGAAAAACCCGGCACGTATCGGAAAAAACAACCCTAAACAACAAGGCCTAATATTGATGGGTCCCATTTTAACTTCCTCTATTCTTTACTAGGGATACCCAATAAAGCTTAGTGACTGTCTCCGTACCTTGCCATCAAAATTTTTTATGGGCGTGCCTATAACCTCGGGGTTGAAGACAGGAGATTTTCCTTTGATCTATTAAAGAGTGTATTGGAGCTTCTAGGGGCACTATTGGAAAGGAAGGTCGCGACTGTTTTACTTACAGCTTCTGATATAAAAATGGAAGGAAAAATAAATAACTAAAGGGCACCTCTAAAAATACCTAGAAACGACCTACATCAATTCATGAGTTTTTATACCAATTTAACCAAAGAATGCAATCTATTAAGGCTTCAAGTGGTTGTTTAGGCTGAATCTACACAATGCAAAATCACATGAAATTGGTATTAGAGGTGCCCTCTAATGTAGAATGAATTTTTAGTCTGAGCTACCACCTTGGCGGCCCATAAGTTTAAAGGGAAAAAGTTGTTAGTTTTGGGTCATCAAGTCCGCCATTCGCTCCGCTAGAGCACCAATGGTCATTGAGGGATTGCGGCCTGTGGGTTTTGGCAGGAGAGCGCCGTCGACAACATAAAGATTGGGATAACCAAACACCTGACCCCGATGATCTACCACTCCATCCTCTGCACTGCCGCCAATACGGCATCCTCCCAGGGGGTGAACGGTAACTAGATTGCGCAACACCCGCCAGTAGAAGGGAACCTTGAGCCGGCCACCATCCACTTCCGATAACTGCCGATGGATGTCGATGATGGCATCAATGACCGCCCGCGACTCCTCCACCTCCCAGTCCAACTTAAGTTTCCGCTGCCAAGGCTTGAGCCAGGAGCGTCCTAGGTGGAGTCGACCATCAGCGGCATCCAGACCTTCACCCAGCCACACCATCACCTGAGCGGTAGGATTTTTCTCGTCCAGACCACGCCTTAGAAGGTTGTGCAACAGTCTCCCCAAGAAGCCGCTGCCTAACCGGGAAGCAGCAGCATTGAGCAACAAGTTGGGAAAGCCATCGTCTTCGATATAGAAACGCTGCCCGTTCACCTCGCTATCCATAAAGCGGAGACCAGCAGAGATAGTTGGCCCAATCCCCTGATTGACATCCACTCCCTTTGGATAAATAGCGGGGGTCAGAAAATTGGCGTTGGCGCTCCAGTCGACACCCAATTGCCGGCTCACTGCAGGCAGAGTTTTGGCCT
Organism: Nitrosococcus halophilus Nc 4; assembly: GCF_000024725.1. Lineage (NCBI taxonomy): Bacteria > Pseudomonadati > Pseudomonadota > Gammaproteobacteria > Chromatiales > Chromatiaceae > Nitrosococcus > Nitrosococcus halophilus. Next base: position 1,353,980 of record NC_013960.1, on the reverse strand, counting down.
CATCGCGACTGCGCAATAAGATTTCGGTAGAACCTAAAGAACCAGCGGCTAATACCACCCGGTCGGCTTCCGCCGAACCACGCACCAATTTTCCATCCCGTACTTCATCCCACACTACCCGGTAACCCGTCCCGGCAGGCTCCACATGGCGAACCAGGTGCAGTGGCCGTACCTCGGCCCCGTGCTGCTCCGCTTCCGGCACATAATTGAGATCGAGCGTATTTTTGGCCTTAACATCACATCCAATATCGCAGTTGCCTAGGTGCACACAAGTGCCCTGACGAACCCCCTGGGAATTGACAAAAGACTTGGAATGCTTCGCATCGATGGGGTTAGGTAAATCGTAGCTATATTCTGGATCAAAAGAGATAGCCAAGGGGACCGCCTCAAAGCGATCCCTGTAGCCCAGTTCCTCCGCCGCCCGCCGCAACAACTGAAAACGGTGGGTGTGCTGCCCTTCTGGGATTGAGCCCAGGGCAAGCATGCGGCGCACCTTATCATAGTAAGGACGGAGTTCTTCGTAAGTAATCTCCGGCGGCCACCCCTCCATAAAACAGTCAGCGTCCGCTTCCATCACCACGCTGGAGTAGCATAGTGACCCCCCGCCAACACCGGCGCCCTGGGCTACCGCCATGCCCCGGAAGAAGCGCAGGTCTAACCAACCGCTGTGTTTCTGGGGATGGCTTGGGTGGTAAAACCAGGGATCTTGGAGTTTCCGAGGATAGGTCTCTGGAGTCCAGCGTCGACCGCGCTCCAGCACCAATACGCGTGCGCCTGCCTGAGCCAAACGGCAGGCGGTGATGGCGCCACCAAAGCCCGTGCCGACCACAATAGCATCGAAGTGCGCACTCATTGCCGCACCTCGCTATAACCCGCCTCGTTGGGCACAGGCTGAGGCACATTGGGCACATCCCGCGGAATCCAAAAATGGAGCTGCTTATCACTGCCCTCGGAGACCACGTCCTCAGTGAAGGTAATGGAACCGATACGGGTCCACTCCGCGTCGCCGAAGTTCTTGACCTGGATATCATAAACTAACTTCCCATCCGGATAGTTTCGCAGCCGGATCTCGTCCCGGAAATCCTTAGCATCTACCCGTGGTGTTCCCTCCATCGGCATCAGGCGCAGCAAGTCGGGGGTCACCACTGGGTCCCCAGGTTTGACTCCCAGGGTAGAGATAGGAAAGAGCTGGCGATAGCCAGGTCGAGTATCCATCAGGCGAAACAGCATCCGGTTAATAAGGTTGGCGACCGGGTCCAGACCAATAGTCGGGTAATTGAGTATTTCAATGTCCAGTACATGCTTCGCCTTGGAGCCGCTTAGGTGGCTGACAGTCACAAAATTGCCCGGCCACACCCACTCATCCGGGTCCATCGTTGGGAAAACCTTACCCGCAATGCCAAAGGCACGCTTGGCGCCCTGCCAGATGAGTGGGCCAGCCACCGAGGCGCGGGCAACGAGCAATCCCTCTGAACCCGTAGCGAAGTAACCCGAATAGGGGGTTTCTTGGTCAATCTTCCAAGTCCCTGCGTAACAGACTCCGTTAGAGTGGATTAATTTATTATAGACCGGCCGGATATCCCGCTTGTCGTGCATGTTCCGGGAGCTATCGTTGATGAACTGGAGGAAAGTAGTCAGTCCTAAACCCTTATGATATGGCAGGTTGTGGTCGTCATAGGGTCCACGGAAAGCGGCCTCCTTGACGTAGCGGAAGGTGGTGCCCCGATACTCGCCCACCTGGGTATCCCAGAAGCGGCGGTTGGGAATGAGTTGCATCACTTTCACCAGGAATGGGAATTGGATGAGAAACAGGAAACCGTCTAACCATCCGAAAGCCGGGTAGAAACCAGGCCAAAGGAGAAAGAAAAAGATCACCCCAGGCGGCCGCGCCAGCACCGCCATCCAAGCGTTAAAGCGATAACGATAGGGCTTGTTGGCACCAGGAATGTAGAAGATCGCTAACAGCACCAGAATAAGGGCGGCGAAGGAGGTCCATACGGGGTCATCAGTGGGGCGAAAACCCAACAGCCCTAGCACCCACTGAGGAGCAAAGATGGCGGGGATACCCAACACGAAGTCGGCGATGATCCCCACCCACAAGGTCCGGCGCAGCCAGGTGGTGGCATGGTTACGTTGCTCTGGCTCCGCCTGTAAAGTTGCCCCTTCCTTATCCTCATAGGCCGGCGCATGACGCATAGTTAAGATCAGCAAGGGGAATTGGATGAGAAACAGGAAGCCGTCCAACCATCCAAAAGCCGGGTAGGTTCCTGGATTTAGGAAAAGAAAGAAAATCACGCCTGGCGGCCGAGCGAAAACAGCGAACCAAGCGCTTAGGCGATAACGGTACGGATTGTTGGCACCGGGGATGTAGAACAGAGATAGCAGAACTACCAGCAGAGCGGCGAAGGAGGTCCATACAGGGTCACCGGTGGGACGGAAACCCAACAACCCCAACACCCACTCGGGGGCAAAGATGGTTGGAATGCCAAGAATCCAGTCGGCCAGAATACCGAGCCAAACAGCACGACGGAACCAGACAGCTTGTTTATTCATTGCAAAGCTCCGAATATATAAATGGGAGGGTTTTACCTATTTAGCGGCCAAAAACTCTATGGAGTTTTTTATTCTCAAATACTCGCTTGCCTATTTGAAAACCAAGCTCCCGATAGGCTTCGAACTGGGCTTCATCGAAAAATTGATCAGTTGTACTTTGGTCGGGAAACTTAGGATTGGCTCGACGGTAAGCATACACATCCTCCGGAAGGCCGGAAAAAATCGAGGCCTTGATATAGAGTAAAGTACCTCGGCTGCCATCTGCATAATGAATATCTCCTAACACCCAAGGTTGAGGCGAAAATCGATTAGGGCCCTGAGGTTGTAGCATTTGGGTATCCATATCGATAGCAACGCCAAAATCCACCCGGACTTTCTCCAAAGCATTTCCCAAATCGTCGAATTCCCAATCCTGATCCTCAGTCCCATCGCAAAGCACAATATAACGGCAACGGCGTCTTATGAGTTCATAAAGACCCAAGTTCTCGAAATGCCCCCCGTCGGATAAATAGACATGCATCTGGTTCTCAGCCATCTTGAGGCCGAACATTTCCCGCAAGGAATAGATGAGCCAATAGGGGCGCGACCATCCTTTCATAATTTTGGCCGGCCGCTTCGGGTTGCGAACCCAATAACCCAGCCGCAAGTTCAACAAGGTCATCATAAAAGACAAGGGCCGGGATCGAGTCACTCCTGTATTCGGATCTATAGCCGCTCCCGAAATACTAAAAGCTGTGCTCAGATCCATTGTGCCCCCTAAGTACTCGGCGCTGCGAGCATAGCCTGTCGACGGGGCACCACAAAATAAAGGAGTGAAAATGAAATTATCGCCTCCCCTGATGCGCAGTTTGGGGGTCGAAGAATTCCAAGTCATCATCAGGGTATTAATGATTTGATAAGGGGCTTTGGTCTGGGGAATGTCCTTCAATAGGCATTGACTGGGTTGGCTAAAATCAGTGAAATCCGGTGGCGGCATAAACGCCTGCATCAGCCGGTCACGGTAATAACGATGGATAGAAACGTAGTTAATATTGGCCAACGCCCCAATGAGAAGGGATAAAACTACGCCCCCACGCAGTAGTTCATCTCGCAAAACATCGCCATTATTCACAATGGCATCGGCACCATGATACATCCATTGCAGCAGGCCATAGGCTGCCAAGGCCAGCCCTATATTCAATAAAATTTTGCGATATCCCTGGATCTCCTTTCCCGAGTCCCGGCCCATCCAACCACCAACCAGGGACGCCACCCCTGCCACAGAAAAAGAAGTATTAAACTCTTCAATCAGGTGCTCAAAATACAAATCAATATAACCATGTAATAAGGGGATCATACCGAGCACTATTAACCCAGCCCCGAATAACAGCATCCGCCCCATCCAGAAGTTAGCTCGGTGCCGTAAACGAAATCGCTGTAAGCTGGGAAAGCTAGATAACAGGGCATAGAAAATGGAAGTGACACCGAGCAAAGCTAGAGAGGCAAGTCCCCCCAGCAGCAGTGCGGTAAAACCATTATGGGGATAGCCTGCAATAATCACCGGACCGGGCAACCAAACCAGGAATACGGTTACAGCAAAAAGAATCGGGATAATCACCAGCAGGTTGACTAAGGTGCCCCGGATAACCGCCGCCGATAATGCCCAAAGATCGACACCCTCACCAGGAGTTAGGTAAGAAGCATGCTCACGCAACCAACCCACCACAGCGCCGGGTGTTTCGGTATTGTGGCGGCGGGAAGTCCCGAAAGGAAAATCTTGCTTGAGATAAGACATGAACCAAGTCAGGGAACTGCCAATATAACCTCCGCCTGAAACAGTGGAGAGATAATCCACATGCTTGAGGAAGCCATAACGATGCATCGCCTGTGACAGCCCTAAATTAAAGGTGGCGGAACGAATCCCGCCACCCGAGAAAGCAAGGCCAACCGCATCTTTTTCCGGATGACCTGAAGGAAGCCCCGCCTGACGACGCCTTTCCTGGAGGCGCTCATGCTCCTGTTTCAGCATCTGCTGCTCTGTCAAAACAGGAGAACGGCTTTCTGAATCTTGACTCTCTGATAGGTGATTCAAATTCGACTCCTACTTTATCAAAGTGTCTTTAAGTACTCAAACAAGGCTTCTTTTTGCTCTTCCGGAAGCTCGGTACCAAACAAATGTCCTTGATTGCTGTTACCGGGAACCCGAGTGTCATAGCGGAAACCGATACGCTCCGCTTCTTCCCCTTGGGACACGAACCCCACATTGATAGGATCGAAAAGATCGTAACCCCGGTAAAAGACTTTGGGTCGTTCTTCCGGTTTTTTCAGCATATCCCGCAGAGTAGGTACGGAACCATTATGAAGATAAGGACCCCGCAACCATAGGCCATCGTGGGACACCGCCACATAGCCGTCCACGTCCCTAAAGTGACGCATTCCCCAATCGTAATCTTCCTGATAGGCGTTGTAGCGCTTAGCCGCTTCAGCCGTCCACATATCCACCCGGTGGCGATCAGTACCCACTTCCTCAACCGGGATTACCGTCCTATGTCGCTCCCCTCCCGGCGCATGGCATTTAGCGCAATGCTGCTCATAAATTTCTTTACCCGTTGCTGCCAGTTGTTCATCCAAATGGTATGGAGAAGCGGGATCTTCATTGGCATCAAAGGGTGAATCAGGCGGCGGTACTTCCTGTAACCAGGCCTCAATACGATCCAGGCTATCATGGGCAATGGCTTTGTAAGTCATGCCATCGCCAATGGCGGAACTGATCACCACCTCATGAAGATTAGTATTTAGACCATCCCAGTGGAGGGCATCCCCTTCACGGACTTTCATGTTCCAGAGAGGCATCATATCCGCATTGCCAATGGTTGAATCGATTCCCATTTGCAGAATCCCGAACTTAATGGGATTAAAAGGATCAATCCGCCCCGTCCCCCACGGTGGTCTTTCCTGAGACCACGCAAAATCTTGCCCGTATTGGATAAGCGCTTTTTTGGTCGCGGGAATAATCAAGTAACGATAGAGCAATTTGTCCAACCACGGCAATTCGTAAATCAAACCGATCTGCTCCATAATGTTGTCTGGATTGAACCTGGCATCATTGGCCGCAGCGGCTAGAAAACGGGCATAATCTTGGGGCCTGACGGTATTTCCCGGTCCAGGAACCACAATAATAGGCTGGCTATCTTTTTCCAGGCGATACCTTGCCGAGTGGCAAAAGGCGCAGTTGAAAGACACCCGGGAAAACCCCACGGTTTTTTTGGAGAACCCCACTGGTAATTCCTGACCTTGCTCCCAGGGAACACCAAGCGCAGCATAACCACCAGGCCCAGGCAGATACTCAGGAAACATCTTAGGCAAGACGCGCCAAATCCAATAGGGAACGCCTTGCTCCGCCTCGCTGCCAATTGAACCATATTTAAACCACTCTTCATCCGAAGCCTCTTGCAGAGAGGTTTGTTCAACTTCGCGAAAAAGTTTGTACCAGCCAACGGCCCCAATCACCAGGGCTAACGCCAACAGTACAATGATCCAGCGAACTACTTTTGACTGCATTAGCTCTGGTCCTCCTATTTCATCGCCATAAGATGATTCCAAACCGTACTCCGCGGCCGTTCCAAACAGCATAACGACTCATTTTTTAATTCCTTCTGCTGATCCACTGATTTTTTCTAAAAGGTCTTCATATATTCGACGATGGCTTCCTTCTGTGCTCCGCTTAGATAGGTGCCGTAAGCCTCGCCTTCATGGCCAGCATTGGAGTTCCCCTCCACCTGGGTATCGAACTTAAAGAAGGGGCGACCACCCTCTTCGGCAACCTCGGAGACAAACCCCACCTTTTCCCAGTCATAGACGTTATAACCCCGATAAAACACCTTCGGCCGGTTTTCTGCCGGCTCCAGCAGATCGCGCAGCGTCGGCACCGAACCGTTGTGCAAATAGGGAGCCCGTAGCCAGATACCATCCAAGGGCATGTTGGCATAGCCATTGGTTTTTCGGAAATGATTGAAACGCCAAGGATAGCCCACATAAAGGGTATTTTGGTTGACGGATAACACTTCGGTATAGGAGTTGAGCCGTCCCGGATCGGTACCGATCTCCTCTATGGACTCCACCCTTCCTAGGCGAGCGAATCGATCGGTATCAAACAGGTACTGATCCCCTTCCTTCATGCCATGGCATTCGGCGCAATATTGGACATAAAGCTGCTTGCCTTCAGCCGCTTTAGGCTGATCAATCTCCTTAGGATAAGCCGGAGGCTTAAAATCCCATAACCAATCTTCAATACGCCCGAGCCGCTCCAAGTCAATGGTGACCGGCGTAACGCCCGCCCCCAAGGCGGCGCTTTTATTACGCTCCTTGACGGAGGGATTATTGCCATCCCAATGTAAGTACATCCCTTCCCGTGGCCGCTGATCCCAAATTGAAGGGTAATCGGCCGGGCCAATTAACTCCTCTTCAGGCAACTGGTCCATAGGGAAATTAAACTGGATGGCCTTATAAGGGTTAAAGGTATCCACCCGGCCTGGTCCCCAAGGATATTGGCGGTCAAGAAAAGCCAATTGGTCACGCAGATCAAAGAGGGAGGTTCTCACCTGATCAACAACGAAGTAGCGATAGATAAGCTTCTCGATAGGATCAAGATCACCCCCCATTTCCTCAATCGTTGCCATCACATTTTCTGAGGTAAAGCGGTTATCTAAGGCAACCTCTCTCAAAAACTGGATGAATTGGTACAATTTGAAGTCGTTTGCAGGCATTCCCAAGAAGATCTGGGGCTCGCTATCTTTTGTTTCCCGTAGGGTACCCGTATGACAAACTGCACAGTTCAACCAAACCCGATCGATCCCCGTCACCCGACGTTGTGATACCCCAATTGGCAAATCCCGCCCTTCCTCGTAAATGAATCCGAATGAAGCATATCCTCCCTTCCCTGGAAACTTCTCTGGAAACATTTCTGGAAGGACTTTCCATATCCAATAGGGCAGGCCACTTACCGGTTCGCTACCAATGGAACCGTATTTAAAATGTTCATCAATGGCTTCATAGTCCACCGGCTTTTCAGGCACAAAACGAGCGATGAGATAACCGCCAATTACAACGATAATAGCGATTACCAAGATAGTGAAGATAGGTCGCGACTTCCTAGGCTTTTCCGATTTAGCCGCTGACTGCTTCTGTTGCGTAGCCATGTCAATCGATACTCCGTGACAGGATCAAAGTAAGGCGATCAGTAGCAAAAAAAGGATAACAGCCGGGATAATGATCATTAGCCGCTTCCGGACTTTTAATTCATGTTGGTCGACAGGACTCTCAAGAACCACATCCTCAATCGTTTGATCCTTTGCTACGGTTTGGACGGTTTGGGTTTCAGTGTTATTCATTTGCAACCCTTTTATAAAATTAAAATGCTATTTAGATCATCATATCGAAAAGATATTTGAACTAACGAAAAGGTGGAGGATCATAAACAGTCATCACCTCCCTAATCATGGCATCATGATCGTTGTCATAGCGACGCAAATCGTAGCAGCCCAATGGATTAGCAGGCGCATTAAGGAGGCATCGGTTGCAAAATGAGCAAGGTTTATCAGGCAGATCCTTACCCTGCTCAAGTATCTTGGCCAGATCATTATTAGCAATCAAAGGACGGGCAATGGCCACCCCATCACAGTACCCCTCAGAAATCACCTTCCGGATCAACTTGCCATCCTGATAACCCCCGGTATTGAGGACTGGAATATTGACGCTTTCTTTAACTTTCTTACAAAGTTCAGCACTGACTCCCTCAATGGGATATTTTTTCTTAGTGCGGTTCCAGAGCCAAAGAAATAGTGGCCTCAAGACCTTGAAATGGAAAACCGTATAATTCATGTAACCACGCACACCGCTGGAGGCCATACTGCCATACCACCAATTGGCCTCATCCAGAGGGAATCCCCCTGGCGGAACTAAAGGATGGGGAAAGAGACTCCCCGCCGAAACATGCAATCCATCCGCGCCGGCCTCCTCTACCCATTTACAAATTTGAACATACTCTTCCGGTTTGTTTCCCCATTTTTCCCAGGGATAGAGGGCATTGTTTTCATCAACAATATTGATTTTGACCTGGAGGTGATAATCGTCACCCACTTCCTTGCGGATCCCATGAATAACGTCTAACAAGAAACGGGCCCGGTTCTCTAATGAGCCGCCATATTCATCCTTACGGTCATTAATCCCAGAGCTTAAAAACTGAGTAAAGAGATAACCATGGGAAGCATGTAATTCCACCCCGTCGAGCCCTGCTTCCCGGGCCCGACGAGCGCCATCGACAAATTGCTGGATAGTCTGTTTAATTTCCCCCAGGGTCATGGCCTGACAGAGCAGGCCATGAAACGTATCCATCTTGCTGGTTGATGAAAGTCCCTTATTCATCAAGTTCTCAACCCCCGGAACATCCCGCTGGCGTCCAGAGTGACTCAGCTGCATGATAAACTTGCTGTCATACTCATGGACTTTCTCAGCCACCTTACGCCAAAAGGGAATCTTGTCGTCATCATCAATCATGGCGTAATTGGGCATGATCCGGCCCCGCACATGAATGGGCACGAAGGAGGAGATGATGGCACCCACCCCTCCCCGGGCAAACTTTTCTTCCCAGTTAATACGGGCCTGGGTTCCCGATCCATCGTAGTTATCCCAGCGGCCGGAAATACTGGAGCGGAAGATCCGGTTCTTGACGGTTAAATTCTTAAACTCTAAAGGTTGAAAAATAAGGTCATTTTCCACGATCCAGGCCCCCTTATAGCAGCTTCAGGTACTCGATTAATGCCCACTTCTGCTCGTCAGAAAGACAAGAGATGTTTTCATCGGAGAAATCTCGGCAAATGTGGGTGTTGTGTCCCTTATCCTCAATAAAGTCAGGGATCTGATTATAGGTCAGCAACTTGGGAACCAACTTCTTCAATTCATCGTCAAATTGCTCCTCGCCCTTGAGGGCTTTCACCAACCTGACCAGGCGGGCTGGATCCTTTAAAGCCTCTTTCAAATCATTGAGCAGTTCTTTTTTGTCGAACGCTTTGCTTAAATCAATATTGGCCAGAAGCTTAATGGGAGTGCCCTTCGGAACCCGAACCTCTAGGGAACGGAACCGCAGATAGGTATCCCTCGGGGTCACCTTAATGGAGTCCGGACCTAGACGCTTCTCCGGCCAGAGTAATTTTTCAGCCGCATCCATAAAGGCTTCGACCCGCCCTTTAACCGAAGGATCATGATTGTAGATTCCCAGCATGTTGTTGTGTAAGAGCGGCGCTGTGGCCCACACGCTGATCAAGGAGGGGGTACGGTAATAGCCGCGACCGCCGGCCGGGAACTCATATTCGATGGCATTATCGGGATTAAAGGGATTGTAAAAGGCCACTTTGCCGACCGACGGCAGCTCTTTATAGGTCTGGGATGAGAAATTCTGCCAAACATGACCCTCGAGGGCATTGGAAGCCACTGCCCGGGCAGCGTTGGTGCCAATGGCAATACTAGGATCGTCGGAATAGAGAGGATAACGCCGGTCATCGGAGAGGAAGTTATTTTCCAGAAAATCATCCTGCATGACCAATTTCAGCCAGTCTTTCCTCGCCTCTTCAGCATGCTTCTCCCTCCCTTCGTGGCTATAGCCTTCCGGCAATTTGCTGGAATGGCAACGGGCACAGTATTGAGCAAAAACCTCCTTCCCTAAATTCAATTTTTCTTCGTCTTTAGTCAGGTACTGATCACCACCCGGCGCATCTTGGAGCTTAAAGGGGGGAGGAGAATCCAAGAAGGCGGCGGCATCATCCATACGCTCGGCAGTCAGACGCCAATCCTCACATTCAGCCTCTGCCTTCTCAAGATCGAAGGGACGTTGGGGTTTGATACCAAGGAAAGTATCGTCAACGCTCATCCGATAGTCGCCGCAAGTTCCAATATTGACATAGACCCGCAGTGCTGCACCGCCTGCCCCAATGGAATCGGCACCATCTTTAAGAATATGGGGGACCTTCTCGGTGGTACCATCATTCATCACTTCCTCATAAGTAGGCCGAGCTGAGGTGATGTAAAAAATAGAATTAATCGCATTGGGGTTATCGATAAAATCCATGCTGATACGGGAAGTATCGGAAGTTCCTGCGGGCTGTTTGGCATAGACCCAGTAGAGAAAATCTTCCTCACTTAAACCCTGTCCAAACAGAGCCCCTTCTCGGATGTATTGATTGCCAAACGCCCCGGCAAGGTTCTCCCATTCAGGATGCTCGGGATCTTCGGGCGGATTAACCGGATTGAACGCAATATGGCAAATACCACAAGTTAACCCCGTCAAATAAGGCGGCTCGATGGTGGCATCTTCCTCCAGATATTTTTGGGCATCCCATTTCTCGGGATCAAAGTTTTTATTGGGGAATAACCGGAGTCCCATCACCCCACTAGAGTAGGGATCTTCGCATTCATCCAACCATAAACCGTAGGCATCGGGCTCGCTTGCTTTTTTACAACCGGGGTCATTGAGTACCCCAAATTTCTCGAAACGTTCGTCCCGTAAGCGAGTGTCCAGAAAGGCCAAGAAATTAAGATTAACCTGGAGGCCACTGACCTTGGCAATCTTCCAAGTACGGGCCTCAGCCTCACGCCAAAAATGGGGATTCCCTCCCGCATTGGGCTGGGTTGCATTCTCCCCCATGGGATCACCACCTGCCCATAGATACCAGGTGCAAGCCCCCCGCTGCTCTTCCGGGGTGAGGTCATAACCATAATGATAGGGTTCCAAATAACCTGGAATACCACCACATTCCTTGTCGTAACCGGCAAAACGATGCTTGAAAGGTTCAGGATACTGGGGCTCTGTTGAACCTTTCTGTTCAGGCTGACTATCGCATCCACCGATTATTATGGCGGCAGTCACGATAAGACAGGACAGTGCCGTATTTGTCTTTTTCATTGATGCTTCTCCACTTGTCTAAAGCGTCATTTCTGTCAATCTAGGGTGTTACTGGAACTCAACTGAAGCAATTAACTCAAAGTACCTCCACACCTATTGCATTGCAGATTAACTCATCGAGGCCTTTATTAATTCATTTGAAATGCCTCTTACTGATGGGGTATGGGAGCGAGCCGCCGGCAACCTGACTCGATAGCTACTCTTCGCGCACTTTGAACGACCTATTTTGTTACCGGCGATACCCTTTCAAAACTCCGATATTCCCTCTCATATTGGATTACCCGAACATGATTTTCCTTTTATCGACAAGAAATTACTATTCTTAAACAGCCTCTCTAAGATGGAAAGGAACAAAGCTATTTGAGTGTCTGAATAATGGATTGTATGGCCAGCTATCACTCTCCTGATGTAATTTTTTTAACAATTACTGCGTGATTTTTTATACGAGGTAGTTTTAATGTGTGTTTAACTCAGTGATAGGAAAGGTGAATTGAATACGTGTTATCATTTATTGTTGGCTACCGTAAAGGCGAATTGAATACGTGTTTCTACTTACTTAAGCTTTACCACAGGGATCTGGTGCGCTTTATTAGCCTTATTTCTATTAGCAAGGCCCATAAAGGCTAAAACCACCCCAACAAGTAGAGGCTTCTAAAGACCTATCGTGAAGACATCAACAAGCCGAAATTTAGGACCCCCCTTTTCCCCTTGAAAAGATTCCACGGGCTGGTCAATTCCAATCACATATCCCGTTAATTTTTCTGGCGTCAGCCTAAAACGGATAAAATGCCGATAGTTTTCGGACCGGGCTCCTCCCCCCGCTTCATTGTTATGGCCATTAAAAGCGAGAGCCACAGCCAGATACCAGCCAAACCAGACGCAGCTTAATATCCCTCCTACCAGAAAGGCGGCAGCAAGGCGTCCCCAGCTCACTTCCACCGCTGATCCCCAGCCGGCAACCACCATGACAGAAGCCCCCACAATTAACCATAGCAGTAGCAACCAGCGACCCAACTTTTCCTGGTCCAGGAGACTTTCATTACCCATTGGGGGCTGTGTCATTATCCAGGCGGTCAGTAACGTGACAAGGAGAACCCCGCCAACAACCATAAGAATAGTTGTCCAGGAGCTATAGACAACCAACAGAAAGGGAACCCCAATTTGAAGCACCGCATGCCAGCCCCCCAATGCTGCAAACCGCCATTTTCCGACTTTATCTTGCAGGCTACCCCCCACGACAGCAGCAAAAAGAATCAACCCGCCCAGGGTAAGCAACAGGATTAAAGCCGTCAGCGTATCGGAGAGGACTACCGAGACAGGATACATACCATAATGCCACAAACCATAGCAGATACTGACCACTGCAAAAAGCATCAGAATCCACAGGGGAGTGTAATCCCATTGGATGACCCTGTGGGATTTGGCTCGCTCGAACAATACATTGCTATAGCGCCGACTAGCCACGAGACTGACCAAAGAGGCCACCAAAAACAGGAACACCAACAAACTGGCTAGAAAGGGATGGGGGTCAACATCGGGTCCCCAATAAATAAAAAATCCAATGGGAGCAAAAAGCGCCAAGTGGAATCCAATAAACTGATAATGGCAACGAATCCAAGCTCCTGGACCGCTCTCCATAGCCGCTTCAAAAAATCCTTTGGTTCGAACTGCACTAGCGACTAACAAAGCCACTAATACAATGGCATAACCTAAATCCCAATAATACTCGTAAGTCAAACTACCCCACTCAATAGTTAGCGCCCCTTGAATACGGCTGAGTAAGGAATCACCATTATTCTGCAGGGGCCTCAGCTCATCAGGAATCAATTTAAAAATCGACCAACTGCTCTCTGGAATGGCCGCTGCGAAGTAGGTCATTAGCGCAATGATAGCACCAGCAAGCCAGATATATCCGCCTTGGAAAATATTCCAGGGCATCAAAAGGCGCTTGGTGATAAGCCGATGAGAATCCCGCCGAGAAGGATAGAGTTGGTTTTCCGCAACTTCCTCAACGTCTGTGTGTGACGGATGAAGAAAAGCTCCGCCGCCACCGGCCACCACTGAGGCATAGTTGGAGCGGGTATTTTCAGAGTGATCGGCAGCGTTTTGACCCCAATAGCGAGCATAATGATGAATGTCTCCCGAGATATCAAGCCGGCACTGGGTAGGAGATAATCTTCCCCCTTTGGACTTGAGGAAACTGGGCTCCAGGCCCAGCTTTTCAAAGGTCTCAACAATTTTTTCATCTTCTTTAGCCCACTTCCCAAACTTGATGGCGGGTTCCGGAGTAGCCACGATTAATTTATCGGGCACTCGCGGTACCGACTCGGCCTTGGCTTCAGAAATTTGCGGGTTACAAATAGACGAAAAAAATGTTGCCTGCCGTCGATCGATGCTTCCCCCTTGGGCATCCAATCCCCAGAACCACCACCCATAGGGCAATTTCAATGCCACATAGCTGGCTTCCTGGGTACGTTCGAATCCCTTGAGCTTCAGTTGAGGCTGAGTGCTTCCAACCTCATCAACATTTTCCAGGTTAAAAGGTTTGCGGAACTGACGATTAAATCCATCCAGGGCATCATAATAATCATGATTCCCCGGTATCCCATAAATGGGCCGCCGTGCTTCAGGAGTGACCTCTGGCCCAAAGATGTCTTCATAGGCCCAATTAAAAGGTCTCTGAAATCTCTCCGCCAAGGTGGTGTAATCGGCAATGTGGTAGGCCGTATCCCCCCCCACAAATAAGAATTCGCCCCGCGGCAACTTGAAGGCATTTCCCGTATCATCGGCTAAAGAAACCGTTTTGGTTTCTTTGTTGAGATCCGGCGCGCTATTCTCGTTTGGGAGCCAGAGATCGTGCATACATAAGTAGGCAATATTGTAGGTTGCACATTGTCCATCTCCCGAATCGGCAAGATAATCGAACCAAAATGCCTCCCCCTCGGGCGCCTCCCCATGGCGATCATTAATCTCGGCCCGCATCCAATCCCGAGAGTCAAGTTTATCCCCAAAAAAGGCGTAAATCGCAATCCATTTAAGGCCCGCGATCAACTGACGTCCAAAAAGCCAGGCTACTGGCCCTTTAAATGATCGATCTGACCTCGACCGACCTAACCCTTTACCTTGGAACATAGCCATTAAAGCCCCCTATGGTCCCAGCGTTATAATAATAATTTTCCACCCTGCCGAGCCGGGCGAGGTTTCTGATTTCTCGACAACTACCCGTTTTGAGAAGCGTAGAGTATGCACCCATACCCAAGAACATCACAAAACATGCTTCAACACCATATCCTCAAAAGGAGATCATCAATGTTCTATAGATCGGGATCAGGCTTGATACCCGTAATTCCTTCCGCCACCCGCTCCGCTAACGCAGATATGGTGGCAATGGGATTAGCCCCAACGGCAGTGGGCACGATCGAGCCGTCAGCTACGTACAATCCTTTATAGCCGAAAACTTGGCCCAATTCCTCCGGCTTGGCACTGGTGACCCCCTCTCCAGGATTTTCTGCCAGCCGACAACCGCCCAGAGGATGGACCGTGATGTTTCTACGAAAGGGCCACCACCAGTTGGGCAAGGGGACAAATGCTTTAGCACCGACTTGCTTGCGAAAATGCTTCCCTGCTTTCAGCATTGCTCGATATAAAGAGAGGCTATCCCGGTACGGCCAATGTATTTGCACATAGCCATCCTGACTAAGTGTCATTGTGCCATTGCCCCGATCCAGCCCCATGCACAACAGCACACTGCTCTGGTAAGAGACCTCATTGCCCAGTAGATCATGAAAAGTGTCCCCAATCCGCCCCATGGATTTACCCAAGAACCAGCGTCTAAAGGCCTGTTGAATGATCTTTACGATTGCTGAGAAGTGGGACAAACGGGGACGAATGCCTTCTACATACCAGGCAGCAAAGGCAGGATAGCTGGCATCCTCAAGAATAAAAGCCCGTTCTCGATCAAAGTGACCAAACAAATTATAGTCGGTACGCTGAGTGATGACGGGGCCATAATTAGGATCAGCAGGCTCCTTACCTTCAATCACAAAGGATAAAAAATCTCCATTGCCAGAAAATCCTTGTCCTAAGTTTTTATTGATGTTTGGCAGAGTCTTAAACACATCCCGGCACCGTAACAATAATTCATTGGAACCCAAGGTACCGGCGGCAACAATGACTCGGCGGGTGAATACAGAGCATTCTTTCTGGCTATTGAGGTCTCGGTAATAGACACGATATCCATAATCACCATCGGCATGGGGATCATCAGCCCCGTTTTCGGCCACAGGAACAATTTTTTCCACTAAATGCTCGGTGGAAATTTTGGCTTCATAACGATTTTCAGCCACAAACAAATAGTTGAGATCCAGGGTATTCTTGGAATGAGTATTGCATCCCACATCACATTCAGCACAATACACACAGGAAGTCTGTAAAGCCCCATAACGATTTCTTTCTTGAGTGCCAATGGGGGTAGGATGGGCAAAATCATTGCCAAAAAACACATTAATATCCACCAACTGGGAATCTTTTCCTTGCTCTTTGGCCAGCTTTTGGAACAGCTTGGTCCGGCGGATACGGCGGCGAGGATCATTACTTGCCGGGATTGGCCGGGCCCCCAATACGGCCTTTACTAATTGGTAATAGGGGCGCAGCGTATACTTCTTGCAACTTTCAGGCCACCCCTGCGCGAACACTTCGTCTGGGGGTTCCATGAATACATTGGCGTAAATCAATGAGCCACCCCCCAAGCCCGCGCAGAGCACAGCATCCATATGACCGAAAGTGCGGATATCAAACATTCCATGCAAGTCAAGCTTGGGAAGGCGTTTTGGCCGTGACCGGGATTCGGAAGAAAGATTCCAGAAATTTCTCCCCACCTCATGGGGCGTCCGCGGAAAAGCACCCATGGGATAGCGCTTCCCACGCTCCAATACCAGTACTTTCCCGGGCCACTTCTTTGACAGCCGACAGGCCGTGATAGCACCCCCAAATCCACTACCTACCACCACGGCTTCAAAAGCACCATTATCAGCCATATTTTTATGGTCCTGTTATTTTCTATTTCTTCTTATTTTTTACCTGTAAGAAATCATCTTCTTATGCGGGCAAGGACAGAAACTAGCCCCGGAAGGGAAATTTCTTAATAACTGGGTTTCTTGCCCTGGAAAAAGCCCTGCCAGGCCCTCCACACGAGGGACAAGGGTCCGCCTAAGTAAATGAAATAAATAAAATATCGTTCGCCACCTTTATTACTTTAACATTCTATTTCCTAGAAAAGTCAAAGTTTTTAGCAACCTGCCCTTATGGGACGATAACGCCTATCCTAAAAGTAGCGTTCCTTATTCATCTCTGCCACGGTGGATAGCGGTTCACATTTAGGGTAAAGGGGAAAGAAAGGAAGAGAAGGGAAAGTTAAGAAAGGACTAAGGAGGGGAAAGGGGAATAGCCGGGCCTTACTCCCAGGATTTGCATGAGAGTAATACCAATTTCATGTGCTCTTGCATTGTATATATTCAGTCAAAACAACCACTTTGATGCTTTAATATATGCATTCTTTGATTAAATTGGTATAAGGTGGCCTACCGACAAGTAGCACGAAGAGGCTATAAGTACCTATGAATAAAATATAGGAGATGTTTAGGAGCGAGGGGGTAGTGCTTTGCAAACCCGTTTTTCCTCCCTGAAAAAAGGGTTTGATGCGCGCCCCCCTGGGGGCATCCTCCGAATGTCGCGATTCGCTTCCGACGAATCGGTGCGGGAGGGTGTCAAGTTTTTTGTGTAACTAATTTTCAATTGGGCATCCGCTCAGCGAAGAGGATGACGAATTGATTGAGCACGGCCTTCCAGTCTCGAATGGGTTGAGCCCATTTCTTGGTGATATTGTTCAAGGCCAGTTTGGCCTCAAGCAAAGAAACTCACGGTACAGTTAATAAGCACCATTTCGCTGCAATACAACCCTAACTGTTTTTAGAAGGATAACAACGTCATACCATAGAGACCAATTCCGAACATACCAAGCATCCAGGGTAACTCTTTCACTATAATCCACGTCATTACGACCGCTAATTTGCCAGAGTCCAGTAATACCGGGCCTTACCCCTAGATAATACTTTGCTTGCTTTCCATAGCGGGCAAGCTCACTTTCAATGATAGGGCGAGGACCTACCAAACTCATTTCCCCCTTAAGCACATTCCATAGTTGGGGTAACTCATCCAAACTAGTTTTTCTCAGAAATGCGCCAATAGACGTAACTCGGGGGTCTTTCTTCAGTTTAAAATCCTTCTCCCACTCCTCCCGGGCTTTAGGATCTGCGGCCAATAGATCTTTTAAAACTTGATCCGCATTGGGAACCATAGACCTAAACTTATAGCAGAAGAACGGCTTCCCCCCTTTTCCAACCCTAAGGTGGCCATAAAAAGCACTGCCTCCCGTCAGTCGAATACGAGCAGCAAGATAAGTGAAAAAGGGGGAAAGGATGAGAAGAGACAAGCTGGAAACAAGTATGTCAAAAATCCGTTTCAAAATGCGGGAACCAAAACGCGCCAAATTATTGCGTGCCCGCAGCAATAATACCTCATGACTAAAGAAATAGCTTATATCGGTACCGAAGATAGGCAAACCCCGGATGGCAGGAGCCAAATTAAGATTCGTGCAACATAAACATAATCTTTCTAGCATTTCTCGATGAAGAGAGAGATCTTCTGCCTCCATCGCCACCACCACATGAGGATGACCCAATCGAGAAACCATAATTTCTGGTTCTTCTGTGATTGGGAAAATTGGAAAGAATTTATCCGCTAATTTTAGATAATTTTTTTGTGGACTAGCTTGACTTTCCGGATCTAAAAAAGCAACTACATCAAACCCAAGAAGAGGATCACTGCGAAGTGCTGCCGCAGTCTCTCTGGCATTTTTTCCGGTTCCAATAATAACAGTCGGCCTGGCATATTTCCCTGCTTTTCGCAAAGCATGCTTTGCCGATATCCGGATCAGAGGAACTAACAACAAGGCCAGAAACCAGGTAGCCAATAACCAAGTTCTGGAGAAAGAATCTTCTGCCATAAAAACAATCGCGATATCCACCAATGAGGCGATTGATAATATAGTCAGTATCTCCCGCAATTCCTGCCAAAAAGATTTACGATAGGCATAATGCCCCAAGCCCCAAAATCGAATGAGAACAACAGCTATTACGCCAAGGTAAAGAGCCAAGCGAATTTGCCCTATAGCTCCTCCCTCATTGAAAAAATCCTCCAGCAAGGGGCGATTAAACCACCAGTTACTGACTATGTGACCCATTAGGAAAGCCGTCACTAAAACCAAGCTATCAACACCAAGCAATAATATTTGGTTACGCCACTCCCCATAAGTATGAGTCCTGGAAGGAATTTTGACTCTTAAAGGCAGCGCTGTGTCGGCGGTCAGCTTAATATTGGCCATAGCAATACACTCCCTATATAACTCTCTAATATTTTCATTAAATGGGATGAAGAAGTGATTTGACTTCGGAGCTACCTCGTCATTTCTGAGGTCAGTACAAAATATGTCTAAGCCTGAAGACTAAATCCACCGATTAGGAAAAGATGTTTTAAATGTTTTTATTAGAAAAATACGAAGGGGTTAAGGAACATGCGGAAATAATTAGAAAGTTCATGAAAAAAAACTTTAGTCCCAGATTCACTAACCACGATAATATCATCGGCATGGATTTGTGGATCGGGCATAACTCCTTGCCGGATAGCCTCGATATCATAATAAAAAATTTGTTTTTCATCCTCTCCCTTAGAACGAAATAACTTTATCTCCTCTTGGTCAGCAACTTCGTTTATCCCCTGAGCAGAGGCAATAGCCTGTAATAGAGTCGTTTGCCCTTGAATGGGATAAATACCGGGTCTTGCAACGGCTCCTTCTACTGTCACCCGCTGACTAGCATATTCCTCAATAAAAACACTTACCTGGGGATCCTGTAGATACTTCTCTCCAAATTCCTTTGCTAGCAACGCTTCCAATTGCTGGCTAGTCAAACCATTCACTTGTACCACCCCGATGAGTGGTAAGGAAATAAATCCCTGGGAGTTAACCCGAACCGCCTGGGAAAGCTCTGGCACTTGAAAGACATTGATTTGAAGTAAATCAGAAGGACCAACCCGATAATCATCCTTTCCCTCCACCGGCTCCACTACTGAAGGAGACGATAAGGATAAAGTATCTTCCTCCACCGCTTGTGTTTTTAAACCAGAATGCGCACCTGTAGTGGAATCTGGTAACTGACTCGATACCTCACGGGAAGGAATACTGGCACTACAGGCTGTCACAAACCCCATAACTAATAAACAAAGGACACGCCAATATTCCCCTCTCACCCTATGCCAACTAGACATCCCTAAACAGATCTCTGCAAAAATGTTCCTTTTGGTTTTCATCATGGTACTCTCTTTAATTTGAATTGTGCGAGCAAAAACATGAAGAGTAAAATATGAGACACAAAAGACTCACAACACCGCACTACTAAACCCCGTATTCATCAATAAATAGTCAGTTTTATCCCTTTTCTCTTCGCGAAAAGTTGGTTGCTAAAGTATATGGTTTTTTAGGTTATGATCCGCCAACCAAACTCGCATTTAAGGATTTTGGGGGATACTATTAAAAGAAGGTAGATCAGGGTAAAGGAATTTTTTCACCCCTCTCCCATCAAGGGAGAGGGAATAGAAGACAAAGGGAATCATTCTATGATTTCCTTCCCCTTGGAGGAGGAAGGCTAGAGTGAAGGCACTTTCTTACCTCCACCCTCTTCCATCTAAGGACAGAAGATAAAAGGTGGGAATCTCTTCTTACAACCCCTTAGATGGAGGATGCTTTTAGTTCTCCAGAAACCACTTATAAGTTGAAGCAATCCCTCCGCGCAAATCTATCTTAGGCTGCCAGCCTAGCTGGGTTAATTTCGTTGTGTCCAATAGCTTGCGCGGTGTTCCATCGGGTTTTGAAGTATCGAATACAATCTCTCCCGAATAATCTACAATTTCCTTTATTAATCGAGCTAGATCTGCAATCGTGATATCTTTTCCTGTCCCCACATTAATGATTTCCCCTTCATTATAATGCCGCATCAGAAAAATCGCTGCATCCGCCAGGTCATCCACGTGCAGAAATTCACGCCGAGGAGTACCGCTCCCCCAAACCACCACTTCAGGAGCACAAGCAACCTTAGCCTCATGAAATTTACGGATTAGCGCCGGCAGTACGTGGGAAGTTTTGAAATCAAAGTTATCTCCCGGTCCATAAAGGTTAGTGGGCATGAGGGAAATGGCATTAAAGCCATACTGACGGCGGTAAGCTTGACTCATCTTAATCCCGGCAATTTTTGCCACGGCATACCACTCGTTCGTGGGTTCCAAAGGTCCCGTGAGCAGAGACTCTTCCTTTATGGGCTGGGGAGCATATTTAGGGTAAATACAAGAAGAGCCTAAAAATAAGAGCTTTTTGACTCCCCCCCGGTAAGCTGCATCGATAACATTAGTCTGAATATGAAGATTATCGCAGATGAACTCGGCGGGATAACGGTTATTGGCCAAAATTCCTCCTACTTTGGCCGCCGCCAAGAATACATAGGCCGGCTGTTCTTGTTCAAAAAATGCCTCGACCGCCCGCCGGTCTCGCAGATCCAGTTCCCGACTACTCCTGAAAATCAGATTTTTAAACCCCTCGGTCTTTAGCTGGCGGAGAATGGCCGCACCCACAAGACCCCGATGCCCCGCTACAAAAATTCGTTCATCTGGCTGCATAGCATTAGCTCAAATAAAGTTTCTAAATTTTTTCAAAATCTAACATGATGTGCTCATAATCCCAATACTCCACCCCATCATGCCGTGCTTGCTTACCTAGTAAACCCTAACTCTCCCCTGCGGCAGGGAGGTAAAGTCGCTTTAACTGCTTATTTCACTTAACCCTCCGACCGAAGCGGATGGATAGGACATGTCAATAATCGCCTCGAATCGGTCTGTAATCCTATGTATGTCAAAGGTATGCTCCGCATAGGCACGACCCTTTGCAGCCATCCGCTCCCGTCCCCTGGCGTCGTCGAGTAATTTCAACCCGGCAGTAACAAACCCTTCCCTATCATTGGGCTCCACCGCCCACCCCGCGCCACTCATCTGCACAATGCGCGCGGCTAGGTTTTCGGCAGGCACTGCCAACAGCAACGATCGTTTCGCACACAGATAAGTCAATACCTTAGAGGGCACGGCAAAAGCACCGGCATCTTTCTCAAGCAGGGCCACTAACACCTCTCCTGCAGCCAAGACCTTGTGCATAACACTAAATGGTTGGAAAGGAAGTAAGATCAGGTTGCTCAAACCTTCTTCCCGCTTTCTCTCTGCCAACCAATCCGCGCCGATACCTTCGGAAATGACCACAACCCGAACATCTTTCTGAGTAGCGGTCGCCTTAGCTAAAGCATACAGCAGACTCGGATTGTGCTTAAGGCCCAGGGTACCCGAATAAATAAAATTCCGCGTCGATGCAAGACCTTGAGCCATGCTCCAGTCATTCCGCTTTGGCTCTAGGGGAAGTTCGTCCAGCGGCGCCCAGTTCTCAATCACACAGGCCGCATCCCGTTGTCGAACCACCTCTGGCATATAAGAGATAAAATCATCCGTAATGGCAACTACCCGATCGGAACGTGCCAGTAACCATTGTTCATAACGTTCAAAGGCCTGGCCCACAAAGTCCCCTAAAACGGGTATCTTTTTCCGCAATGCTTTGCGGTACCCCACCCCGAGCACATCTTGTAGCCAAAACACAAAGCCAATCCCTTGTTGTCTACATTCCCGGAGCAGTAGGGATTGGGCACCAAGGGGCGTATTGCCCGACACCACCACATCCGGTGCATATCGAATGACACGTTCCGCAAGTTTTTTCCCCAGCTCCCTTTCCTGCAACCAGCGAGTCACCGTACTGTATTTGTCAAAGTCCTTAAGGAGGCGAATCGGACTCACTTCAATAGTACCCTCCGATTTTTTCTCAAAAGATCCTCGAGGCGCCTGCACAGACTCACAGTATGTATGGAGTACGCTATGACCCCTAGCACCGAGTTCTCGGGAAAGCTGAAGAGGAAAGGGGTGCCCAGCATAGTCGTTCACTAAAATGCGCATAGATGTTAATCTTATAATTTATAGGTTAATGGCCGTTCTGGTTGAACGAAAGGAAGGATGTTTTCTGGTCTGTCGCGCTTTAACTACGCAAAGAAGAAATACCATTTACTCGTAATAATCAAATGCTCGGTAACCTTCACGTCGTACCAAAGCATCCCGTTTGGCCAGTTGCAAATCCTCCGCTATCATTTCCCGCACCAACTCATCAAAAGTAACTTGGGGCTCCCACCCTAACCTCTTGCTGGCCTTGCTGGGATCTCCTAGCAGAGTTTCCACTTCAGTAGGGCGAAAATAGCGGGGATCAATACGGACAATAATATCTCCAGACTTGATATAACCATACTCCGCAGCTTGTCCTTCAACCGCCGCGACCACTCCCACTTCATCAGCTCCCCCGCGACTTTCCCAGCATAAGGAAAATCCTATAATCTGTGCTGCCCGCTCTACGAACTCCCGCACCGAATGCTGCTCACCACTGGCAATTACATAATCATCAGGTGCTTCCTGCTGCAACATCAGCCACTGGGCTTTTACGTAGTCCCGTGCATGGCCCCAATCACGCCGCGCTTCCAGGTTACCTATATATAAGCAATCCTGCAGCCCCAGTACAATTCTCGCCAGGGCGCGGGTAATTTTTCGAGTGATAAAAGTCTCCCCCCGCACCGGAGACTCATGATTGAAAAGAATCCCGTTGCAAGCATACATGCCGTAAGCTTCACGATAGTTCACCGTGATCCAGTAAGCATATAGTTTAGCTGCGGCATAGGGCGAGCGGGGATAGAAAGGTGTCTCTTCATTCTGAGGCACTGACTGCACTTTACCATACAACTCAGAGGTGGAGGCTTGATAAAAACGCACTTTATCTTCCATTCTCAGAATCCGAATTGCCTCCAACAACCTCAGAGTCCCTAAGGCATCTGCATTAGCCGTGTATTCAGGGGTTTCAAAGGAAACCGCCACATGACTTTGGGCTGCTAGATTATAAATCTCATCCGGCTGAACCTCCTGGATAACCCGGATAAGATTAGTGGCATCCGTTAAATCTCCATAGTGCAGAATAAAATAGCGTTCTGATTCATGGGGATCTTGATAAAGGTGATCGATGCGGTCGGTATTAAAAAGAGAAGATCGCCGTTTAATACCATGGATTTCATAACCTTTTTTCAGCAAAAACTCGACCAGATACATTCCATCCTGGCCCGTAACCCCGGTAATTAATGCCTTTTTCATTCCTTTCTTTTTCCTCGCTCATGATCCCAAACGTTTCCTTCATTTCCTTTTAGCGATCGCCGATTCTTTCCTACGAGATACAACTACCCATCATTGATAACCCCAGCGATATAACAGATCCGATTCCATCAGTTCATCGAGCCGACGAACTTCAGGGTAGAATAAATTACGAAGCTCATTTCTTGTTTCATTCGATATAGCGGGCTTAGTTTCCTCCGTGTAGGGGCTATACAACATCCGAGAAACCATGGGGGATTCCTTTATTCGCGAGACTACTGCAGGGAGCCCTATTGCACGTATGCACAACGCTGTCTGTTTAGCAAACCTGGCCAGCCAAAATGAGCGGGGTTTTGCTGCTGGAAGCACTTTTTTTGTGAGTTCTTCTGGCAACTCGAAATTATCAATACCTAGAAACTCATATATACCATTCATAAAACCCAACGGATCCGACTTTAAATCATCAAATATGCCCACATAGATTTGCTCGCGAGAAAACTGCTCTAAATAGTGCGATAGGTGCTTGGCATAGCGTCCATGATCCACAAGTTCCTCTACATGTTGCAGTGCGGTTTCAAATGATTCTTTGACTCTTCCCTGCCTGACCATATAAAGATAAGAAGAAAATGCACGGTCTACGGGTTCACGCAAACACACCATCAGCTTTGCATGTGGTAAATCCTTTGCAATACGCCTACATGCATCCGTAGAAAAAAGGTAATCGTGGGAAATTTCGCCTACAACGACATGGGCACTCGAGGCAGTGCTAAACTGCTTTAAATACCACTCTGGCCCCTTGTGATAATATTTATCAAAATAAAATAATTCTTTAGCATCCGGCAAAAAAACTTGGCTATGCTTTTTTAATATTCTATAAAGCCAAGTCGAACCGGCCTTATCGGGACCAATATAAATAAAGTTGGGGTAGGCGGGAGATAAAAATTCAGGTACAGCAATACTCATTCATATTCCCCAGCTACTTATCAAAGTCGTTGGTACGTGGCCCCACCGTTGAGAGATCAATCGGCTCAAAACCGATATCAAAAGCCGGGGAGTCCGTGGGCAGGGAAAAATCTCCGGTCTTGGGGTTTGTGAAGCGCGGATTGACCATAAGAGAATTGCGATCCCTGCCCTGCCCTTGCCACTCCGCAAAAGTTTTACCAGCGAAAACTAGCGGACGCTCGGTACTGAAGTAAAGATTGTGATCTATCTCCGCGTTCTTCTTGCTCCATTGATCACCGAAAATCCTGCCGTTATCAGCATATACAATATTTCGCTTGAAACTCATCGAGCCTTGGTCTTTTCTGCGCTGGATCAAATAATCCTCCGCGAAAGCAAAGATGTTGTTACGCACCACTAACTGGCCACCGAGTTGCTTATAAGCTGCGTCCGGAACATTATAGATGACATTGTTTTCAAAAGTAATTTCTGCGCTACCATTATCTATCTGAAGTCCAAACGCCGGATGGACGGGATGCTTACCTTCTTCATCGGCATCCCCCGTGTAGCGATTCACATCATGGACCAGGTTGTGGTGGATCACCGTTCCGGGTTGGCGCCCCAACGTATAAATCCCGCTACCACTACCTAGCAGCTTCCGGCCCATATGGTGGACATGATTATAAGCAACCTCATTATGATGAGTAGCGGTCGGTTTGTCGTGCCAATGCCAACCCACAGAAATCCCCATCCCTGCCAACGCGGTCACCTCATTATGGAGCACCCGATTATAGGCACTGTCACCCACCCAAATACCCGCAGCTGCCAGGTATATATGACCAATATTCTCCACTGTATTGTCAGTAATCAAATTATGGCTCGAATGTTCCGCGAGATTCTTCGAAGATTTTTGGGGACCAACTTTTATACCGCCCCCACCAAGGTCATAAAAACGGTTTGCAACAACCTGATTGTGGCTAGAGCCTGCTCCAATTTCTATTCCATAGGGACCAATATGTGCAACCTCGTTATTGCGGAAAACAAGATGGCGAACGCCCTGTGCACTGATAGCAGCCGGTGCGAATATATTGGATTGCTGTCTCGCATATCCTTTTCGTGAAACCCCTGCCGCCGCGTGGGAAAACGCAAGATTACGTAGGACAATGTACTCTACATAGCGCTTACTTGGAATCCCCTCGAAAATAACAAGGTGTGTTAGCCGGGGAATGACAAAGGCTATTTCTTCCGGATTCTGCCCTTGCTTTGGGTAATAAAGCAGGCTTTCTTTATCCTCGTCGTAATACCACTCACCGGGTTCATCCAGGCCCGCATGTAAATTTTCGAGATAAAACCGCTTTCCGTACCAATTTAAAGGGCGATCGGCGCGTTTTATAACCGGCGCTTGCAGATAAATAATACGGCTCTCCTCATCTATCCGCTCAACCGGCCTTCTCGTCTCATCCCAGCCAAAAAATTTCACAACTTCTATGGACTTCAGATCCGACCATTCCGCTTGCAACTGTCCCACTCGGAACTTAAAGGCAAGACGGTTGAGCTTGTCTTCGGGCCTATCGGGAACTGCTATGTCTTCAAAGAAGAAGTAACCGTCGTCAGGCTCCCGGGCACGAACGGCTCGGCTGCCATCGACGAAGAGTTGCCGCGGTGGGACATCACCCCATACCTTGGTCGGCAAGGGCGCCCGCCACAAAGGACCTTCCATAGATTTCCAGCCCTTAATCACCGTCCCCCCACTAATCACGGCTCGTTCCCCAGGATAAGCGGTGTAAGTAGTAGGGAATTGTGCCGTACCAGAATCCAAAGGCGTAAAACGCAGGGGCTGTTCGAGTTCATAAGTCCCTTCCCGCAAATAAACAACGACCGGCTTTATAAGCTCTTTATCCTGCTTCAGTTTCCGAACAGCTTCCTGTGCGCGCTTAATCGTCAGAAAAGGTCCGTCGGACTTATCTTTTGTCGTTGCCGGGCGGCGGCCGGAAAATACGTCATTCCCTGCCGGGGATACGTAAAACGTATGGGCCTCAGCCTCCGCTATCCCGCCTTGTTGCTCTTTTACCTGGGACGAAACACTGCCTGCCGCAAGAAAAAAGCACAATGCAACGACTGCTAAATTCCGGCAATAGAGGATGATGTTTATATCGTACTTTGGTAAGGAATGTCGAAAATCAGGCATCATATATTTCTTTAAAATTTGCATTCTTTAAGAATAAGGGGTAGTGGCGTTTATTTAGGCCTCACCTTGCCACATAGTCCGGGGCTTCTCGATGACCCTGGATCCATTGATAAACCGCAAGCATTTTCTCGGCTTGAACTTGCCAGGTGAAGGGCCCCACTACCTCCTTTCCCCGGGTGCCCATGTCATCTAATTCAGCAGTAGTCTTCGAGAAGGCTTGCCCAAGCGCCGAAGTAAGCTCTCCGCCTTGCAGCTCCACTCTCCAGCCACAGTGCTCTCGTTCAATCTGCGGCCAGGGGGTATGTACCGTAGTAAGTACGGCTCGACCTGCGGCCATAGCTTCTGCGATCACCACGCCAAAATTTTCAAACAACGTCGGCAAAACAAATAACTCTGCGCTTGCGTAGGCGCGTAGCTTGTCGTCCCCTACCAACTCTCCCTTAATGGTGACCCGGGCGCTAAGCCTAGCGGCGTCAATTCTCGCCTTGATTTTTCGTAAGTAGGACTCGTCCTGATGGGGGCCAACGATAAGCAAATCCCACTCAGAATGCTCCTTGGCAACGGCAATGAACGACTCAACCAGCCGATCGAGTCCCTTGCGGGGATGAACGCGAGAGAGGAAAAGTGCATAGCGCCGGGTGGGATCTAAGCCAAGCGCCTGTTTAGCATCTACACACCATGGCATGGCCTTGAAGGCTTCCAGATCGACACCGTTCGGAATCATTGCAACCGGTGTCTTGAAACCCAGGCTACGCACAGCCTCGACCTCGCCCTCCTCGGTTGCATGGAGACAGTGTGATACAGCCAGCATGCGCCGGACGAACAGATTCCAAGCCAGCGATTTTTTCCATTTGCTTCGCTTAAGTGATGCGCCGTATAGATTGGAACGCAAAGAGCACAGCAACTTAAAATCCTGCTGGAGGTATGTTCTGAACGTGGCGTAGGCCGGATATGGCCAAATACTATGTAAATGGAGTATCGTGCCGGGTAGATTGAGCCGGAGTTGCCGTCCCATCACGCTACTAAAATAAATACCCGGGAACAAGTGAGCAGGCACTGTTTCGTGCGGCAAATTATAACGCTCGATTACCTCATTTCTCTCAGGCAGATTACGCCGAACGCTAAAGAGCTGCGAACCAACGCCGAGATCGCGGAGATGCTTACTTAGGAGAGGAACACTGTTCGCAGGACCGCCAAAGCTGCTGTCCAGATTAGCAACAACGTGCAGAACCTTAACTGCCGGTTCGGCTACCCCTTCTTGAAACTGCGTAGTAATAGCAGAAAATTGTAAGGACTTGGTTATCATTTAACTAGCTCAATTGGCGCAGGATCGAAAACAAGCTTCTTAAGCTTCGTCCCAGCAAGAATCTCTTCCACTGCCGCCAGAACTTCCGAGACCTCAATGGAATAAATACATTTTTTCCCGTGCTTCTCACACACCACAAGCCGGCAGCCGAAACAGGGCATTTGATGATAAATAATTCGATGCTGTTTACCGTAAGGAAACCATTCGCCCGGCTTGTTGCGGGCACTAAACACAGCGACACAAGGTGTTCCAACCGAGGCTGCAAGGTGCATCGGGCCACTATCATGTCCCATAAACAGGGAAGCCTGCTCGAGTACAGCCGCGCTTTCCCGCGGTGACAAACCACCACATAAATTCAAGACGGGTCCTTGCCAAGCATGCCCAGTCTCAGCGCTTGTATCGGCTTCGTCTGGCGAACCGATTAACACAAGCCCCAAGTCCGGATAACGTCTGCTCAGCTGGTCGAAAAGTGCTTTCCAATTATTAGATCCCCAGTCATTTACATCCGCCTTTGTGCCGATACTCACTGCTGCGAAAGATGCAGTGCCTTCCCAAGCCATTAGCACATCCCGTGCCTTGGATCTTTCCTGAGCCGTCAAGCCGAGCTGCCATCCCTGCGAATCATCGAGTTCAATCTCCCCCAAAGTCGAGATGCATCGGCCAAGACGACTCGCTTCATGCTCATAAAAATGGCCGCCATCCAATTGCCGGGATTGCTGCAAATCGCGTTTCAGAGGAACGCCAATCAGTTTCTTGATCCCACAAGACCGGAAGAAGAGCATATCCCGAAACGCCTTGAAGAGGCCCCGAGGTGGGGTTAGATAGATCAAGGTATCCGGCCTCCAGGTGCAAATCTCACCCCGCAGTTTGACAAGCTTGTGAAAATTTCGCGTCCTGAGGGGATAGGCCATATAGCCGTGCACCAATCCGGTGTTTTTCAGAACCGCTTCCAGCGGTGCCGCTTTTGTATTTACGGGGATATTGGTGAGCACGCGCCGCTCCGCATCGGGAAACGTCTGGGCAACCAGCCGAAACGCGGGTAGCGCTACGGCCGTATCGCCTATACTACCAATGCGGTATATTAGAATTCGCCGACTCATAAAGATAGAAATCCGTTGTGCATGACTGCCTATTTAAGGGGTCCTAGGCTTAGGTCCTAATTACCATAGAATGGAAAACATCGGCCATTACCCATTACCAGAAGCAGATGAGCTTACATTGAACGATTGAGGGGATTGCAAGGAATTTATTGCTATTAATTTATGCGAAGAGGAATATACTCCGGTGCAGGTAAGCTTGCACATGAACCCGCATGCAAGGCCAAGCGAAATCCATTCTGCTAAATTTAATAACCCCCAGCCGGCTACGAGAAAGCGCACGGCAGGTAATATAAGAAAACCCACAACAGCGGCGATACGAAGGTCAACTCTAGGCTGGCGATAAAGGAGTTTCAACATTTTACGGAGGCTTAAAGCCAGAGCAATCATGAGTGTAACTGCTGCTAGAAGCCCCAGTAAGCCAGCGCCCTGCCAACTATCTATAATAATGTTATGTGCACTAAGAATCCGGTTCGGAAATTCTGCGCCAATTAACCAATTGTCTTCAATTCTATTAAACGCATCCAATATACCGCTTAACCTACCTGAATAAGATTCAGTTTGCAAAAAATATTTATTGTATATCGCTTGAATAAATGGAAAAAATCCAACGATAGCTATTATTATGGTCGGTGGTATTAAAAGAGACATTCTAATAAGATTTTTTTTCCTCCGAAGAAACTTCGGTAGCACCAAGATTCCCCAAAGGATTAAGGCCAATATTACTCCACGACTAGAAATAATAAAAATTAATAAGAGACTAGAAATAATAGCAAAAAGATGAAGAAAACTCTTACTTCTAGATCCTAACCGATACGATGAAAAATATACCGATAATGTCACTGTGACAAAAATGGCAGAAGAAGTTATATGGCGTATAGAACGTCCGAATTCCGCATCCTCTGCACTAGTCATATTCGCTAAACGGTAAAAGATTCCATATGTGATATGATTAAGATCGCCACTTTGCAGTGTAGCTCGTATCGGTTCTACCAAACTAATACCCCCTTCACGACTTGCCATCAGCATGAAGGAAACATAAAGCAGCAGCAAAAAAAGGGGCGCCCATCTAGCAATTGAACTCATTGTGAGTCGATTCCCAGCAACGAAAGCAGCTACGATCAATGCAAATATCCCATAGGAGGCTATCCGCATTACCGTAATAGGTGTATACAAAGGGTAAAAATTGATCACAATGGTGGCAGTCAAAATTAATATATAAAGAGTTACCGATAACACCAAGCTTATGTTGCTACGGACTACCACAATACTGCTGGAAATTAATCTACCTCTTCCTAAAAAGAATGATACACAAACAAAAATAATTGCAATTAAATTAAAATATTCCATATTGCCTGCGGCCGGAAGAGTAACCCATCCAACAGACAAAGAGCTTAAAAGCGCTAGAAAAATAAGTGTTAATAAATTTGAAAAAAAATTATCCCTGCCTCCTTTCAACAAGAATCTATCTTTATTAAGCCATCCGTTACTCATTTGATTTTTATCTCAATCTTCTTCCCAACTTCGCGTTGAAGATTTAGTTCTATGGATTTATTTTTTTAGATACCCACATCTCTCATAGATGGAATACCAAAAACTATAAAACCATATCTAAGGAGAATCAGTGTAGAGTTATAAAAAAGAAGGAATAGCCCTGAGATCAGGTAGATCTCTCTCAATTTCACATTATTTGTTAAGTTTAATGAGATTTACGCCTACGCAGGTATACGACAAAGCAACCTTCACTAGTTTAGGAAGGCACCTCAACAGAGTTATAAAAAAAGCATTACGTACAGTATCAAAAATTATGGGCCAGAAAAGTTCCGACAATAGTTACCGCAAATACGAGCAACATAATAAAGTGGTGGCCCATGCTTACTTCATGCCAACCAACTCGTCAGATCACGTCCCAGCAGCTTGCTCAGTTTTTCCACGTCATCACGGAAATATATGCATAATTTCTCCTGCATCTCAGGTGAAATCAGGTTATTGATTGCCCTCCGGTTGTTCCAACTTTGAACTATACTAGCCACACCAGTGCCTTTTCCGATACCTAATCTCTTTCTAACAGTGGCTGCCACACGGACGCCCTGCGCTAGACGGGGGTAACGAGGGATTTGACGAGCGTTTTCTACCGGAAAGTGAGAGCGTCCGTCATCCCCTACTCCAAGAAAATCCAGTGCGCGACGGTATTCTCGCCTCGGATCAATTTTCATATCGTCTAACAATATTACTAATACCCGCTCGCGAGATACCAACTTAAACAGCCGTTCCATTTGCTCACCGAGCGAGCAGATAGGGCCGTACAATAACTGCTTCGGGTCAGGGCACGTACGGGGCACCAGAACCCCCCGCCGCCGTTCCTTCTGAAGCGCCCATGCCCGCTCTAGTGATAATTCTTTTTCTATTCCTGATTTTAAGTTTTGCGAGTATAGAGAAGGCACCATATGCACGGGATTGCGTAAACACACCAGAAATTTCGCATCTGCATTGTACTGGAGAATAGCAGGTACGGCCTCTAAGGAGTGTAGGTAGCCTGTTGTGGCCTCACCAACAACCAAATGTCCCTCATCTGCAGCTTCGAAAAGTTGTTCATATTCTTTTATAGACCGTGGCCGAAAGAACGACTGGAAATCCCTATTAAAATACCTCGGTTCTTTGGGGCTCGACATGAAAATCTCCGGATGCGCCGATAACCAGGACGCAAACGATGTCGTTCCGCATTTCGGAGCCCCCAAAATAAAAAAATTCGGCCGCTTCATCAACTTTACCCCTACAGGTAGGCAGAACATTCGTATTGGCTAGTCCAATGGCTCAAATCCCGGCCAAGTAATTGGCTCAGTTTCTCTATATCTCCGCAGAAAAATTCTTGTAATATTGCCTGCATTTCAGGTGAAATTGTATTGTCCTTTGGCTTCTGGTTATTCAATGATTGGATCATCTTTCCTATACCAGTAGGTTTGCGGAAACCAATCCATGCTTTCATAAGGCCTACCGCCCGTAGCGTTTGGGCCAGGCGGGGATAGCGCGGGACTTGACGAGCGTTTTCTACCGGAAAGTGAGAGCGTCCGTCATCCCCTACTCCAAGAAAATCCAGTGCGCGACGGTACTCTCGCCTCGGATCAATTTTCATATCGTCTAACAATATTACTAATACCCGCTCGCGAGATACCAA
Source organism: Nitrosococcus halophilus Nc 4 (assembly GCF_000024725.1). NCBI lineage: Bacteria > Pseudomonadati > Pseudomonadota > Gammaproteobacteria > Chromatiales > Chromatiaceae > Nitrosococcus > Nitrosococcus halophilus. The sequence goes on along the minus strand of NC_013960.1, from coordinate 1,321,409 downwards.
CTTAAACAACCGTTCCATCTGTTCACCAAGCGAGCAAATGTTCACGTATAGTAAGTCGTTGGATTCTAAGCACACCTGCGATACTTCTTTACTATGCCGCCGTGTCTCCTGAAGTTTCCACGCTTGCTCCAACGACATTTCTGTTTCTCTCCCCACCTTTATGAGTTGCATATGAACCGAAGCAACCATTTCCACCGGATTACGCAAACATACAATAAATTTAGCGGATGGATTGTACCGAAGGATAGCAGGCACAGCTTCCTTGGATCGCAAATAGGCAGTAGAAGCTTCACCAATAGCCTGATGTTGGCTCTCCACCGCTTTGAAAAGCTGTTCGTATTCCCTCAGGGACCTAGGTCGGTGAGAAAACGGAATATCCTTACTGAAATAATTTGGTTCTTTCGGCTTCGTCATGAAAACCTGCGGATGTGCCGATAACCAAGATGCAAGCGATGTCGTCCCGCACTTAGGTGCGCCCAAAATGAAAAAGTTAGCTCGCTTCATCATTTAAAATTTTATGCTCTATTTTATTGCTTCAATATATACCAAAGCCTGGCTTATATTCCCCACCATCATCAAGATCTAAACCGTATTTTTCCCATCTTGGGACTTTATTTTGGCTGTATGATTGCATTGATTTTTTCTTAATTATTTTTACACTTTGATAAGAGGATTGTTCTAATTCTTAAAACCATTGTAAGAAAAAGCCATACTATTGATCCCCAGATGCTTCCTTACCGACTGCCACAATAGAATGTTCCAAAGCACTAGGGTAACTCCCGTCGCCACGGCAGCTCCTTCCATACCCCATAGAGGGATCAAGAATAAATTAAGGACGATATTCGTAACGGCCGCGATCATAAGCCCGCGGGCCACGTTCCGTTCATATCCGGTCATATTGAGCAGGAATCCCACCGAACCCATTGCTGCATTCACCAACTGTCCTGAGGCGAGAATTGCCAAGGGGGCATAACCGGAAACAAACTCAACCCCAAACACCAGTCGCAGGACCGGCTCGCCAAATACAATCAATACCACAACAACAGGTAACGCGGTGAACAGAATGGCACGAGCGCTGGCGGTAACTACACGTTGAAGACGCACCATGTCCCCAGCAGCATACAGGCGCGAGAAATGGGGTGCGATGACCATATTGATGGCCTGCAAGCCGAAGGCGACCAACGTTGCACTCTGCACAGCCACACGATAGACACCCACCTCCTCCGCATCGCGGAATAGCCCTAGCATGATAATGTCAGTTTGGCTATTGATAATCTGCATACCAGCGATGAGCGACAGCGGCAAAGCACTGGATAGCCAGTGTCGGGTATCATACGCTGGCGCCGCTTCCTTGCTTTGCCAAGGAAGCGAGCGGACAAGTAGCCACCCACCAACCCCGAATGCCATACCAGTCGCCACTGTATGCATCAGCATGGCATCAGCAGGTGTTAGCTGCCGTTGCGGAAATAGGAGCCAAACCACACCTAGGAAGAGCAGGAACCCTCCTGGCCGGAGCACGTGCTCTGGCAATTGACCCTGTATTACCTTACGTAATCCCCTTAAGGCAGCTCCACGAAGATTGCCGAGTGCAATGAGCGGTAGGAGCAACAATGCCCAAGCAAACGTGGTGAGATATTCCTGTGAGAATCGCTCCGAAAAAACCCAAGCAACAGAACCCCCTGCCAGTGCGAGCACTATAGCTATAACTCCAACCGCCTGAAAAGCACGGCGTAATATCCCTTTTAGCAGGCCCCACTGCGCATTTGCCTGGTAGGCTGCAACCTCGCGCACGACGAGGATCGGCAGACCCATTTGTGCGGGAATACCAAGAATTTGGACCAGGGCATAAGCATAAGCATAGATACCAAACCCCTCGGCCCCGAGCACTCGTGCCAAAACCACCGTGGTCGCCAACATGAGCAAGGTATGGCCAACCTTGATGGCAATGCTCCCTATACCGCCACGTAAGAGCTGAGCGCGAAGGCCATTGCTCTTCGCTAACCCAGCTATCCGCCCAAACCGGGCCTTGAACGCTGCTACAGAGACCGCCGCCTTATTCATCCATCACCTACCCTATTGATGGGAAAAGGTCACCACGGATTCTCCCGCTATCACCATGGTAAGCATGCTGCGCCCCAAGGCTTGGATATAAATTCCAGGAACCGTTTCCTGCCATCCATCAAGCCATTCACAATATTGCTGCCAATAAAGCCAGCACCGCCTGTCACGACGATCATGCCCTCTCCTTAATATTGGCGACGTACTCACTGCGAATCCGCTCAATAATGGTTGAAGACGATACTCCAGGTTCGAAACCCATGACCTCAACCTCACCACCTGCCGCCTTCACACAGTCGTAGCCCGCAATCTTCTGCGGCGTATAATCTCCGCCTTTAACCAATAAGTCAGGAGCGATGCGACAAATAAGACGTTCTGGGGTCACTTCGGAAAAAGGCACAACCCAGTCGACGCTCTTTAAGCCAGCAAGTACTGCCATACGGCGCTGAATATTGTTTAGCGGGCGGCCATTACCCTTAAGTGCGCGTACCGAGGCGTCGTCATTGACCGCCACGATAAGGCGGTCACCCCGGCACTTGGCCATCTCCAGGTATGCCACATGCCCCGCATGCAAGATGTCAAAACATCCATTCGTCATCACTATGGTTTCACCCTGGGCACGGGCATCTGCCACCGCCAAAAGCAACTGCTCTTCATTCAAAATCCCTTTTCCAGATTCCGCCTCAACCATAAACGCTTGGCGAAGTTCGGAGGGACTCACCACCGCAGTGCCAAGCTTGCCAACCACCAGCCCTGCAGCAACATTACTGAGAGCAATGGCCTTTTCAAGGCAAAGCCCTGCCGCCAAACCCGCCGCCAGCACCGCGATGACGGTGTCGCCAGCTCCGGTAACATCAAAGACTTCACGCGCTTGTGTAGGTAAGTGCAACTCTGCCCCGGCTGCGGGGATCAGAGTCATGCCCTGCTCTCCTCGAGTGATCAGTAACCCGGTCAAACCAAGATGGCCCACCAATTCCCTGCCTCGCTGGGATAAGCTTGCTTCATCAGGACAGCGTCCCACCACTGCTTCGAATTCGGCTAGGTTTGGAGTCAGCAAATTGGCGCCCCGATAAATCGAGAAATCGCGGCCCTTCGGATCGACCAGTATCCATTTGCCGGCCGTTTGAGCTGCTGCGATTAAGTCACTTACTGCGCTCAACGTTCCCTTTCCATAGTCGGAGAAAACCACTACCTCTACTTTCCTTAGAGCAGAATAGAACAGTTCGGTTATAGCATCGGCGGCGGCCCGCGGAAACGGTGAATCGAAATCCAGGCGGATAAGTTGCTGATGGCTACTTAGCACCCGTAATTTAGCCGTTGTCGCTATTCCCCCGACGCGGTGGAAACCGCAACTCACCCCCGCCGCCTCCAACTTCTCAGTAAGGGTATCTGCAGCAACATCATCCCCAACCAAACCCATAAGGAGCGGCTCCAAGCCCAAAGCCGATAAATTGAGGGCCACATTAGCCGCACCCCCCGGCCGCTCTTCCATGTCCTTCACACACACAACCGGCACCGGTGCCTCGGGAGAAATGCGCGAGGTCCCGCCATGCCAGTACCGGTCGAGCATGACGTCACCAACTACAAGGACACGACACTTGCTGAAATCCGGAAATTCGATCTTCATGGCTAAATCTCAAAAGACTCGCACAACAAATGGAGGATGATAATATGGGCTTCTTGGATGCGCGCCGTCGATTGGACCGGTACCACCAGAGAGAGATCCACGCGTCCGGCCAGCTCGCCGCCATCGCGCCCAAAGAGACCGATAGTAGAAAGACTGCATGCCCGGGCCGCCTCCATAGCACGCACTATGTTTGGAGAATTACCTGAGGTGCTAATGACTATGAGTAGATCGCCAGCGCCAGCTAAGGCTTCTAGTTGTCGCGCAAATACGCGCTCAAAACCATAGTCGTTACCAATAGCGGTAAGTGCGGATGTATCCGTGGTTAGCGCCACAACCGGATATCCTTTCCGGTCTCGATTAAAACGACCGGTGAGTTCGGCAGCAAAATGTTGGGCGTCGGCTGCGGAACCACCATTACCACAGATAAATACTCTTCCCCTGCTCTTGAAAGTGCGCTTTAACATCTCTGCTGCGGCGGCTATTTCACTGCCCATAGCGGCAACGGCATCCACTGCGCGCCGGTGCTCCCTAAGACAATCCTCTATGTTTATTTGGCTCATTTAAGTGTAAAACCCCTAAATCCTGGATACCGAATGACACGAACCTTAGGCCGACAAACCCAGCTAGCTATAACGAAACAAAGCGGTGATAAGTTTTTTTGACAACGGGGAAGCATAGCGCCGCAGCTAATAGTTAGAGGTGAAGAGCTTTCTAGAGCGTGATTAATTTCATCCTGCTCACGGCTGCAGGCCACGCTTGCCTTTAATGGACAAAAGGATTTGTCCGGTTCTCTGGAGGTATTTTCCGAGGTTCCGGTGGATTATATTTTGTAATTGGTGAAATTTGCTTTTTTTGCTGACTGCGTCGCGGCACCTTCAAGGGATGGAAAAAAACCCCTAAGAGGAAAGCAAAGAAAATCCCATTAGCTGGAATGTGGAGATTAAAATCTACTAGAGTATGGAGCAGCAGCAAGAACAATCCTACCCCCGCGCCTATCTGAATAAAATAAAATTTAGAAGCCTGTTTTCCACGCCAAACTTTTATCCACTGCCGAAAATAGAGCAAGAGCGTAGCGACTATCAATACAGCAGCCGGCAATCCTCCCACCAAGAGCCATTCCAGATAATCATTATGGGCACGATGGACGAATCCACCGAGAAAATCCACGGGCTGAAAACGTTGGAATACTTCCGCGAAACTCCCACTGCCGCTCCCAAAGGGGAAAAACTCGCCGATGGCGCGCAGGGTTCCAGCAAAAATCGCCCAGCGACCTTCTTGCATGGGATCATCCAAAGCTGCAAAACGCTTGAAGATAGGGGCAAGTCCTATCTCTAGAGCCAGCACCGCTCCGGCAAAAGTGAGCACCCCGACCGTGCCATACACCTTTCGGCCACCAAGCTTCCACGCAAAAACCCAAAAACTCAGGAAGAGTCCCACCATCGCCAACAAAATCCCGGCTCGAGAACGAGTAAATACCATCCCCAACAAGATCACCAAAGCCATCCCAGCGTACAACATGGAGCGGCTGCCCTGCCGGCTACCCCAGGTCAAAAGGCGCTGACGCCACCCTCCGCGACGATGTGATAGCTCGAAAGGTTGGCCTACTGTTGCGATAAGCAGCGCCAAAACTACCGGCAACGCCATTTCCAACAGACCCGCTAGATGGTTACGATTCACATAGGTGCCTACTGCACTGTTCCTATAATGCTCATTCCCCAAGCGGAAAACACTCTCCGAGCCTGCACCGAATTGAATCAATCCTAATACCGCCTGGAATACTGCAATACCCAAGAACAGGTAGACCAGCCTTTGAAGCTGCTGGTGAGACAAACTCCGAGCAACTAAAAAAACCCCGACGGGGGGAAGTAGAGCCAGCCAGGCGGCTTCCGCATGGCGAGGAATAAGGGCCACAGGGCGCCATGCTTCAGAAAAAGAGCGCTCCCCCAGGGCTTCGCGAAGGGCCTCGGCGTAAAACGCGCGCCCGGGGAGAGACTCAGCCCAAAACACCGGGGGCAAAGGGATTAACTGGAATAAGGGGAAGAGCAAAATTCCACCCACAAGGACATTCTCAGCAATACTTAACTTTTTTTGTCCTTGGGAGTGAGCCCACCATAAAGCGAGCAGGACTAAGCCTGCTAACTCCAGGGCAATGAGAGGTAGCGGCCCGTTCCCCGCCCAGAAAAGGGGCGCAAACAGGAAAACCACTGCCAATATTATCCCCGGGCTTTGCTTTTCATCCATGGCGGACACTGGATAGTTGCTCTTTATGGCTGGATTATTTTTCTTCACCATCCCCTATCCTAAAGACAGTTATTACCTCGTTCTAAAATGATTCTTAAACTAGGCCTATTTGCCTTGGTTTATCTGGACTATCTGGTCTCCCTGTCCTCCCTGGCTTACCTGGCTTATCTGAATGATCTGACCTATATGGATCACCTGGCCTAACCTCCATGGCCTCTCGGGTCTTTCAGGTCTTTCGGGTCTCTCGGGCCTGTCAGGTCTATCATACCTACTGTGCCTATCGGGCCTATCGGGCCTATCGGGCCTATCGGGCCTATCGGGCCTATCGGGCCTATCGGGCCTATCGGGCCTATCCGGACTGGCTAATTGCACTCCCTGCGTCACCCACACACCACCAAAACCAAAAGACGGGGCTGAGAAGCTCAACCCTAATCCTATTACCATGATAGGAATAGGTTTCATAATACCTTTCATAATGTTTCTCTTTACTTTTAGCGTTTAACATCCTCCCCCAACCAAAGCCAGGGGACTCCTAGGATCACAAGCAGACGATATTAGCCTGCTCGCACTCCAATCCTCTATTCAGGTTTTACTGGTACAGAATGGGCTTCCATTACCGGTTCGATAGCCAAGGAATCAAACCAGGCCGTTCCCCGCACCTCAAAATCAGCAGGTGCTCGTCCTAGCAGCTCTAAACCTAGCAATTGCACGCTACAATCTTCCGTAGGCACTTCAAAAGAGAAGCTAAATCGACGCCAAAGGCTGGCACCTGCCAAGCGCTCGCTGGCAGCAAGCTGCTGCTGAGCAGGGGCGAGACAATAGACAGTCCATCGTAAACCTAGGGTGGTTTCTAAATTATCCAGCCGGACATTCCCTCTCAGTTGATAAGCTCCCGGGGATAATAAGAGCGGCTGAAACAGGTGCTTGAAACGAACCCGTTGGCCGAAGAACGCAACCCGCAAAGCCTGCTCCCCCTCCATCCCCGAGGTGGAGACGGTATCAATCTCGACCCCCCGCGGCTGGCTAAAATGCCAACCAAAGCCTTCATTCGCCAGAGGCCGCTCGAAATGACCATTGAAAAGATTGCCGGGGGCCTGTACCTCGACCTTATCCAGGGCATTCACCCAGGTAAAGTAAGCCTCCATCCACTGTCCTTCCCATTGCAGTCGAGAAACAAATGATTGCCGTTCTTGAGCGGAAGGACTACGCTCGCCTTTGGCATCGTATAAAGCACGCACAGTCGCCAACTGCTCTGCATTAACTGCGACATAAGCAAAAAAGTTCGGCCACCAAGAAGGGGAGGTACGGGCCAGAGGAAAAAAGCTCGGGCGCAATCCAGGGCGCTCGGCAATCCTAAGCAATAGAGGAAAAATCTCTTCAGAAAGGCTTGCTCGCATCTGCAAAGCGGTATCCCAACTTTGGATGGCTTGGTCCAAGCGCCGCTGCCTCAGCCAAAAGCCGGCAGCTTCCAATTGGACCGGCCACAGCCTAGGTCCCAGAGCGGAAGCCTGCTCCATCAGTTGCTGGGCGACTGCCAAATGACCTGCCCTTTCCCGAAGGAGGGCCAACATGGCATAAGCCCTAGCATCGCTAGGATTTTGTCGCAGGGTTTCCTGCAGTAGGTGGCCAGCCTGCTCCGGTGCGCTTTCCAGTAGGCGAGCAGCCTGATTGCGCAGAGCTAGAGGGTGCCGGGCATCCCAGGCCAGCGCTTGCTCCGGGTCGCGGGAAGCATAGTGCTCCCCTATGCCAAGCAGCAATATGCGCCATGCCAGGAAGAGCCCCACCCCGGTTATTGCAAGCCAGCGTATTGCTTGCTTGAAGGAATCCTTTCCCGGGGATCGGGTAGCAACCACTGTCTGCTCCGAGCTGGGAAATTAATTAGGCAACTTTCTGATCTGGTAAGGAAGGCATGGAATCATCACTATAATAATAGTAATCATAGCCATGACCATGATTGCGATTGTCAAATTTGGTTAAAACGCCGCCTAGAATAAGGATCTGCCCCATCTTTAACCGCTTGATTGCTCCCTGCGCAAAAGTACGCCGAGTACCTCCCGCCGAAACCACAAACAAGGCTCCTTCCACGAGATTACCCAGTATCAGCGCATCGGCAAGTCCTAGCACCGGCGGCCCATCCAAGATTACATGATCAAACTTTTCCTTTGCTGTGGAGAGCAAGGACATCATCTTGGCGCTCCCTAGCAACCCTGCAGGATCCGGAGGTAGGGGTCCAGCGGTAATAAGAAAGAGGTTGGGAACCGTAGTGGGCTGGCTAATTTCCACCGGCGTGGCTTCCCCGGCCAAATGGTGAGTCAACCCCAAACTATTGTCTGCTTCTAGGACACGGTGCAAGGAAGGATTGCGCAAATCCGCATCCACTAATAGGACTTTTTCCCCTGCCTGGGCAAAGTGAATGGCTAGGCTGGCAGCCGTAGTGCTTTTTCCCTCCCCCTTGCCAGCACTTACCACCAATAGACTCTTGGGAGCTCCTTTAGGGGTGGAAAACTGCAATGCAGTCCGCACGGAACGGTAGGCCTCTGCAAAAGCCGAGCGCTTATCTTCAGTGCTCACCAAGGCCAGTGCAGTCCCCCTTGAAAGGGCTTTATTTGGGTTATTGAATAAGGGGATTAGCCCCAAGGTGGGTAATTCCAGAATTCGTTCCATCTCTTCTGATTGTTTCAAGGTATCGTCTAAATGCTCAAACAGAAAAGCTAGACCAATGCCACCGAAAAGACCGAGAATCATAGACAACAAGGCGTTGAGTTTAAGACTAGGCTTATGGGGCTCCAAGGGAATCTTGACCGGATCCACCACTGAGATATTGTTCAATCCCACTCCGCCGGCCACGCCGATTTCTTTATAGCGTTGCAGCAGCCCTTCGTAGAGCTGGCGGCTCGTATCAGTTTCCCGCGCCAGCACCTGATACTGAATACTCCGTTGAGCGAGATCTTTAATTTCCTCTTTTGCAGCTTTTACCCTTTCTGCCAGCAAACTTTCCAGGGCCATAGCCGCCTCATAGTTTGACCGAATGGCAGCCCGCACATTATCCACCTCCTCGTCGATTTTTGCTTGCAGCTTGTCCATTTGTTCCCGTAGCTGCTTCATCTTGGGATAATCGGGCTTATAAACAAGAAGATTTTCCCCATATTCACCCTCTAACTTGGCCAAACTTTCCTTGAGTAGCTGTATCATCGAGCTTTGCAAAACCTGGGGTAATCCCTGGGAGGCGGTTTTTTGCATCTGCTGGTAAAGGGCTTCGCTCTTGGCCCGCTCTTCTTGAGCGGCAGCAAGGGAGGCGCTCGCGTCTTCTAACTCTTGAGCAACGAGCGGTTGGCTTTCATCAAAATTGATAATGTCATGGTTATTGGCATATTCCACCAGTTTTTGCTCGGTCTCCTCTAAGCGGGCTTTAGCTTGCAGGAGTCGGTCTTTCAGAAAGCCACGGGCGTGGGCAGTGGCATCGTAACGGCGCTCCAAATTGGCGCTGATAAAAACCTGAGCCAAAGTTTTAACCACCTGGGCGGATAGTTTCGGATCCGGGCTGTCATAATAGACTTTCACCAGTCGGGAGTTTTTGACCGGATCGACCATTAGTCCTTCTTGAAATTGATCAATAAGTTTTTCTGTCCCACCTGCTGCACTAGGGGCTTGCTCCATCCAGAGATTCTTTAAAAAAGACTTTAATCTGCCCAAAAGGGAAGGATCCTGGTCGGCGGCAAACACCGGATGCCGCGCCAAGCTCAGCTTCTCAAAGACTCGCTTGGCCAAACTGCGGCTTTTCAAAAGACCATATTGTGTCTGATAAAACTCCTCCCGC